>NZ_JBWKJZ010000041.1:0-72125 GCF_056431945.1 Streptomyces sp. NPDC045778
GGTTACATTCCGAACCCGGAAGCTAAGCCTTTCAGCGCCGATGGTACTGCAGGGGGGACCCTGTGGGAGAGTAGGACGCCGCCGAACAATCTTTGGAGGACCCTTGGTCCCAGCGTTCACGCTGGGACCAAGGGTCCTTTTTGTTTTGCCGAAGGGCGCAGACTACGCGACTGCGTCAGAATGACTGCGGTACCGAAGACTAGGAGTCACCGATGTCCACCAACTCTCCCGACGAGCGTCCGGAGCGCGAGCAGCGCCGCCGGGACGGTGGTGACCGGGGCGGCTACCGAGGCGGACCGCGTCGCGACAACGACCGCGGCGGGTTCCGTCGTGACGGGGACCGTCCCGGCTTCCGCCGCGACGACCGGCGCGACGATCGCCGGGATGACCGACGCGACGATCGCGACCGTGGGGACCGTGGTGGTTTCCGTGGCCGTGACGACCGCGACCGTGGCGGCGACCGCCCCGGCTTCCGTCGCGATGGCGACCGTCCCGGCTTCCGCCGCGACGACCGACGCGATGACCGTCGGGACGACCGTCGTGACGACCGCGACCGTGGCGGGTTCCGTCGTGACGACAACCGTGGTGGTTTCCGTGGCCGTGACGACCGTGACCGCGGCGGCGACCGTGGTGGGTTCCGTCGCGATGGTGACCGTCCCGGCTTCCGCCGTGACGACCGTGACCGTGGCGGAGACCGCGACCGCGGCGGGTTCCGCCGTGACGGGGACCGTCCCGGCTTCCGCCGCGACGACCGACGTGATGACCGCGACCGCGGCGACCGCGGCGGCTTCCGTCGCGATGACCGTGGTGACGACCGGGACCGTGGATTCCGTCGTGACGGGGACCGTCCCGGCTTCCGCCGCGACGACCGACGTGATGACCGTCGTGACGACCGCGACCGCGGTGGATTCCGTCGTGACGACCGGCGCGACGACCGTCGGGATGACCGCGACCGCGGGGGTTTCCGCCAGGACGACCGTGGTGGCTTCCGCGGCCGCGACGACCGTGACCGTGGCGGCGACCGCGACCGCGGCGGGTTCCGCCGTGACGGTGACCGTCCCGGCTTCCGCCGCGACGACCGTCGCGACGATCGCCGGGATGACCGGCGCGACGACCGCGACCGCGGGGACCGCGGTGGATTCCGCGGCCGCGACGACCGCGACCGAGGCGGCTTCCGCCGTGACGACCGGCGCGACGACGGCCGGGGACGTCCGGGCGGCGGCGGGTTCCGTGGCCGCGACGACCGCGACCGAGGCGGCTTCCGCCGTGACGACCGGCGCGACGACCGCGGTGACCGCGAGCCGGTCAAGCGCCTGCCGATCCCGGAGGACGTCACCGGGGACGAGATCGACAAGGACGTACGGCAGGAACTCCAGAGCATGCCGAAGGGGCTCGCCGACGACGTCGCCAAGAACCTGGTGATGGTCGCCAGGCTCATCGACGAGGACCCCGAGCAGGCCTACGGCTACGCGAAGGTCGCCCTACGGCTCGCCTCGCGCGTCGCGGCCGTACGCGAGGCCGCGGGCTTCGCCGCGTACGCCAACCAGAAGTACAGCGAGGCCCTCGCGGAGTTCAGGACCGCCCGGCGGATGACCGGCAGCGTCGAGCTGTGGCCGGTCATGGCCGACTGCGAGCGCGGGCTCGGCCGGCCGGAGAAGGCCCTCGAAATGGCCGGGGCGCCCGAGGTGCACAAGCTCGACAAGGCCGGGCAGGTCGAGATGCGCCTCGTGGCCGCCGGGGCCCGCCGTGACATGGACCAGCTCGACGCGGCGATCGTGACGCTCCAGAGCCCCGAGCTGGCGTCCAACTCGGTGCAGCCCTGGACCGCGCGGCTGCGGTACGCGTACGCCGACGCGCTCCTGGCCGCCGGACGCGAGGCCGAGGCGCGCGAGTGGTTCGCGAAGGCCGTCGAGTCCGACAAGGACGGCAGCACGGACGCCTCCGACCGGCTCGCCGAGCTGGACGGCGTCGAGTTCGTCGACGCCCTCCAGGCGGACGGCGAGACCCCCGAGCAGCCGGCGGACGACGAGACGCAGGCTCCCGCCGCCGCAGAGACGCCGGAGCGGGACGAGGACTGACGTCCCGGCGCGGTGAGTGAACAGGGGCGGCCCTCCGACGGAGGGCCGCCCCTGTGGCGTACACGGCGCGGCGCGTACTAGAACGCCAGGTCGCGCAGGACCACGCCGGTGGCGGGCTTCGGGCCGAAGGACGTCGACTTGCGGGGCATCGTGACGCCCTGACGGGCCAGGTCGCGGACGACCTCCTCACGGACCGGATGCATGAGGACGGCCGTGCCGCCCTCGCGCTCGGCCTTCTCGACCGTGGCCTCCGTGTGATGGATGTACGCGATGTGCTCGGGCGCGTCCGGGATGCGCCAGATGTGATCCAGGAGCGTGGCGTGCAGGACCGTGGCGTCAAGGGTGCGCCAGGCGTCCGGGCGGCCGGCGGGGACCGTACGGGCGATCAGGTCGGGGGACGGGCGGTCCACCAGGTGGTAGGCGCCGTCGCCCGCCAGGAGGAACGCGTTGCCCTCCGTCGCGGCCTCCGCGAGGCAGTCCAGGGCCTGGGCGAGCGGGCACTCCAGGGAGCGGACGCGGAAGGAGCCTTCCAGGGCCGCCAGGGCGTCGGCGACCGGGAGGCGGTGGAGGTAGCGGTGGATGGCGCGGACCCGCAGCGGATAGCGGAGGGTGTCCACCAGCAGGACGAGGCCGAAGTCCCACGGGCCCGGTGAGCCGTGTTCGCCGCGCAGGCGCAGGTAGGTGGCCCAGCGGTGGTGGCCGTCGGCGATCAGGGCCTGGTGACGGGCCAGATCTGACTGGATCGCGGCGACCTCCGCCGGATCGGTCACCGCCCACAGGCGGTGGCTGAAGCCGTCCTCCGTGGTCGTCGAGAGCAACGGCTTGTGGAGTATGGCGCGCTCTATCGCGGTGGCCGTGCCGCCCGGCTCGGCGTCGCCGCGGTAGGTCAGGAGCAGCGGTTCCAGATTGGCCGCCGTCGCGCGCATCAGGGCGGCGCGGTCGTCGATGACGTGCGGCATGACGTCCTCGTGCGGCAGGACGACACCCTGTGACGGCTCGGACAGGCGCAGGGCGCCGATGATGCCGCGCTGGAGGATGTCGCCGTCGTGCTGCTCGTACACGTACAGGCTGGGCAGCGGGTCCGGGGCGAGGACGCCCTCGCTGAGCCAGTCGTGCAGGGTGTCCGCCGCCTGCTGGTCACGTGCGGCCTGGGTGGTGGCCTGCGGCAGGATGAGACGGACGATGTTGTGCGGGTCGGAGGACTCCAACTCCAGGAGCCCGTCGGGCCGCACCACCACGTCGTACGGAGGTGAGGTCACCGCGGCGAGACTGCCGACCCGCTGCGGGTCGTAGCGCACGCCCCGGAACGGGATCAGGTCGAGGCCTTGGACGTCCGTGTGACCCACTGTGTTCATTAGTGCATCGTAAGTGTGTCAGTGGCATGCGCGATGATCGGTGTAGTGGATCTCACGAGGAGCGATACGTAATGAGCCAGACCGGCGGTCAGAGCGTCCCGACCCGGCCCGCGGGCAGCGCGCGTGCGCTGAGCGAGGCGTACGACACGGCACTTCTCGACCTGGACGGGGTGGTGTACGCGGGCGGACACGCGATCGCCCACGCCGTGGAGTCGCTCGAAACGGCCCGCTCAGGCGGCATGCGTCTCGCGTACGTGACGAACAACGCGCTGCGCACTCCGGACGCGGTGGCGGAGCACCTGACGGAGCTTGGCATTCCGGCGGAGGCGTCGGACGTGATCACCTCCGCGCAGGCCGTGGCGCGTCTGATGAGTGAGCAACTGCCCGCGGGCGCGAGGGTGTTGGTGGTCGGCGGGGAAGGCCTGAGGGTTGCTCTGCGTGAGCGCGGCCTGGAGCCGGTGGAGTCGGCGGAGGACTCGCCGGTGGCGGTGGTGCAGGGGTACGGCGGGCCCGAGTTGCCGTGGGGGCGGTTCGCGGAGGCCTGTTACGCGATCGCGCGCGGGGTGCCGTGGTTCGCGTCCAACACGGACCTGACGATCCCCAGCGCCCGCGGCATCGCGCCGGGGAACGGCGCGGCCGTGGAGGTGGTGCGGATCGCCACGGGAGCGGAGCCGCGGGTGGCGGGCAAGCCGCTGCCCCCCATGCACCGGGAGACGATCCTGCGGACCGGGGCGCAGCGGCCGCTGGTGGTGGGTGACCGGCTCGACACGGACATCGAGGGGGCGTTCAACGGCGGCGTGGACTCGCTGCTCGTCCTCACGGGCGTCACGGACGGGGCGGCGCTGCTTGCCGCGCGGCCCGAGCACCGGCCGACGTACGTCGACGCCGATCTGCGGGGGCTGCTGGGCGGGCAGCCTGAAGTGGAGGCCGTCGAGGGCGGGTTCGCATGCGGCGGATGGAGTGCTTCCGTGCGGGACGACGCGCTGGCGGTGGAGGGCGAGGGGCCGGCGCTCGACGGACTGCGGGCGCTGTGCGCGGTGGCCTGGAGCGAGGCGGGGGAGGGGACCTGCGGGCTCGACGGCGAGAAGGCGCTGGCCCGGCTGGGGTTGTGAGGGGGCCTGTGGGCTCGGGGTGAGTGGGCGCCGGCCCGGCGGGGGCCTGCGGGCTCGATGGTGAGGAAGCGTCGGCCCGGCCGGGGTGGTGCGGGGGCTGCTCGCCACCCCGGTGTCAGCGCTTGAGCTTCTTGGACGTGGTGACGGCCTCGGCCAGGCGTTCCAGGACCGGGGCGTAGCCCGCGTAGCTGTAGCGCTCCTCCATGGACCACGGGACGGTCTGGCCCGCCTTGACCGCGGGCAGCTTCCTCCAGGTGGGCTTCTTGGCGAGTTCCTCGGAGGAGAGGGCGGAGGAGCGGTTGTCGACCATGATGAGGTCGGCGTGGTGCTTGTCGGCGTTCTCCCAGCTGAGGAACTCCCAGAAGCCCCACTCGTCGCTCTTCTTGCCCTCGACGAACTCCACGCCGAGGTCCTTGAAATAGTTCAGGTCGCAGTAGGAGTCGGGGACGGCGACGTACATCTGGTCGGCGTCGCCGGTCATGGCGAGGACCTTCAGGCCGCGGTTGGCCCGCGCGGCCTCGCGCAGGGTCCGTTCGGCCTTCTGGAAGCGGGACTTGGCGGCCCGCGCCTTCGCCGACTCCAGGTCGCCGCCGAGTGCTTCGGCCAGCTCGGCGTAGCGCCGGAGCGGTTCGAGCAGGGAGGCGCGGGCGCCGTTGATGCCGATGGTGGGCGCGAGGGCGGCGATCTTCTTGCTGCTCTCCTCGGGGACGAACCACAGGGCGGGCGGCGGGAACATGTTGCTGATCAGCACGTCCGGGCGGAGGGCCGCGTACTTCTCCACGTTGAACTGGCCCCAGGTCTCGCCGAGGCTGGTCAGCTCGCTGACGTCGAGGTCGCCCGCCTGCGGGTTGGGCTTGCCGTCGACGGGCCCGGACGGGCCGAAGACGCCCGTGCACCGGACGCCGTAGTCGTGCAGGGCGGCGGCGGTGCTGATGAACGCGACGATGTTCTCGGGGACGGCGTCGGTCTTCACGACCTTGCCGCGGTCGTCCTTGAAGCTCCAGCCCCCGCCGCCCTTCCCGGTGCTCCTCGACGGCTCGCCGTCGTCGCTGCCGCAGGCGCCGAGCAGGCCGCCGAGGCTCAGGGCGGCGCCCGCGGACAGCAGGGCGCGCCGCGAGGGGGTGGGCCGGAGGGCGCGAGGTGACCAGGGCATGCGTGGTTCTTCTCTCATCGAGCCGACGGGGAGCCGGAGCCAGAAGAGGCCAATGGGAGGGTAGGCTAACCTAACCTCGTGTTGGTCGACAGTCCCCCCGAACCCCGCGCGGAATCCCCGGCCGCGCCGCCCAACCGCCGCGCGCTGCGCGGCATCGGGCTGCTCCTCTCCGCCGTCCTGCTGCTGGCCGTCGTGTTCGCCAGCATCGCCGTCGGCGCCAAACAGCTCTCCATGGACCAGGTCTGGCACGGCCTCTTCCAGGACTCGGGGACGTACGCCGACGTGGTCGTCGGGGAGCGGGTCTCGCGGACCCTGCTCGGGGTGCTCGCGGGGGGCGCGCTCGGGCTCTCCGGTGCCGTTCTCCAGGCTTTGACCCGCAATCCGCTGGCCGACCCCGGACTGCTCGGGATCAACATGGGGGCGTCGGCGGCCGTCGTCACCGCCATCAGCTTCTTCGGCGTCACCTCGCTGAGCGGCTACGTGTGGTTCGCGTTCGCGGGGGCGGCGATCGTCGGTGTACTCGTGTACATGCTCGGCGGCACCCGCAACGCCACGCCGGTGCGGCTCGCGCTCGCCGGCACCGCCCTGACCGCGGCGCTCACCGGCTACCTCCAGGCCGTGATGATCACCGACAACGCCGCGCTCGACAAGATGCGCTTCTGGACCGTGGGCTCGCTCGCCTCGGCCAAGATGGAGACCATCCAGCAGGTCCTGCCGTTCCTCGCCCTCGGCATCCTCATCGCCCTCGGCCTGGCCCGGCCGCTGAACGCGCTCGGCATGGGCGACGACACCGCCCGCGCCCTGGGCGCCCACCTGACCCGGACCCGCGCGCTCTCCATGGCCGCCGCGACGCTGCTGTGCGGGGCCGCGACCGCCGCCTGCGGGCCCATCATGTTCGTCGGCCTCATGGTGCCGCACGTCGTGCGCTCCTTCACCGGCCCCGACATGCGCTGGATCATGCCGTACGCGGCGCTCCTCTCGCCCGTGCTGCTGCTCGGCGCGGACGTGCTCGGGCGCGTGGTGTCCCGCCCGGCGGAACTCCAGGTCGGCATCGTCACCGCGGCCGTCGGCGCCCCGGTCTTCATCTTCCTGGTACGACGGCAGAGGATGGCCCAGCTGTGAAGGCGATACGCACCAAGGGCGGGCTCTCCGTCCGCCTCGACGTCCGCACGGCCGTGGTCGTGGCGGCGCTCGTGGTCGCCGGGCTCGCCGCGAGCGTCGTACTGATCGGCACCGGCGACTACCCCATCCCGACCGCCGACGTCCTGCGCACGCTGCTCGGCGGCGGTGACGCCGGGCAGGAGTTCATCATCAACGACCTGCGGCTGCCGCGGGTTCTCGTCGGCCTGCTCGTGGGCGCGTCCCTCGGGCTCGGCGGCGCCCTCTTCCAGTCCATCTCCCGCAACCCGCTGGGCAGCCCGGACGTGCTCGGTCTCGGGCAGGGCGCGACCGCGGGCGCGCTCCTGGTGATCGTCGTCTTCTCCGGTGGCGCGGCTCAGGTCGCGGCCGGAGCGCTCGCCGGCGGCCTGGTCACCGGCGCCGCGATGTACCTGCTGGCGTGGAAGCGGGGCGTGCACGGCTACCGGTTCGTCCTCGTCGGCATCGGCATGAACGCCTTCGGCGTGGCCGTGAGCGGCTATCTGCTCACCAAGGCCGACTTCGTCGACGCCGCGCGTGCCGTCGTGTGGATGACCGGCTCGCTCAACGGCCGTGACTGGGAGCAGGTGTGGCCCCTGTTCTGGCTGTGCGTCGTGCTGCTGCCGGTCGTCGTCGCGCACGCACGTCCGCTGCGGATGCTGGAGATGGGCGACGACGTCGCGTACGCGCTCGGCGTGCCGGTCGAGCGCACTCGCCTGGCCCTGATGGGCTCCGCCGTGCTGCTCACCGCCGCCGCGACCGCCGCCGCCGGGCCCGTCAGCTTCGTCGCCCTGACCGCGCCGCAGCTCGCCCGCCGCCTCACCCGCTCGCCGGGGCCGAACCTGCTGCCGTCGATGTGCATGGGCGCCACCCTGCTGATCGTCGCCGACTGGGCCTCGCAGCGGGCCTTCGGCGCCGATCAGCTGCCCGTCGGCGTCGTCACGGGCGTCCTCGGCGGCGTCTATCTGCTGTGGCTCCTCGCCACCGAGCGCAAGGCGGGACGGATATGAGCCGCCGCACGGCGCCTGGCCGGGCCCCGGACGCGCGCGGGGCCTCGATGCGCCGCACCGCGCACGCCGGCCCGCGCACCACCCCCTCGTACGAAGAAGCACACGACCAGGAGCGTGCCCTGTGAACCGGCTCATCGCCGACGACGTGACCCTCGGCTACGACCAGCGGGTCATCGCGGAGAAGCTCTCCGTCGAGATCCCCGACAACTCCTTCACGGTCATCGTCGGCCCGAACGCCTGCGGCAAGTCCACGCTCCTGCGCGCCCTGTCGCGGATGCTCAAGCCGTCGGCCGGGCGGGTGCTCCTGGACGGCGACGTCATCCACTCGATGCCCGCCAAGAAGGTCGCGCGCACCCTTGGGCTGCTCCCGCAGTCGTCCATCGCGCCCGACGGGATCACCGTCGGCGACCTGGTGGCGCGCGGCCGCTACCCGCACCAGGGGCTCCTGCGGCAGTGGTCCGCCGACGACGAGCGGATCGTCCGCGAGTCCATGGAGTCCACCGGCGTCGCCGAACTCGCCGAGCGGTACGTCGACGAGCTGTCGGGCGGCCAGCGCCAGCGCGTGTGGATCGCGATGGCGCTCGCCCAGCAGACGCCGCTGCTGCTGCTCGACGAGCCGACCACCTTCCTCGACATCCAGCACCAGATCGACGTGCTCGACCTGTGCGCCGAACTGCACGAGGAGCGGGGCCGCACGCTCGTCGCCGTGCTGCACGACCTCAACCACGCCGCCCGCTACGCCACGCACCTCATCGCCCTGCGCGACGGCAAGGTCGTCGCACAGGGCGCGCCCTGTGACATCGTCACGGCGGATCTTGTGGAGGAGACCTTCGGACTGCCCTGCCAGGTCATCGACGACCCGGAGACCGGGACGCCCCTGGTGGTGCCCGTGGCCCGGCGCCCGCGGAGGACCGCGGTGGCTACAGCAGCTTCCTGAGGCGCAGCAGGTCGCGGAAGCCCGCCTCGAGGCGGACCCGGCCCAAGGCCCAGGCCTTGGCGAAGTCGAGGCGGCCGGAGACCAGCGCGAGGAGGTCGTCGCCCGTCAGGGCGAGCCGCACCTGGGACCGCTCGTGCGGCGGACCCGGGTGGTGTCCTGACACCTCGATCCGGCCGTTCTCAAGACGGCCGGTGAAGGTGACGTCCAGGTCCTTGATGTGGCAGCTCAGCGTGCGGTCGAGCGCCGCGGCACCGCGAACGTCGCCGTCGGCGGCCGCCAGGCTCGCCGACAGCTCCTCCAGTGCGCTGCGGCACTCCGCCATGGTCGCCATCGTGATCGACGGTACCGCAGGGCTTCGATGTAGCGTCGTGCCATGAGCGACTCGACGCCGGGCCCCGAGCCCGAGGTCACGGAGGCGGACGTGCCCGGTCCGCAGCTGTCCGACGCGACGGGGGAGGCCGTCGCCGCGCCCCTCGACCCGGCCGCGCCCGCGCCCCTCGGCGTGCCCCGCACCGCCACCGGCGAGCCCGGCGTGGACGCCGGGCTCGACCGGCTCGGCGACGCCGACCACCTCGCCACGGACGGCCACATCGAGGTGTACGAGGATGTGCACCGGGGCCTGCGTGACGCGCTGACCGCGCTGGACGCACGCCCCGGGCCCCCGGCCCCCTCGGGGGCACCGACACCCGTGTACGACAACAGGAGCTGAACCGAACGTGGCAGGAGTGGCACGCCGCCGCCTCGACGCCGAGCTGGTGCGCCGGAAGCTCGCGCGCTCGCGCGAGCACGCGAGCCAGCTGATCGCCGCCGGTCGCGTGACCGTCGGCAAGACCGTCGCGACCAAGCCCGCGACCCAGGTGGAGACGGCCGCCGCGATCGTCGTCGCCCAGGACGACGGTGACCCCGACTACGTCTCGCGCGGCGGCCACAAGCTCGCGGGCGCCCTGAAGGCCTTCGTCCCGGAAGGCCTCGTCGTGGAGGGCCGGCGCGCGCTCGACGCGGGCGCCTCCACCGGCGGCTTCACCGATGTGCTGCTGCGCGCCGGCGCCGGGCACGTCGTCGCCGTCGACGTCGGCTACGGCCAGCTCGCCTGGTCCTTGCAGAGTGACGACCGGGTCACCGTCAAGGACCGTACGAACGTACGCGAGTTGACGCTCGACCTCATCGACGGCGTCCCCGTCGACCTGGTGGTCGGCGATCTGTCCTTCATTCCGCTGGGGCTCGTGCTGCCTGCCCTGGTGCGCTGCGCGGCCCCGGACGCGGACCTCGTCCTGATGGTCAAGCCGCAGTTCGAGGTCGGCAAGGAGAGGCTCGGCAGCGGCGGCGTGGTCCGCTCGCCGGAGCTGCGGGCCGAGATGGTGCGCACCGTGGCACGGCAGGCCCAGGAGCTGGGCCTCGGTGTGCGCGGCGTCACCGCGAGCCCGCTGCCCGGGCCTTCAGGCAACGTCGAGTACTTTCTGTGGCTGCGCGCCGGGGCGCCGGAACTCGACCCGGCGGACGTCGACCGTGCCGTGGCGGAGGGGCCCCGTTGAGTCAGAGCCGAGCTCGTACTGTTTTTCTCCTTGCGCACACCGGCCGCCCCGCGGCCATTCGCAGCGCCGAACTCGTCGTGCAGGGGCTGCTGCGCAGCGGCCTCGGCGTGCGTGTCCTGGAGTCGGAGGCCGTCGATCTGCCGCTGCCCGACTCGGTGCAGCTCGTCAAGGAGGCGACACCCGCCTGCCTCGACGGGTGCGAGCTGCTCATCGTCCTGGGCGGTGACGGGACGCTGCTGCGCGGCGCCGAGTTCGCCCGTGCCTCCGGCGTGCCGATGCTCGGGGTGAACCTCGGCCGCGTCGGCTTCCTCGCGGAGGCCGAGCGCGACGACCTGGACAAGGTCGTCGACCGCGTCGTCACCAAGGCGTACGAGGTCGAGGAGCGCATGACCGTCGATGTCGTCGTGCACAGCAACGGCGATGTCGTGCACCGCGACTGGGCGCTGAACGAGGCCGCCGTGCAGAAGATGTCGGCCGAGCGGATGCTCGAGGTCGTCCTGGAGATCGACGGGCGTCCGGTCACCGGCTTCGGCTGCGACGGCATCGTGTGCGCGACCCCGACCGGCTCGACGGCCTACGCCTTCTCGGCGGGCGGGCCCGTGGTCTGGCCCGAGGTGGAGGCGCTGCTCATGGTGCCGATCAGCGCCCACGCCCTGTTCGCCAAGCCGCTGGTGACCTCGCCGGACTCGGTCCTCGCGGTCGAGGTGCAGCAGCACACGCCGCACGGAGTGCTGTGGTGCGACGGGCGGCGGACCGTCGAACTGCCCGCCGGGGCGCGGGTGGAGGTCCGCCGGGGGGCCGTGCCGGTGCGGCTCGCGCGGCTGCACCACGCGTCGTTCACAGACCGGCTCGTCGCCAAATTCGCCTTGCCCGTGTCGGGGTGGCGGGGGGCGCCGCATTAGCTCCGCCGGGCCGCAGTGGTTGGCCGGTGTTGGGTCTGGGGTGCGTTGTGGCTGGGCGCGCCCACGCGGCGGAGCCGTAGATCGACGCAGCCCCGAGCCCCTCGGGGCGCGCTCCTGGTCCGGTGGCGCTACGTCGCGTTGACCACCGATATCGCCTTGCGCCGCAGCATCGCCGCCACTGGCAGGCCAGTGGCGCCAAGGGTCAGCAGCAGCGTGCCCGCCGCGATGCCCGCCACGACCGGTCCCGGCAGATGGGGCACCGCCGAGCCGAACGCCGTACTCAGGATCGGCGCGAGGGTCGCGAGGGCTATCGCGCCGCCGACGAGCAGCGCGGTCCCGGCCACGACCACGGCCTCCCACGCCGCCATGGCCCGCACCTGGCGGCGCTGGGAGCCGACCACCCGCAGCAGCGCCAGGTCGCGGCGGCGCTCGAAGGAGATCATCGCCAGCGTGTTCGCCGAGGCTATGGCGGCGAAGCCCGCGTACAGCCCCGTGCCCATGTAGTCCAGCCAGACCTCGCCCGTGCTGCCTGCCGAGCCTGTGTGGTGCTCCGCGGTCGTATGCATCGCGATCTTGGTGACGCCGAAGCCGACGACGAGCAGCAGGGGCACGACCGCGGCCGAGAAGCGCCGGGGCTGGGAGCGGACGTTGACCATCGCAAGCCGGGCCGATGGGCCGCCGAAGCGGCCGACCGCCGCCGACACCAGCCAGGCCGCGGGCCCGATGAGCCGCGGCCCGAGCAGCCCCGCGCCCACGCAGAACAGGATCAGGACCAGGAACGCGCCCTCGCTCGCCTCGGCCGCCTCCTGCCGCGAGAGCAGCACCGACAGGGCCACGGCGCCCGCCACCGCGACCAGCCCCAGCGGGGCCCGCAGCCGGCCCAGGCCGCGTCTCCCGGCCGCCGCCTCGGCCAGCGCGCGGGCGGGGCGGAGCAGCGAGAACCGCAGCGCCGACAGCACGGCGGCCAGGCCGGAGGTGACCGCCGCGACGCCCAGGCACACGGGCAGTGCCAGCCAGCTGAACCGGAAGGACACCCCGGCCGGGACGAGCCCGTGCTCCACCATCCCCGCGAACCACAGGCGGGCCAGCACCCCGCCGAGGGCGAAGCCTGCCAGGGCCGCCGGAATCGAGGCGGCCAGGGCCTGCGTGGCCACCGCGCGGCGCACCTGCCGGGGCCTGGCGCCGATGGAGCGCACCAGGGCCAGCTCGCGGTGCTGCTGGACCACGGCCGTGCCCATGGTCGAGGCCACCACGAATATCGACATATAGATGGAGCCGATCAGGAGCACCACGGCGATCTCGCCCACGCCGCTCTCCGTGAGGTGGTGGCGGGCCCGGGCGGGGAGCCCGTCCGTGCTCGTGCCGCGCAGCACCATCGTCGAAGCGCTCACCACCGTCGCGGCGAACAGTGCCGCCACGGCCGTGCCGATGAAGGCGGGGCGGTGTGCCCGCAGTGCCGCCCGTGCCAGTCCCGTACTCATACGCACCATCGTGGGGCGCCAGGGCCACCGGCCACCATGAAGATCGCCCTAGGATTTCCTGGGGGATAACCCCACTCCCGTGGGTGACAGGCGGTTCCGGGACAGGGCGCTTCGCCCGCGTCTTACCTGCGCCTTCACACAACGGCTACGCGATGACACCAGGGCACGTCGCACACCGCCGCCCTGACCTCGTATGGTCTTGTCCGTGTTGGAGGAGATGCGGATACGGTCGCTCGGAGTCATCGACGACGCCGTCGTCGAGCTGTCGCCCGGCTTCACCGCCGTGACCGGCGAGACCGGAGCGGGCAAGACGATGGTCGTCACGAGCCTCGGACTGCTGCTCGGCGGGCGCGCCGACCCCGCGCTCGTGCGGATCGGCGCCAAGTCGGCGGTCGTGGAGGGGCGCGTCGCCGTGCCCGCGGGCGCCGCGGCGGCCCTGCGCGCCGAGGAGGCCGGGGCCGAACTGGACGACGGGGCCCTCCTGATCAGCCGTACCGTCTCCGCCGAGGGCCGCTCCCGGGCCCACCTAGGCGGCCGGTCCGTGCCCGTCGGCGTCCTGGCCGAGCTGGCGGACGACCTCGTCGCCGTCCACGGCCAGAGCGACCAGCAGGGCCTGCTCAAGCCCGCCCGGCAGCGCGGCGCCCTCGACCGGTACGCGGGCGACGCCGTCTCCGGGCCGCTGGACAAGTACACGGCGGCGTACCGGCGGCTGCGGGCCGTCAGCGCGGAGCTGGACGAGATCACCACGCGCGCGCGGGAACGCGCCCAGGAAGCCGACCTTCTCCGCTTCGGCCTCGACGAGATCGCCGCCGTGGAACCGCGTACCGGGGAGGACGTCGAACTCGCCGCCGAGGCCGAGCGGCTCGGCCACGCCGAGGCGCTCGCCTCCGCCGCCACGGCCGCCCACGCGGCGCTCGCGGGCAACCCCGAGGACCCGGAGGGCGTCGACGCCTCCACGCTCGTCGCGGGCGCGCAGCGGGCCCTGGAGACCGTGCGGTCCCACGACCCCGCCCTCGCCTCCCTCACCGAGCGCGTCGGCGAGATCGGCATCCTGCTGGCCGACGTGGCGGGTGAACTCGCCGGGTACGCCGACGACCTCGACGCCGATCCGCTGCGGCTCGCCGCCGTCGAGGAGCGGCGCGCGGCGCTCACCCAGCTGACGCGCAAGTACGGCGAGGACGTCGGTGCCGTGCTCGCCTGGGCCGAGGCCGGGGCGGCGCGGCTCGCGGAACTGGAGGGCGACGACGACCGGCTCGGCGACCTCACCGCCGAGCGGGACGCGCTGCGCACCGAACTCGCCGGGCTCGCGCGGGAGCTGACCGAGGCCCGCGTCGGGACCGCCGAGCGGTTCGCGGCCGCCGTCACCGAGGAGCTGGCCTCCCTCGCGATGCCGCACGCGCGCGTGACCATCGACGTACGGCAGACCGACGACCCCGATGGCGTGGAGATCGACGGGCGGACCGTCGCGTACGGGCCCTCCGGGGTCGACGAGGTCGAGCTGCTGCTCGCACCCCACCCCGGGGCGCCGCCCCGGCCCATCGCCAAGGGCGCGTCCGGCGGTGAGCTGTCGCGCGTCATGCTCGCCGTGGAGGTCGTCTTCGCCGGGACGGACCCCGTGCCGACGTACCTCTTCGACGAGGTCGACGCGGGCGTCGGCGGCAAGGCGGCCGTCGAGATCGGGCGGCGCCTCGCGAAGCTCGCGAAGTCCGCGCAGGTGGTGGTCGTCACCCACCTTCCGCAGGTGGCGGCGTTCGCCGATCGGCAGCTGCTGGTGGAGAAGACGCACGACGGGTCCGTGACGCGCTCCGGGGTGCAGGTCCTGGAGGGCGAGGACCGGGTGCGGGAGCTGTCGCGGATGCTGGCGGGGCAGGAGGACTCCGAGACCGCGCGGGCCCACGCGGAGGAACTGCTCGCGGCGGCCCGGGCGGACGGCTAGCCCCGGGCGGCCGGCCCCGCCCCGCGCGGGGACGCCTACAGTGGCGGTCATGATCGCCCGCCGCCTCACCGCCTTCGCCGGCGCCGCCGCGACGACCCGCGTCGCGCTCGCCGCCCTCCGCAGCCGCCCCCCGGGAGACCCGGCCCGCTGGCGGCGGGTGAACTTCGCGGGGCGCGAGCTGGAGTGGTTCGGCGGCCCGGCGACGGCCGCCGGAGTC
Source organism: Streptomyces sp. NPDC045778 (assembly GCF_056431945.1). Taxonomy (NCBI): domain Bacteria; kingdom Bacillati; phylum Actinomycetota; class Actinomycetes; order Kitasatosporales; family Streptomycetaceae; genus Streptomyces; species Streptomyces sp. NPDC045778. The sequence goes on from NZ_JBWKJZ010000041.1 coordinate 14,851, forward strand.
ATGGCCGGGGCGACGGCCCTCGCCGGGCGGCCCCGGGCCGCGGCGGGCCTCGCGGTGCTCGCCGCGGCGGCCTGTGGCGCGTACGACGACACGCGCGGCGCGGGCGACCCGCGCCGGGGCTTCCGGGCGCATCTGGGGGCGCTGCGCCGGGGCGAAGTGACCACCGGCGCGGTGAAGTTGTTCGGGGTGTCCGCGGCGGCCGTCGGCGCGGGCGCGCTGCTCAAGGAGCGGCCGTGGGACAAGGTGCTCGCGGGCGTCGTGATCGCGGGCACCGCGCACTTCGTGAACCTCGTGGACGTACGCCCCGGCCGTGCCGCCGCGACGGTGCTCGTCCTCGGCGCGCCCGGGCTGCCGCGCACGGGCCCCGGCGCCACGCTCGCCGCCGCGTCGATGGGCGCCGCCGCGGCGGTCCTGCCCGACGACGCGGGGCAGCGCACGATGCTCGGCGACACCGGCGCGCACGCCCTCGGCGCGGCCCTGGGCGCCGCGATCGCCGCGGGCAACGGACGGGCGGGCCTCGCCGCGCACGCGGCGGGACTCGTGGCCGCGGCGGCGTGCGGCGGCGCGGTGAGCCGGGTCGCCGCGTCCGTACCGGGCGGAACGGCACCGTAGGGCGCGCCGGGCGGAACCGCACCGTGGGGCGCGCCGGGGACCGGGCGCCAGGCGCGCCGGACCGCCCTCTCAACACGCCGTTCCAGCACGCCGAACCCGTCAGAGGCTTCCTGTCGAGGGGCCGGTGTTGCGAAGATGCGGGGGCCGACGGGGAGGGGGCGCGTGGTGGGTGGGAGCCGGGTCCTGGCTGAGCGCGTGCTCATCCGTGAGAGTGATCCCTTACGCGGCGTTGTCCGGCCCGACCCGGAAGGGGGCCGTTCGGCTGTGCCGGAACGGCCGTACGGACTGGCATCCTTGGCGCGGTGACGGGCGGGGACCGACCGCCCGGACCGCCGGCGCCCACCCGTTCCCGTCGGCGCGCCGCCCGCCGACCCGACCCAGGAGTCCCGGCCACGTGAGCCACGTGAGCACCCCCGTACCGCAGGGCCAGACGCCGCTGCACACCGTGCAAGTCCTGGGCGGCGGCAGCGCGGGAAGCAGCGCGCACGTCCGGTCGCTCGCCACCGGCCTCGCCGCGCGGGGCGTGCGCGTGACGGTATGCGCCCCCGCCGAGGCCGACGAGGTATACGACTTCTCGGGCACCGGCGCCCAGCACGTCGCGGTGCCGCGCCGCAGCGACCCCTCGTCCGTGGCCGCGCTCAGGGCGGCCTGCGCGGACGCCGACCTCGTGCACGCGCACGGGCTGCACGCGGGGCTCCGCGCCGCCGTCGCCCTGACCGGCCGCCGCGTGCCGCTCGTGGTCACCTGGCACACCCGCGCCCACGCGGCCGGCGCCCGCGCCCACATGCTGCGCCTCCTTGAGCGGCGGGTCGCCCGGGCCGCGGCCGTGGTCCTCGGCACCTCATCCGACCTGGTCGACCGCGCCCGCAGCAGGGGCGCGCGCGACGCCCGGCTGGCCCCGGTCGCGCTGCCCGCGCCCCGCGACCCACAGGGCCCGGACCACGAGCCCGAGCTGCCCCGGCACAAGATCCGCGCCGATCTCGGAGCCGTGGACCGGCCGTTGCTGCTCGCCGTCGGCGCCCTCGAAGCGCACCGCGGCCACGACGTGCTCCTGGACGCCGCGCGGGCCTGGAGCGGGCTCGACCCGGTGCCGCTCCTCGTGGTCGCGGGGGAGGGCGCGCGGCGCTCCGCGCTCCAGGCCCGCATCGACGCCGAGGAGCTGCCCGCGCGCCTCCTCGGGCGGCGCGACGACGTACCCGAACTCCTCGCGGCGGCCGACCTCGCGCTGCTGCCGAGCAGCTGGGAGTCGCGCTCACTGCTCGCCCAGGAGGCCCTCCACGCGCGCGTGCCGCTCGTGGCGACCGCCGTGGGCGGCATCCCCGAGCTGGTGGGCGACGCCGCCGAACTCGTGCCCTACGGCGACGCCCAGGCCCTCGCCGACGCCGTCGTACGGCTGCTCACCGACGACATGCGCCGTCAGGAGCTGAGGGACCGGGGCGCGGCCCAGGCGGCCTCCTGGCCCACCGAGGACGAGACGGTCACACAGGTCCTCAGCGTCTACGACGAGTTGACGCAGCCCCTTGCCGCGTACTGAGGCCTTCCGGGCCCCTGTCTCCGGGCCCGCGTCAGGCCGAGCCGGCCTGCGCCCCCGGTACATGCCTGCGGGCCCGCAGGGCCAGGCTCAGGGCCAGGACGGTCTGCGGGTCGTCGAGGTCGGTGCCCAGGAGTTCGCTGATGCGGGCCAGGCGGTTGTAGAGGGTCTGGCGGTTCAGATGCAGCTCGCGCGCGGTCTCCGCCTTGCGGCCCGCGTGGGCCAGGTACGTCTCCAGGGTGGGCAGCAGCGGCGGCTTGGAGCGCTGGTCGTGGGCGCGCAGCGGGCCGATCGCGCGGTCGACGAACGCCGCCAGGTCGGGGTGGGCCCGCAGCCGCCACAGGAGCAGGTCGATGTCCAGGCGCCGGGCGTCGTACCAGGGCCTCTCCGGCAGGCCCTGTGCCGCCGTCGCGGTCTCGGCCGCGTGCCGCAGCCCGGCGGACGCCGCCGCCCAGCCGCCCGCCACGCCCACCACCACGACCGGAGGCGGCGCGTCCGCCCGGTGCATGCCCGCCCGCTCCACCCCGGCCCGCAGGGCGGCCGCGACCCGGTCGGCGACCGTGGCGCGCTCGGCGTCGGAGCGGAGCCCGAGCAGGAGCGGAACCCTTCCCTCCACGGGCCGTACGCCGAGCAGCACCGGCACGCCCACCGCCGACAGCTCCTCCGCGACCGCGCGGGCGAGCACCGCCCAGCCGCTGCCGGACGGTGTCCCCGCGGCGGCTCCCGCCAGGCGCATCACGACCGGCAGGAGGGGGCTGCGGCCCGGCTTGAAGCCGAGCACGCGGGCCTGCGCGGGCGCGTCGTCGGCGCTGACGCGGCCCTCGGCGAGGTCGGTGAGGAAGTCGCCGCGGCCGCGGGCGGCCAGCTCCTCCTCCTGGCGCGCCTGCATCAGGACCACCGCGAGGCTGCTCGCGGCCCGCTCGGCCGCGATCCGGTGCACGGGCTGGAGCGGGGACTCGACGGCGAGCAGCACGAGGCGGGCCCGCACCGAGCCGGTCCCGGGGCCGCCGCCCGGCACGTCCACGAGGACCGTGCCCGCGGGCGGCTCGTCCCGGTCGGCCTGGCGTTCGCGCAGGCCCTCCCACACCTGGAGCGGGTCCGCGCACGCGCCGCCCGCCCCGGCCGCGTACAGGAGCTGTCCTTCGGCCGTCTCCAGGAAGACCGGGTTGCCGCTGAACTCCGCGAGGACGGACAGGACCTGGGGCACGCCCCCGCCGCCGAGGAGCGCGTCGGTGCAGCGCCGGTGCACCTCGTCGGCGCGGCGCAGGAGCGCGTAGTGGCCGTTGACGATCTCCGTGTGCACCTCTTCGGTGACCGCCACGAAGGGCACCTCGCGGTGCAGCTGGACGAGGGGGAGCCCGGCCGCGCGGGCCGTGTCCACGAGCGCGGCGGGCAGCCGGGAGAAGCGCGGGCCCAGCTCGACGACCAGGGCGGCGATGCCGCGCTCGGCCAGGTCGCGCACGAAGGCGCGCTGGTCGGCGGGGCGCGTGCCGAGGCCGAGCCCGGTGGTCAGGAGCAGCTCGCCGCCCTTGAGGAGCGAGGCGATGTTCGGCACCTCGCCGGCGTGCACCCAGCGCACCGTCCGGTGCAGCCGGTCGGCGCCCGCGACGACCTCGGGGAGGCCGCCGCGCAGGCCCGGAAGCTCCAGTGCCCGCTGTACGGTGATGCCGCCCTGGGTGTCCTGACTTTCCATGGGGCGGACGCTACCTGACCTGCGTCGGGGCATCCGCCGCCGTCCGGGGCCGCGCGGTCGCCGCCGCGAGGTGTCCTGGCGGCCGGGACTTCACCCGGCCGCCACCCGCCCGTGGCCGGTCACCCGCCGTACGCGCCCGAGGCCGTGAGCCGCAGGGCCGTGTCGATCAGCGGCACGTGGCTGAACGCCTGTGGGAAGTTGCCCACTTGGCGCTTCAGGCGCGGGTCCCACTCCTCGGCGAGCAGTCCCAGGTCGTTGCGCAGGGCGAGGAGGCGCTCGAAGAGCTTGCGGGCCTCGTCCACACGGCCGATCATCGCCAGGTCGTCGGCCATCCAGAACGAGCAGGCGAGGAACGCGCCCTCGTCGCCCTCCAGGCCGTCCACGCCCGCGTCGTCGCCGGAGGTCGGATAGCGCAGGATGAAGCCGTCCGGGGTGGACAGCTCGCGCTGGATCGCCTCGATCGTGCCGATGACCCGCTTGTCGTCCGGCGGCAGGAAGCCCACCTGCGGGATGAGCAGCAGGGAGGCGTCCAGCTCCTTGGAGCCGTACGACTGGGTGAAGGTGTTGCGCTCCTTGTCGTAGCCCCTCTCGCAGACGTCCCGGTGGATGTCGTCGCGCAGCTCGCGCCAGCGCTCCAGGGGGCCGTCCGCGTCGCCGGACTCGATGAGCTTGATGGTGCGGTCGACGGCGACCCAGGCCATGACCTTGGAGTGCACGAAGTGGCGGCGCGGGCCGCGGACCTCCCAGATGCCCTCGTCCGGCTCGGTCCAGTGCGTCTCCAGGTAGCGGATCAGCTTGAGCTGGAGCAGGGAGGCGTAGTCGTTGCGGGCGAGGCCCGTCATGTGGGCCAGGTGGAGGGCCTCGGTGACCTCGCCGTAGACGTCGAGCTGGAGCTGGTGCGCCGCGCCGTTGCCCACGCGGACCGGGCCGGAGTTCTCGTATCCCGGGAGCCAGTCCAGCTCGGCCTCGCCCAGCTCGCGCTCGCCCGCGATGCCGTACATGATCTGGAGGTTCTCCGGGTCGCCCGCGACGGCCCGCAGGAGCCACTCGCGCCAGGCGCGGGCCTCCTCGCGGTAGCCGGTGCGCAGGAGCGAGGAGAGCGTGATGGCCGCGTCGCGCAGCCAGGTGAAGCGGTAGTCCCAGTTGCGGGAGCCGCCGATGTCCTCGGGCAGGGAGGTGGTGGGGGCCGCGACGATGCCGCCCGTGGGCGCGTACGTCAGGGCCTTGAGGGTGATCAGGGAGCGCACCACCGCCTCGCGGTAGGGCCCGTGGTACGTGCAGTGCTCGACCCACTCGCGCCAGAACTCCTCGGTCGCCGTGAGCGCGGCCTCCGGCTCGGGGTACGCGGGCGGCTGCTTGTGGGAGGGCTGCCAGGAGAGGGTGAAGGCGACGCGGTCGCCGGGCCCGACGGTGAAGTCCGAGTACGTCGTCAGGTCCTCGCCGAAGGTCTCGGCGGAGGTGTCGAGCCACACCGAGTCAGGGCCCGCCACGGCCACCGTGCGGTCGTCGACCTTGTGCACCCAGGGCACGACGCGGCCGTAGCTGAAACGCATCCGCAGGGCCGAGCGCACCGGCACACGGCCGCTGACGCCCTCCACGATCCGCACCAGCTGGGGGGCGTCGCTGTCCCGCGGGGGCATGAAGTCGATCACCCGGACCGTGCCCCGCGGGGTGTCCCACTCGGACTCCAGGACCAGTGAGTCCCCGCGATAGGTCCGCCGGCTCGCGGCGGGGGGCGGCGCGCTCGGACTGTGCGCGGGGCCGATGCGCCAGAAGCCGTGCTCCTCCGTGCCGAGGAGGCCCGCGAAGACGGCGTGGGAGTCGAAGCGGGGCAGACACAGCCAGTCGACCGTGCCGTCCCGGCAGACCAGCGCCGCGGTCTGCATGTCTCCGATCAGTGCGTAATCCTCGATGCGCCCGGCCACGTGCATCCCCATTCAAACGGCCACGTTCGCCCGCTCTCGGGGCGCTCGTTCTACGGTCAAGGGTTCGCTGCAAAGAACGAACTGCCGGCCCTCAGTGTTTCCGGTGGTCTCCAGAAAAGCCGACGGGGGATGGTTCCGCCCGCGCGCATGGGTCGGCAGCAAGTGTCCGAGCAACATACATCGGCGCCGCCGGAATCTGCCCCCTCGTCCAGCCAACGTGGCTAGGCCGAACGAGTTGCGGCACGCACGTGCGTACACGGTGAAGATCATGTACGTCACGTGAATGCGCGTGTCAAGAGGTGGCCGGAAGCAGCCCCCTCTTGACGCTGATACCCTGGTAGCCCGTGAGCCGGTGGTCCTAGAACCCCCGAACCGCAGCGACGGCACCTCCCTCCGAGCGCAGAAGCAAGCACGGAGCGGACGCCGGTACGCACCCCAGACCGCGACGCACGGGAGCCCCCTGTTGGCCATGCCACCCACATCCACGACGACCAAGCACATCTTCGTCACCGGGGGCGTCGCCTCCTCGCTCGGCAAGGGCCTGACGGCCTCGAGCCTGGGTGCGCTCCTCAAGGCGCGGGGCCTGCGGGTCACGATGCAGAAGCTCGACCCGTATCTGAACGTGGACCCGGGCACGATGAACCCCTTCCAGCACGGCGAGGTGTTCGTCACGAACGACGGCGCCGAGACCGACCTGGACATCGGGCACTACGAGCGCTTCCTGGACGTCGACCTCGACGGCTCGGCCAACGTCACCACCGGCCAGGTCTACTCGCAGGTCATCGCCAAGGAGCGGCGCGGCGAGTACCTCGGTGACACCGTGCAGGTCATCCCGCACATCACCAACGAGATCAAGCACCGCATCCGCCGCATGGCCACCGACGACGTCGACGTCGTCATCACGGAGGTCGGCGGCACGGTCGGCGACATCGAGTCCCTGCCGTTCCTGGAGACCGTCCGCCAGGTCCGCCACGAGGTCGGCCGCGACAACGTCTTCGTCGTGCACATCTCGCTGCTTCCCTACATCGGCCCCTCCGGCGAGCTGAAGACCAAGCCGACCCAGCACTCGGTCGCCGCCCTGCGCAACATCGGCATCCAGCCGGACGCGATCGTGCTGCGCGCCGACCGCGACGTGCCGACCGCCATCAAGCGCAAGATCTCGCTGATGTGCGACGTCGACGAGGCCGCCGTCGTGGCCGCCATCGACGCCAAGTCGATCTACGACATCCCGAAGGTCCTGCACACCGAGGGCCTGGACGCCTACGTCGTGCGCAAGCTCGACCTGCCGTTCCGCGACGTCGACTGGACGCAGTGGGACGACCTGCTCGACCGCGTGCACAACCCGAAGCACGAGGTCACCGTCGCGCTCGTCGGCAAGTACATCGACCTGCCCGACGCCTACCTCTCCATCACCGAGGCCATGCGCGCCGGCGGCTTCGCCAACAAGGCCCGCGTCAAGGTCAAGTGGGTCACCTCGGACGACTGCAAGACCCCGGCGGGCGCCAAGAAGCAGCTCGGCGACGTCGACGCGGTCCTGATCCCCGGCGGCTTCGGCGACCGCGGCGTCTCCGGCAAGGTCGGCGCGATCCAGTACGCCCGCGAGAACAAGATCCCGCTGCTCGGCATCTGCCTCGGCCTCCAGTGCATCGTGATCGAGGCGGCCCGCAACCTCGCGGACATCCCGGACGCCAACTCCACCGAGTTCGACGCCGCCACCGCCCACCCGGTGATCTCCACCATGGCCGAGCAGCTCGACATCGTCGCGGGCGAGGGCGACATGGGCGGCACGATGCGCCTTGGCATGTACCCCGCCAAGCTCGCCGAGGGCTCCATCGTGCGCGAGGTGTACGACGGCAAGGAGTACGTCGAGGAGCGCCACCGCCACCGCTACGAGGTCAACAACGCCTACCGCGCGGACCTGGAGAAGAAGGCCGGCATCCAGTTCTCCGGCACCTCGCCGGACGGCAAGCTCGTCGAGTACGTCGAGTACCCGCGCGAGGTCCACCCGTACCTGGTCGCCACCCAGGCGCACCCCGAGCTGCGCTCGCGCCCGACGCGTCCGCACCCGCTCTTCGCGGGCCTGGTCAAGGCCGCGGTGAAGCGCAAGACGGGCAAGTAACACAAGAGCGATACGGTTGCCGGGGTACGGCCCTTCGGGGGGCGCGTACCCCGGCTTTCGTATGGACGTGTGGAAGGGCAGGACGACATGACGATCAAGGACACCGCGGAGGAGTGGCGGATCACGGCGACGGCCACGCCGTTCGTCGGGAACAAGACCTCCGTGCGCACCGACGACGTCGTCATGCCGGACGGCTCGGTCTCCCGCCGCGACTACCAGGTCCATCCCGGCTCCGTCGCCGTCCTGGCCCTCGACGAGAGCGGCCGCGTCGTCCTGGTGCGCCAGTACCGCCACCCGGTGCGCCAGAAGCTCTGGGAGATCCCCGCGGGCCTCCTCGACGTGCCCGGCGAGAACCCGCTGCACGCCGCCCAGCGCGAGCTGTACGAGGAAGCGCACATCAAGGCCGAGGACTGGCGCGTCCTGACCGACGTCTACACCACCCCCGGCGGCTGCGACGAGGCCGTGCGGGTCTTCCTCGCGCGCCAGCTCTCCGAGGCCGAGGGCGAGCGCTTCGAGGTCGAGGAGGAGGAAGCCGACATGGAGATCGCGCGGGTCCCCCTCGACGACCTCGTCCGCGGTGTCCTCGCCGGTGAGCTGCACAACAACTGCCTGGTCGTCGGCGTCCTGTCGCTCACGGCAGCCCTGCGCGGCGAGGGCCTGGACGCGCTGCGCCCGGCGGAAGCGCCGTGGCCCGCGCGCCCCTTCGAGGCGTAGCGGGCCCCTCGGGGCGCCGGGGCACACACCCCCTGCGGTGTGACCATCTCCTGATCCGATCGGGCGACTTCGGCGCGCCGTGGCACCGGGGTGGTGGCAGGGCCTGAACTAGGCTCTGCAAGCGTCCCGCCCGGAGTCCCGGCGGGCTCGTGCGCAGGCGACGGGAGCGTTACCCGTGACGGATCAGGCCCTCGACACGGACGGTGCGGCGCGGGGTGCCGCACCGCCGCCCACGAGCGCGGCGGCAGGCGCCGACGGGGGCCGGTTCGTGGGCCGCCACCGGGAGTTGAAGGAACTCCGCGCCGACATCGGCCGCGCCGGGCTCGACACCCTCTCGGGCCGCAAGGCCCCGCGCGCCCGCGTCCTGCTCATCGCGGGCCGCCCCGGCTCCGGCCGCACCGCCCTCGCCGAGGAACTGGCCCGGCAGCTCGCCGACGCCTACCCCGACGGGATCCTGCGCGCCCGCCTCTGCGACCCCGACGGCACCCCCGTCCCCACCGAGCGCACCGCCCGCGAACTCCTCGACGCGCTCGCCGTGCCCGCCCCCGCGGGCGCGGGCGAGGACGACCTGACCGCGACCCTGCGCGCGGCCCTCGCCGACCGCAGGGCGCTGCTGCTCCTGGACGACGTCGCGGACACCGCCGCCCCGGCCAGGGGCTCGGACGAGGCCGCCACCGACGCCGACGGCGCAGAGGCCCTGGACGCCGCGGGGGCCGCACAGGTCGACCCGCTGCTCCCGGACACTCCCGACTGCCTGGTCGTCGCCGTGTCCGGCGGCCCCCTCACCGGCATCCCCGACGTACGGCCCTGCACGCTCGGCGGCCTGGACACCAAGGCCGCGCTCGACCTGCTCACCCGCAGCGCGGGCTCGGTGCGCATCACCGTCGACCCGCGTTCCGCCGAGAGCCTGGTCGAGGCCTGCGGCGGCCACCCGGCGGCCCTCGTGATCGCCGGGGGCTGGCTCGCCGCCCGGCCCAAGGCGGCCGTCGCCGACCTCGCCAAGCAGGTCCGCGAGCTGCCCGAGGACGGCGCGGCCGATTCGGGGCTCGCCCGCGTCTTCCGGCAGGCCTACGCCGGACTCCCCGCGCCCGCCGCGCGGATACTGCGCCTGCTGTGCCTCGCCCCCGCCGGGTACGTCGACCCGCACACCGCGTCCGCGCTCGCGGGCTGTTCGGTGAACGCGGCGCGCGCCACGCTCGACGACTTCGTCGCGCTCGGCCTGCTGCGCGCCGTGGACTCGCCGCTGCCGCAGTACGACGTGCCGGGCTGTCTGGTGCCGCTGCTCAGGGAGTTGATGGAGAGCCAGGACCGGCCAGGGGAGGTGCAGTTGGCGCGCGCCCGGATGCTGGAGCGGACCGTGCGGCTGCTCCAGTCCTGCCGCGCGATCACCGAACCCGGCGACTCGGCCGCGCGCAAGAAGCTCGCCGGGCTGCCCCGCGCCCTGCGCTTCCCGAACCCGCGCGCCGCCGCCGAGTGGCTGCGCATCCGCAGGCCCGCGCTGCTCGCCGCGGCCCGGCTCGCGGTCGCGGACGGCGAACTCGACACGCTCGCCCGGCGGCTGATGTCGGCCCTGACCCGGGCGCTCGCCGCGCACTGGGGCACCGAGGCCGCCGCCCCCGACCTGTACGGCATCCACCAGCTCGTCCTGGACGTGGCCGAGCGCCGCGACCTGCCGCGGGAGCAGGCCGCCGCGCTGCTCAACCTCGCTGACCTGGACGCGCGCACCGGGCGCACGCACGAGGCGCTCGCCCGCTACCGGGTCGCGCTCGACTGCGCCCGGGAGGCGGGCGACCCGTACGCGACCGGGCGCGCGATGGAATCCGTGGGCGGCGCCTACCAGGAGCTGGGGGACTACCCCCGGGCCGCCGACTGGTACGGCAGGGCCCTCACCGAGCGCCAGGCCCGCGGCGAGTGGGCCGACGCCGCCCGCCTGCACGGCCGCATCGCCACCGCCCACACCTACGCCGGCCGCTACGGCGAGGCCCTGCGCAACTGGCGCTCGGCCGTCGCGGGCCACCGCAGGACCGGGGACCTCCCGGCCCGGGCCCGGGCGCTCGGCGAGCTGGCGCGGGTCCAGGAGTACGCGGGGCGGCCCGAGGACTGCCTGCGCACCTGCCAGGAGGCGATCGACCTGGCCCGGCAGGCGGAGGACGCCCGGCTCCTTGCGGCGCTCCAGCTGCGGCTCGCGGACACCCTGGACCGGCTGGGCGACCCGGCGGCCGCCCGGCTGCACCGCGCGGCCGCCGAGCGCATGCTGGGAAGTGAGCTGACGGGCGGGTCCGCCGAGGTCGCGGGGCCTGCCTCGATGGATGGAGCCCCGGCCTCCGCCTACGAAATCCGTAGTGCATCCGGAAGAGATTGATGCTTTGAAAGGCTAGACAGCGAGAACTCCTTCATTAGAATGGCTCCGCCGCGTGTCTACGTGGTGTCTTCCGATGCGCCCTCGTGCGTGCCGGTATGTCCCGCATTGCCCTGAATCCCCCTGAGCCAAGGACCGTGATCGACGTGAAGGTCGGCATCCCCCGCGAGGTCAAGAACAACGAGTTCCGGGTGGCCATCACCCCCGCCGGCGTGCACGAGCTGGTGCGCCACGGCCACCAGGTCGTCATCGAGCGCAACGCCGGTGTCGGCTCGTCGATCACGGACGACGAGTACGTCGCCGCGGGCGCCGAGATCCTCGAGACCGCCGACGAGGTCTGGGCATCGGCCGACCTGCTCCTGAAGGTCAAGGAGCCGATCGCGGAGGAGTACCACCGCCTCCGCAAGGACCAGACGCTCTTCACCTACCTGCACCTGGCCGCCTCCAAGGAGTGCACGGACGCCCTCCTGGAGTCGGGCACCACGGCCATCGCCTACGAGACGGTGGAGCTGCCCAGCCGCGCCCTGCCGCTGCTCGCCCCGATGTCCGAGGTCGCGGGCCGCCTCGCCCCGCAGGTCGGCGCGTACCACCTGATGCGCGCGGTCGGCGGCCGCGGCGTGCTGCCCGGCGGCGTCCCGGGCGTGGCGGCCGGCAAGGCCGTCGTCATCGGCGGCGGCGTCTCCGGCTGGAACGCGGCGCAGATCGCCATCGGCATGGGCTTCCACGTCACCCTGCTCGACCGTGACATCAACAAGCTCAAGGAAGCCGACAAGATCTTCGGCACCAAGATCCAGACCGTCGTCTCCAACGCCTTCGAGCTGGAGAAGGCCTGCCTGGAGGCCGACCTCGTCATCGGCGCCGTCCTCATCCCGGGCGCCAAGGCCCCCAAGCTCGTCACCAACGAGCTGGTCTCGCGCATGAAGCCGGGAAGTGTTCTTGTCGACATCGCGATCGACCAGGGCGGCTGCTTCGAGGACTCGCGCGCGACCACGCACGCCGAGCCGACCTTCCCGGTGCACGACTCGGTCTTCTACTGCGTGGCCAACATGCCCGGCGCGGTGCCCAACACCTCCACGTACGCGCTGACCAACGCGACGATGCCGTACATCGTGTCCCTCGCCAACAACGGCTGGGCCGAGGCCCTGCGCCGTGACCCGGCGCTCGCGCTCGGACTCAACACGCATGACGGCAAGGTCGTTTACAAGGAGGTCGCCGAGGCGCACGGCTACGAGCACGTGGAGCTGGACTCCCTGCTCGGCTGATCTCGGCGAACGTCAACAAAAGTCGTCAATCTCACGCCCGCGGCCGGACCTTGTGAGGGGTCCGGCCGCCGGTGGTTCGGCGCGAACGCGGTCAACTCGCCGTGAAACTTACCTTTTAACCGTTTCGCGCACCCCGGAATCGAGCTGACGAAGCGGCATACGCCCTTGACACCGGGGTGTTCCGTTGCCGACACATCGGGCCGGGTCCGGCGGATTGTGTTGCTGCGGAGCGGTGACACGCCATAGAGTCGCCAACCGTCGGCATGGTGCCACGCTGACCTATCTAGAAATTTCCTGGTCACCAAGGAGGTAAGACGACTTGTGAATGAGTCGACATTTGCTCCCGGGGGTGGTCAACCAGGAATGACTGGACGAGGCCAGGGCCCCGTCGGGCTTCAGGCTGTCGGCTCCGTCGCTGTCCACACCTTCGAAGCCCGCCAGAGTCCGACACCGTCAGCACCCCAGAGCATGGATGGCCAACACGTGAACGCCATGGCCGGCGACCGGAGTGGCGACAACACCACCCCTACCCCCCTCGCCGACTACGAGGAACTGCCCCAGGGTCATTTCTACGACCCCGACGCGGAGTACGAGCCCGACCCCGAGTACGCGGCCACGCTCGCCCCCGACGCCGCGCGTCAGCGCCGCGAGCGCATCGGCCCGACCGGGCGTCCGCTGCCGTACTTCCCGATCCCGGGACCCCTGACCGACCACGGCCCCGCGAAGATCATCGCGATGTGCAACCAGAAGGGCGGCGTCGGCAAGACCACGTCGACCATCAACCTGGGCGCAGCGCTCGCGGAGTACGGCCGCCGGGTCCTGCTCGTCGACTTCGACCCGCAGGGCGCGCTCTCGGTCGGCCTCGGCGTGAACCCGATGGAGCTGGACCTCACGGTCTACAACCTGCTCATGGAGCGGGGCATGTCCGCCGACGAGGTGCTCCTGAAGACCGCGGTCCCCAACATGGACCTGCTGCCGAGCAACATCGACCTGTCCGCCGCCGAGGTGCAGCTCGTCAGCGAGGTCGCGCGCGAGTCCACGCTGCAGCGCGCCCTGAAGCCGCTGATGGCCGACTACGACTACATCGTGATCGACTGCCAGCCCTCGCTCGGCCTGCTCACGGTCAACGCGCTCACCGCGGCCCACAAGGTCATCGTCCCGCTGGAGTGCGAGTTCTTCGCGCTGCGCGGTGTGGCCCTGCTCACCGAGACCATCGAGAAGGTCCAGGAGCGGCTCAACCCCGACCTGGAGCTGGACGGCATCCTCGCGACGATGTACGACTCGCGCACGGTGCACAGCCGCGAGGTCCTCGCGCGCGTGGTCGAGGCGTTCGACGACCACGTCTACCACACGGTGATCGGCCGGACCGTGCGCTTCCCGGAGACCACGGTCGCCGGTGAACCGATCACGACGTACGCGTCGAACTCGGTCGGCGCGGCCGCCTATCGCCAGCTCGCCAGGGAGGTGCTCGCCCGGTGTCACGCCGAGTGAGTCTGCCCGGGGCCGACGAACTGTTCCGTACGACCGGGGGCATGGCGCTGCAGGCCTCGACGCCGCGGCGGCAGACGAATGGCGAGGCGAGGGTGCCCGCGCCCGCGGGCGAGAGCGACGAGACCGCGGCGGAGGAGTCGCACGCCTCCGCCGCCGCCCCGGGTGACGGCGAGTCCGCCGAGCACCCCGCGGGCGAGGCGGAGCCGGGCAGCGGCGCGCGCGGGCGTGCCGCGGCGGACGACGACGCCGGGCAGGGGCGCCGCCCGGCGCAGGAAGGTTCTGGCAGCTCCGGCACGGGCAAGAACGCGGGCTCGACGGCCACCCAGACGCGCAAGCGCGGCCGGGCCGCCAACCGGCGCCCCAGCGGGCGCGAGCGGCACGACGAGAAGATCACCGTGTACGTCTCCGCCGAGGAACTGATGGACCTGGAGCACGCGCGGCTCGTCCTGCGCGGGGAGCACGGGCTCGCCGTGGACCGCGGGCGCATCGTGCGCGAGGCCGTCGCCGTCGTCCTGGCCGACCTGGAATCGCGCGGGGACGCGAGCATCCTCGTACGCCGTCTGCGCGGGCGGTAGCGGTACCTTTCCGCGTAATGCCCACCACCTCGACCAGCACCGCATCCGCACCGCCGCCCGCCCGCCGACGCGCGCTGGGGCGGGGACCGGGGGCGGACGCCGCCCCGAGCCCGCCTCCCGCCGAGGCCGGGGGCGAGCCCCCGCGGCCCCCCGAGGCGCCCCGGGACCCCGCGCCCGACGACGGGCGGTTCAAGGTCCGGCTCGCCAACTTCGAGGGCCCCTTCGACCTGCTGCTCCAGCTCATCGCCAAGCACAAGCTGGACGTCACCGAGGTCGCCCTGTCCAAGGTCACCGACGAGTTCATGGCGCACATCCGGGCCATGGGGCCCGACTGGGACCTGGACCAGACGACCGAGTTCCTGGTGGTCGCCGCGACCCTGCTCGACCTGAAGGCGGCCCGTCTCCTTCCCGCGGCCGAGGTCGAGGACGAGGCCGACCTGGCCCTGCTGGAAGCGCGTGACCTGCTGTTCGCGCGACTGCTCCAGTACCGCGCGTACAAACAGATCGCCGACATCTTCAGCGGTCGCCTCGACGACGAGGCGCGCCGCTACCCGCGGACCGTCGGGCTCGAACCGCACCACGCCGAGCTGCTGCCCGAGGTCGTCATCAGCATCGGCGCCGAGGGGTTCGCCAAGCTCGCCGTGAAGGCGATGCAGCCCCGGGCGAAGCCGCAGGTGTACGTCGACCACATCCACGCGCCGCTGGTCTCCGTGCGGGAGCAGGCGGCCGTGGTCGTGGCGCGGCTGCGGGAGCGCGGCGAGGCCAGCTTCCGCGTCCTGATCGAGGAGCTGGGGCCCGACGACACCCTGACCGTCGTCGCGCGCTTCCTCGCGCTCCTGGAGCTGTACCGGGAGAAGGCCGTCGCCCTGGAGCAGGAGCACGCCCTCGACGAGCTGACGGTGCGCTGGACGGGCGGGGACGGCGACGGCGAGCCGACCGTGACCGACGAGTTCGACCGGGCCCCCGAGCCGGATCAGGAGACACCGTGAGCATCGAGAGCCCCGCGGGAGAGCTGCGGGCGGAGGTCGCCGGCCTCGCCCTCAAGCCCGCCCTTGAGGCCGTCCTCATGGTCGTGGACGAGCCCGCGACCGAGGAGCACCTGGCGAAGGTCCTCCAGCGGCCCCGGCGGGCCGTCGCGGACGCGCTGCGCGAGCTGGCGGACGAGTACACCGCCCAGGGCCGCGGCTTCGAGCTGCGCCTGGTGGCGGGCGGCTGGCGGTACTACACGCGCCCCGCGTACGCGTCCGCCGTCGAGGGCTTCGTCCTGGACGGCCAGCACGCCCGGCTCACCCAGGCGGCCCTGGAGACGCTCGCCGTCGTCGCCTACCGCCAGCCGGTCAGCCGCTCGCGGGTCTCCGCGGTGCGCGGAGTGAACTGCGACGGGGTCATGCGCACCCTGCTCCAGCGCGGTCTGGTGGAGGAGGCGGGCGCGGAACCCGAAACAGGTGCGATCCTGTACAGGACGACGAACTACTTCCTGGAGCGGATGGGCCTGCGCGGCCTGGACGAGCTTCCGGAACTCGCGCCCTTCCTCCCCGAGGCGGAGGCGATCGAGGCCGAGACGCAGGAAGGACTTCCGTCGTTCGATCCGGACGCGCCCGACGCCCCGGACGAGAAGACGCAGACGACCTAAGACGGAACTTTGATGCGAAGCAGCAGCGGCAGGAACAGCAGCGGAAACAACGGCGGGAGCCGTGGTGGCAACAGCGGCGGCCGCGGCAGCAGCGGCGGGCGCGGCGGCAGCGCCGGCCGCGGTGGCGGCGCCGGGCGAGGCAGCGGCAGCGGCGGCGGCCGCGGCAACTACCGGGGCGCCGGCAACGACCGCGACGACAGGCAGAGCCGCCCCAGCAAGCCCCGCCCCGAGGAGCGCCGCTACGACGTGGGCCCGGGCGCCTCGCAGGACGGCCCGAAGTCGGGCCGCGGCGCCTCGGCGCGCGGCGGAGCCAAGGGCGGCCCCAAGCGCTCCCAGGACCAGCGCGGCCCCGGCGCGGGGCGCGGCCGCACGGCCCCCGCGCGCTCGCGCGAGTACGAGGCGCGGACCGAGGAGCGCAACCGCGACAGGTACGCGGGCAAGAAGGAGGTCAAGCTCCCCAAGACCTTCCCGGGCGCCGAGCAGGAGGGCGAGCGCCTCCAGAAGGTCCTGGCCCGCGCGGGCTACGGCTCGCGGCGCGCCTGCGAGGAGCTGATCGAGCAGGCCCGCGTCGAGGTCAACGGCGAGATCGTCCTGGAGCAGGGCCTGCGCGTGGAGCCCGAGAAGGACGAGATCAAGGTCGACGGCCTGACCGTGGCCACGCAGTCGTACCAGTTCTTCGCGCTGAACAAGCCCGCGGGCGTCGTCTCCACCATGGAGGACAACGAGGGGCGCCAGTGCCTGGGCGATTACACGAACAACCGCGAGACGCGGCTTTTCCACGTGGGACGGCTCGACACCGAGACCGAGGGCGTCATCCTGCTCACCAACCACGGTGAGCTGGCCCACCGCCTGACCCACCCCAAGTACGGCGTGAAGAAGGTCTACCTCGCGCACATCGTCGGCCCCATCCCGCGCGACCTGGGCAAGCAGCTCAAGGACGGCATCCAGCTGGAGGACGGCTACGCGCGCGCGGACCACTTCCGCGTCGTCGAGCAGACCGGCAAGAACTACCTGGTCGAGGTCACCCTGCACGAGGGCCGCAAGCACATCGTGCGCCGCATGCTCGCCGAGGCCGGGTTCCCCGTCGACAAGCTGGTGCGGGTCGCCTTCGGTCCGATCACGCTCGGTGACCAGAAGTCGGGCTGGCTGCGCCGCCTGTCCAACACGGAGGTCGGCATGCTGATGAAGGAAGTCGACCTGTAGTGCTCACGGAGTCGGTGGTGGACGCGCTCGACCTGGGCGCCGTCGCGGCGGAGCAGGCCGACCCGCTGCTGTTCGCGACGGTGTCCGGGGCCCATCTGTACGGGTTCCCCTCGCGGGACTCGGACGTGGACCTGCGGGGCGTCCACCTGCTGCCGGCGGCCGACCTGGTGGGCCTCCGGGAGCCCCAGGAGACCCGGTCCCTCATGTGGGACCGGGACGGGGTCGAGATGGACCTCGTGACGCACGACCTGCGCAAGTTCGTACGCCTCATGCTCCGGCACAACGGCTACGTCCTGGAGCAGCTCCTGTCCCCGCTGGTGGCGCACACCACCGACACCCACGCTGAGCTGGTCGCCCTCGCGCCCTCCGTCCTGACCAGCCACCACGCCCACCACTACCGGGGGTTCGCCGCGACGCAGTGGCGCCTCTTCGAGAAGAACGGCGAGCTGAAGCCGCTGCTCTACACCTTCCGGGTGCTGCTCACCGGGATCCGGCTGATGCGCGGCGGCGGCGTCGTCGCGCATCTGCCCACGCTGGTGGACGAGGTCGCCGAGGCGCCCGGCTATCTGTCCGACCTCGTCGAGGCCAAGCGGGAGGCCGAGCACGGCGGCGCCGACGTGGACCGGCGGCGGGTGAGCGCCGACGTGGAGCGGCTGCGCGCCGTCCTTGACGAGGCGCGGGCGGGGTCAGCCCTGCCGGGGGCGCACACCGCGTACGACGCCCTGCACGACCTGGTCGTCCGCGTACGCCTCGCGGGCTGACGCCAGGCGGGTGCGGTACAGGAAGTCCTCGACGCGGCGGCGGTCCGGCTCCGGCGGCAGCGGGGTGCGGGGCGCCGCCGCCTCGCACTGCGCGGCGAGCCGGGCCATCCGGGCCTCCACCTCGGGCCAGGGCACCTCGCCGCGCTTGACGGCGAGCAGCGGTTCGCGCTGGTCGCCGACGCCGATGGTCAGCTCGCCGGTCCTGAGCAGGTCGCGGCAGCTCATCAGGAGCCGCAGCAGGTGCATGGCGTGCTTCCAGCGCGGGGCGCCGTGCGTGCGGACGTCCGCCTCCAGCTTCTTGCGCTGGCCGAGGGCGTAGCGGGCGAAGGTCTCGTGGGCCTGTTGGGACAGGAAGGCGGCGCGCAGCGCGAGCAGTTCGCGGCCGGTGTCCGTGACGTGCTCGACGAGCGGGGAGTGCAGGCACTCCAGGATGTTCGGATTGGCGCGCAGGGCCAGCTCGCAGAACCGCTCAAGCTCCCAGGCGAACTGTTCCTCGGCCGGCCCCTCCACGTGCGTGGGCGGCTTCTCGAAGCGCCAGTACAGCGGGGTCGGCGCGAGGAAGACGCCTCTGCGGTCGGTGTCGCTGTCGTCCGTGGCCAGGCCGAAGGCGCGCGAGCCCATCACGCAGGCGTAGATCGTGTGGTCGCGGACCAGGTCCTGGGGGTTGTCCATCCGCGGAGCGTACGCGGTGGGTCAGGTGAGCCGGATCGCGGTTCCGGTGACGGAGATGTTCCGCGGGGACAGCGGGCGCGGCGCGGGGCCGTCCGCCACCGCGGCGTCCGCGACGCGGAACTTGCTGCCGTGGCACGGGCAGTTGATCGTGCCGCCGGACACGTCACGGACCGTGCAGCCCTGGTGCGTGCAGACCGCGGAGAACGCCTTGAAGTCCCCCTCGTCGGGCTGGGTCACCACGACCTTCTCGGCCTCGAAGACCTTGCCGCCGCCGACCGGGATCTCCGTCGTCCTGGCCAGGGGCGGCGCCTCGGACGCCGTCCCGCCGGGCGCGCTGCCCCCGGAGGACGGGGGCCTGGACTCCGGCGGGTCCGGCTCGGCGCCCTCGTCGCCGTACTTGTCGCAGGCGGCCACGGCCACGGCCGCGGCCGCGAGGAGGGCCGTACGCCGTGTGGGGCCCGGGACGGGGCCTGTGGGGCCCTGGGCGGGGCCGCCGCCGCTCACGTCGTCACTCCGACCGTACGGAAGAACCACAGGGCCGACGTCACCCACACCACGGTGAGCACCGCGAAGACGGCCCCGCCCACCAGCGGGAGCAGCCAGCCGGGCAGCCGTGCCGAGCGGAGCAGCAGCATCTTGGCGCTGAACGCGCCGAAGAAGAAGCAGCCGAGGAAGGAATGCCACAGCACGCGCGTCGAGTACGTCTGGTAGCCGAGCGCGTAGAGGCAGTGCACCGCGACCGGCACGGCCACCAGGAACGCGATCCGGCCCGACCAGCGGTGCAGCGTCGCCGACCAGGAGGGTCCGGGCAGCCTGCCGTAGACCATGAGGGCGGAGCAGGCCTGGATCAGCGCGAAGCCGAACGCGGTGGTGGCGAGCCAGGACTTCACGGCGCTGGTGGAGCTGAAGCCCGCGAGGTTGAAGGCGGTGCCCTCGGGGTCGTGGGCCTTTCCGTACGCCCCCAGGCCCACCGCGACGACCGCCGCGACCACGGCGGGCAGCAGATAGCGGGCCGGGTGCTCACGGCGCGGGCCCGCGGGGAAGCCGGCGCCTTGGGTGGGGGCATTGGGGTCGACGCTCACGGGGCCTCCCGGGGCGGGCGCGGATGGGTGCGGCGGGGTGTTCAGGGCGCTCAGGGCACGGCGGGGCGGGCGGTGAGACGGCCGCCGCCGGGCAGCCGGACGGCGCCGGTGCCGGGGTCCAGGCGGGGGGCTGCGGCGGGCCTCCCGTCGCGGCTGAGGATGCCCACCTGGCTGCCGTCGGGCTGGACGATCCAGCCGCCGTCGAGGCGCTCGCCGCGCACCTCGGCCCGCGCGCGGTACGGCCCCGCCGACTGCTTCTCCGCCCGGGGCGCGGTGAAGGCCCGGGGCCCGTCGCGGACGTCGACCGTGCCGCGGACCGTGTCGCCCTTGACGCGGCCCTCCAGCTTCGCGCCGCCCTTGCCGGTGAGGCGCAGCGAGCCGTCGTCCTCGACGTCGCCCTTCAGCCAGGACTCCGTGGCTCTGCCGTCGCAGAAGTACGCCGTGGCCCTGCCGTCGCGCAGGGTGAGGGCGACGGAGGCGGTGTCGTCGTCCGTGCGGCCCGTGTACCTGCCGTCGGCGGGCGGCCGTGGCTTCTTCGGAGGGGACGGCTTCGCCGGAGTCCCGGTGCTCGCGGTGGGCGGCGGCGCGGGCCTCACCGCGCCGGACGAGGAGTCGCCGTACGAGGAACTGCCCGACCCTGTGGCCGCGTTGAGCGACAGCATGAACAGGGCGAGCAGCAGCCCCCCGAGCAGCGTGAACAAGGGTCCTGAGCGCTTCATACGTCCCCCCGAGGCGCGCGGCCTGCCCCCTCCATGCAAGCCGACCCGCACCCGGCCGTCCAGGGGCGCACGGGGGCTGTGCACGCATGGTGCGGGTGGGCCCCGCGCCGGTCGCTCCGAGTGGCGGGGCGCGGCGGTCCGGGTGACATTGGCAGGGTCCGGGGCCCCTGGCCCACGGGGCGGGGCCCGGCCGTCGAAGCGAAAGGCACGACCATGGCGGGTAACGATCTGGGCGGCCTCCTGGGTGGTCTCCTCGGAGGCGGCCGGCAGGGCACAGGCCAGTCCGGTGGCGGCGCCGACGTCCTCGGTGCCCTGCTCGGCGCGCTGATGAGCAAGGGCGGCGGGAACAACCCACTGGGCGGCCTCCTCGACGGGCTGACCAAGGCCGGGCTCGCCGATCAGGCCCAGTCGTGGGTCGGCTCCGGCGAGAACCAGCCGGTGTCCGGCGCGCAGGTCAAGGAGGCCTTGCCCGACGACACGCTCCAGCAGGTCGCCAAGGACGCCGGGGTCTCGCCCGAGCAGGCCGCCGACGAGATCGCCCAGCAACTGCCGCAGGTCGTCGACAAGCTGACCCCGAGCGGACAGGTGCCGAGCGGCTCCCTGGAGGACCTCATCAAGCAGCAGCTCTGAGGCCGCCCGCGGCCGGTGCGCGGCGTCCGTCTCGGCAGACGGGCGCCGCGCACCCGTGTCACGGGCGGTGACTAGGCTGTCCGTACATCGGGACGCGACGTACATCGGGACGCGATGTACAGCAGCACCGCAGCAGCACGGAAACTACGGGGACATCGCCCAGTGAGAACAGCCCTCGTCATCGGCACCGGCCTCATCGGCACCTCGGCCGCCCTGGCCCTGGCCCGCCGCGGCGTCGCCGTCCACCTCGCCGACCACGACACCGAGCAGGCGCGTACGGCCGCCGCGCTCGGCGCGGGGACCGCCGCGGAGCCCGAGGGCCCCGTCGACCTGTGCGTGGTCGCGGTGCCGCCCGCGCACGTCGCGGGCACCCTCGCCGACGCCATGCGCCGCGGCCTCGCCCGCGGCTATCTGGACGTCGCGAGCGTCAAGGGCGGGCCCCGCCGCGAGCTGGAGTCGCTCGGCCTCGACCTGACGCCGTACATCGGCACGCACCCCATGTCGGGGCGCGAGCGCAGCGGGCCCCTCGCCGCGTCCGCCGACCTCTTCGAGGGCCGCCCCTGGGTGCTCACGCCCACCCGGGACACCGACACCGAGGTGCTGAACCTCGCCCTGGAGCTGGTCGCCCAGTGCCGGGCCGTGCCGGTCGTCATGGACGCCGACGCCCACGACCGGGCCGTCGCCCTCGTCTCGCACATGCCGCACCTGGTCTCCAGCATGGTCGCGGCCCGCCTGGAGAAGGCCGAGGAGTCGGCGGTCCGGCTGTGCGGCCAGGGCATCCGCGACGTCACCCGCATCGCCGCGTCCGACCCGCGGATGTGGATCGACATCCTCTCCGCCAACCCGGGCCCGGTCGCCGACCTGCTCGCGGACGTCGCCGCCGACCTCCAGGAGACCGTCACCGCGCTGCGGGGCCTGGAGTCGGCCGACGCGACCAAGCGGCTCGACGGCGCCACGGGCGTGGAGGACGTGCTGCGGCGGGGCAACGCGGGCCGGGCCCGGGTGCCCGGCAAGCACGGCTCCGCCCCGTCCGCGTACGAGGTCGTGGCGGTGCTCATCAACGACCAGCCGGGGCAGCTGGCCCGCATCTTCGCCGACGCGGAGCGCGCCGGGGTCAACGTCGAGGACGTCCGCATCGAGCACGCCACGGGACAGCAGGCCGGCCTGGTCCAGCTCATGGTGGAGCCCGCGGCGGCGGCCCCGCTGGCCGCGGCGCTGCGGGAGCGGGGCTGGTCGCTGCGGCCGTAGCGGGGGCGCCCGCGGGACGGTGGGCAGGTGGCCACGCGGGGGCCGGGGCGGGAGCCAGTAACCTTGTGCGGGGCGTCGCGTGCGTCCCGCTCCGACCCGCGCCCCGAGAAAGGCACCCGCAGCCCGTGGAATCCCTGGAAAACAGCGCTGCCGCAGGCACCGTGATCGTCGCCATCGACGGGCCGTCCGGCACGGGCAAGTCCAGCACGTCCAAGGCCGTCGCCGCCCAGCTCGGCCTGAGCTACCTGGACACCGGCGCCCAGTACCGGGCGATCACGTGGTGGATGGTGACCAACGGCATCGACCTCACCGACCCCGGCGCGATCGCCGCCGCGGCCGGCAAGCCCGAGATCGTCTCCGGCACGGACCCGGCCGCCCCGACGATCACGGTCGACGGCACGGACGTGGCGGGCCCGATCCGCACGCAGGAGGTCAC
Source organism: Streptomyces sp. NPDC045778 (assembly GCF_056431945.1). Classification (NCBI taxonomy): domain Bacteria; kingdom Bacillati; phylum Actinomycetota; class Actinomycetes; order Kitasatosporales; family Streptomycetaceae; genus Streptomyces; species Streptomyces sp. NPDC045778. The sequence continues at coordinate 37,516 of NZ_JBWKJZ010000041.1, forward strand.
CTCCAAGGTCAGCGCCGTCAGCGCCGTCCCCGACGTGCGCACCCGGATCACCGAGTTGCAGCGCTCCATCGCGCTCGCCGCGGAGAAGGGCATCGTCGTCGAGGGCCGGGACATCGGCACCACCGTCCTGCCCGACGCCGACCTGAAGATCTTCCTCACGGCGTCCCCGGAGGCCCGTGCCGCCCGCCGCTCCGGCGAGCTGAAGGGCGCCGACGTGAACGCCACGCGCGAGGCCCTGATCCAGCGCGACGCCGCCGACTCCAGCCGCAAGACGTCGCCGCTCGCCAAGGCCGGCGACGCCGTCGAGGTCGACACCACCGAGCTGTCGCTCCAGCAGGTCATCGAGTGCGTCGTCACCCTCGTTGAGGAGAAGCGGGCCGGGAAGTGACCTCCGCGGCATCCGAGCGCGGGGCCGAGGTCGGGCGGCGCATCGGCGTCGGCCTGATGTACGGCCTGTGGAAGCCCCGCGTGCTCGGCTCCTGGCGGGTGCCGGCGAGCGGCCCGGTCATCCTGGCCGTCAACCACTCGCACAACGTCGACGGCCCGATGGTCATGGGCGTGGCGCCCCGGCCGGCGCACTTCCTGATCAAGAAGGAGGCGTTCGTCGGCCCGCTCGGGCCGTTCCTGGACGCCATCGGCCAGGTCAAGGTCGACCGCTCGACGGCCGACCGCACGGCGATCACCGACGCGCTCGGCGTCCTGGCGCGGGGCGGCGTCCTCGGGATCTTCCCCGAGGGCACCCGGGGCGACGGCGACTTCGCCTCGCTGCGCGCGGGCCTCGCGTACTTCGCGGTGCGCTCCGGGGCGCCGATCGTGCCGGTCGCCGTCCTGGGCAGCACGGAGCGGCGTGGCCGTCTGATACGGCAGCTGCCGCCGCTGCGCAGCCGCGTGGACGTCGTCTTCGGCGACCCCTTCGAGGCGCAAGAAGGGGCGCGTAGCTCGGTTGAGGGCGGTGGCGGGAGACGGGCGGGCGGCAGCGGGCGGCGCACGCGCAAGGCGCTCGACGAGGCCACCGTGCGCATCCAGGGGCGCCTGACCGCCCACCTGGAAAACGCCAGGCGCCTGACCGGGCGCTGAGTCAGACTTTCAGTAGTGACCCGTCGTACGGAGGGGTCACCGATCACCACGATGAACGACGAGGTACGGACTTCATGAACGACCAGATCCAGCCCGAGGGCGAGCCGGCGGAGCACGTCGAGCACGACCATGGGGCGCTTGGCGACGCCGAGTATGCGGAGTTCATGGAGCTCGCCGCCGTCGAGGGCTTCGACGTCGAGGACGTCGAGGGCGCCATCGAGGCGGCGGGCCACGGCCCGCTCCCGGTCCTCGCCGTCGTCGGCCGGCCGAACGTCGGCAAGTCGACGCTCGTGAACCGCATCATCGGCCGCCGTGAGGCCGTCGTCGAGGACAAGCCGGGCGTGACCCGTGACCGCGTCACCTACGAGGCCGAGTGGGCGGGCCGCCGCTTCAAGGTCGTCGACACCGGCGGCTGGGAGCAGGACGTCCTCGGCATCGACGCGTCGGTGGCCGCGCAGGCCGAGTACGCGATCGAGACCGCCGACGCCGTGGTGTTCGTCGTCGACTCCACGGTCGGCGTCACCGACACCGACGAGGCCGTCGTCCGGCTGCTCCGCAAGGCCAAGAAGCCCGTGGTGCTCTGCGCCAACAAGGTCGACGGCCAGAGCGGCGAGGCCGACGCCACCGCCCTGTGGTCCCTCGGCATCGGCGAGCCGCACCCGGTCTCCTCGCTGCACGGCCGCGGCACCGGCGACATGCTCGACGCGGTCCTGGAGGCCCTTCCCGAGGCGCCCTCGCAGACCTTCGGCACGGCGGTCGGCGGCCCGCGCCGCATCGCGCTCATCGGCCGCCCGAACGTGGGCAAGTCCTCGCTCCTGAACAAGGTGGCGAACGAGGAGCGCGTCGTCGTCAACGAGCTGGCGGGCACCACCCGCGACCCGGTCGACGAGCTGATCGAGCTGGGCGGCGTCACCTGGAAGTTCGTCGACACGGCGGGCATCCGCAAGCGCGTCCACCTCCAGCAGGGCGCCGACTACTACGCCTCGCTGCGCACGGCGGCCGCCGTGGAGAAGGCGGAGGTCGCGGTCATCCTTATCGACGCCAGTGAATCGATCAGCATCCAGGACCAGCGCATCGTCACGATGGCGGTGGAGGCGGGCCGCGCGATCGTCCTCGCGTACAACAAGTGGGACACCCTCGACGAGGAGCGCCGCTACTACCTGGAGCGGGAGATCGAGACGGAGCTGGCGCAGGTCGCGTGGGCGCCGCGGGTGAACGTGTCGGCGCGCACGGGCCGGCACATGGAGAAGCTCGTCCCGGCGATCGAGACGGCCATCGCGGGCTGGGAGACGCGCGTGCCGACGGGCCGTCTGAACGCGTTCCTCGGTGAGCTGGTCGCCGCCCACCCGCACCCGGTGCGGGGCGGCAAGCAGCCGCGCATCCTCTTCGGCACCCAGGCGGGCACCAAGCCGCCGCGGTTCGTCCTGTTCGCATCGGGCTTCATCGAGCACGGCTACCGCCGCTTCGTGGAGCGCAGGCTGCGCGAGGAGTTCGGTTTCGAGGGCACGCCGATCCATATCTCGGTGCGGGTGCGCGAGAAGCGCGGGCAGAAGGCCCAGAAGAAGAAGTAGCCGCCGCCCACCGCGGTCCGCGTGCCGATGCCCGGCCTTCCACGGGGAGGGCCGGGCATCGTCGTGGGGGAGGGGCGGGTGGTCAGCCCCGGCGCGGGCCCGGGGGGAGGGCGGCCGGGAAGAGGTGGCCGTAGCCGTGGTGGTCGACCTGGGTGGGCTGGCCGTAGCGGGCGACGTTGAAGGCGTGGTGCCGGGGGTCGTGACGCGGGTCGTGGCGCGGATCGTGCCGGGGGGTGTGGCGCGGGTCGTGCCGCATGGCGCCGTGGTGCGCGGCTTGGCCGTACGGCCCGGGGCCGAAGCCGGTGAACCTCAGCTCCTCCTCGCCGGTCCGGTCGCCCGGCAGGGCCCGGAACGCCCTGAGGTACTCGGAGTACAGGGCGTCGTAGATCGGCGTGGCCGAGAAGGCGCCCGTGGTGTCCTGTGCGGTGCGCATGGACGGGATGGGGCCGGCGTACGGCCGGTGGGGTGTGGCGTCGTATACGTGCACGTCTGAGCCAACGACCTGGGGGGTTCCCGGGATGCGGGGCCCGGGCCGCCAATGTCGCTCAGGTGCCCGCGAGCGGCATCGCGCAGGCGACCAGCTGGCCCCGCGCCGCCGCGCGGTCGAGCGCGTCACGCAGCAGGTCCTCGCGGGGCTGGCGGCCGACGGTGCCCGAAGGGGTCGCGTACAGGAGGACCGACTGGAGCTTGTTGGCCGCCGCACGCCAGCCGTCCGTGACCTGGAGGGGCTGGTGGGCCTGCCACCAGGCGACGGGGGAGCCGGAGCCCGTGCCGGGCTGGAGGATGGCGTGCAGCTGGCCCACGGCGAGCAGCACCGACCAGCCGTGCAGCGTGGGGGGCACGCCCGCGAGCGAGGTCACGGGCATGAAGCCGTGCTCGATCAGGAGCGGCAGGAAGTCGTCGCCGCCGCCGGGCGCCGCGCCGGGGCGGGCGATGGGGCCGGTCGGCTCGACGACGAGCGCGGGGTGCAGCTCGCCGTCGATGAGGACGAGACCGCTGGTCACGCCGAGCACGGCCTGTTCGGGCCCGGTGTCGGCGGGGCGCTGCGACGGCACGGCGTCCTCGCCGGTGATGGACCGTACGGCGCCCTGGAGCTGCTCCTCGGAGACCTCGACGATCTGGGACGGCAGGCAGGTGGCGTGGGCGAAGGCGAGCACGGCGGTCTCGTCGCCGACGAACAGGACCGTGCTGGTGCGCTCGCGCTCGGAGTCGCCCGGGGTGCGGCAGGACGTGCAGTCGTAGGCACCCGGGGCGTTCTCTCCGGCGAGCAGGCGGTCGGCTTCTTCGTCGCCGATCTCGGCGCGTACCTCGTCACTGAGGTCGAGCATGCGCGGCACGGGTGACTCCTCGGAATCGATGCGTGGGGCGTCCGGGTGGTGCCCGGCTCATGAAGGAGACAACGGGCGATCAGTGGCCCAAGTCACGCACGAGGGGCGCGGAATTGAACTGGCGTAAGCAGAGGGTGAGTTGATGGGCGGAATTTGTCACTCCGCGCCAACACCTGTCGCATGCACGGAAGTTGACCCGGTGAGGTGAGTCACAGATCGTCAGGACGGAGGGCGGCTAAATGCACATATGCACTGATGAAAGGGGTGTCCGAAAGTCGTTGATACTCCAGGTAACAGGCAACTGGCCTGGAATGACGGGGAGTCGGTTGATGGCGGGGTGAGAGGGCTCCTAGATTCCACCGCCGTGTGCAGCGAGCACCGCTCGGGCACGTCCGCCGACCGCGCCGGCCGGCTTGATCACCAAGGCGCGGCAGAGCACCACGCAGCAGTACCGCCCCGGCGGACAGGGCTCGGCGGGACCCCGGCGCCGGACGCGTACGGGGCCCGCGGAGCCTGGGGAGCCCGGGTCCTTCGAGAGGGAAATTCATGGCCGATCGGCCCAGGAACATTCGCAAGACGGCAGTGCTCGGCGGAGCCGCGCTCCTGGCTCCGCTGGGACTGCTCGCCGCGACCGGGCAGGCCGCGGCGGACGGCGGAGTGTGGGACCGGATCGCCCGCTGCGAGAGCGGCGGCAACTGGCAGATCAACACCGGCAACGGCTACTACGGCGGACTCCAGTTCTCCGCCGGTACCTGGCGCGCCTATGGCGGCACGGCTTACGCGCCGACCGCCGACAAGGCCTCCAAGGCCCAGCAGATCGCCGTCGCGGCGAAGGTCCAGCGCGCTCAGGGGTGGGGCGCCTGGCCGTCGTGCTCGGCACGGGCGGGTGCCTCCGGGCCCGCTCCCGGAGCGGCGGCGCCACAGGCGGCGCCTCAGGCCGCGCCCAAGCCCGCTCCCAAGCCCGCGGCGCCCAAGGCGGTGCCACAGCCCGCTCCGAAGGCCGCGGGGCAGCAGCCCGCCTACGGCGCGCCCGGTCACGCCGACCGGGGCACCACGCGCGGCTCGGGCGGCTACGTCGTGCGCCAGGGCGACACGCTCAGCCGGATCGCCGCCGCGCACGGCGTCGGCTGGCAGCGCCTTTACGCGGCCAACCAGGGCGTCATCGGCGGCGATCCGAACGTGATCGTGCCCGGGCAGCGCCTGGCGATCTGATAGCCCGACCGTCCCCTCCGGCCGAGCCGGAACCCACGTGCGGCCCCGCCCCGTCCGCCGACCGGGTGGGGCCGCGCGCGCGGCGGCGCGGCATGGCGGGCCCCCGCGCGGGGCCTGCGTAACGTGGCCCGATGCACTCGACGCACCCGATGTCGAACAGACGTCCACGGTTCGTGACGTCGCTCGCCGCCGCGGCCCTGGCGCTCGCGGCCCCCGTCTCCGCCGCGGCCGCAGCGGCGGCCGCGCCCTCGCCGCCCCCGCCGCCCCTGCCGGGCCCGGCCGCCACCACGTACCTGTACGACTGCTCCCGCACCGACGGGCCGTGGGACTGCCTCGCCGACTGCGAGAGCAGCGGCCGATGGCACATCAACACCGGCAACAACTACTACGGGGGCTTGCAGTTCAAGCAGTCCACGTGGGAGGAGCACGGCGGGCTCGCCTACGCGCCGCGCGCGGACCTCGCCACCCGGGAGGAGCAGATCGCGGTCGCCCGAAAGGTGCTCCTCAACCAGGGCTGGCAGGCCTGGCCCGTCTGCTCCAAGAAGGTCAAGGAGGCCGACCTCGACCATCTGGCGCTGCTGCCCGCGGACCGCACGCACGTGGTCAGGCGCGGCGAGACCCTCAGCTCCCTCGCCCGGCGGTACCAGGTCGAGGGCGGCTGGCAGGCCCTCTACCAGGCCAACCGGCACATCGTCGGGCCGCGGCCCGACCGCCTCGCGATCGGCACGGTCCTCGTCATCCCGGAGGGGGCGCGGGGCTGACACCGGCGCCCGGTCGTCGCTCCAGCTCCGCCGGCTCGCCGCCGAACACCACCTCGCCGCGGCGCAGCTCGTACGCCACCGCCGCCCGGCCCGCGCGCCCGCGCAGACCGGGCGGCGGCCGTTGCTCGGCGACGACCACGCACGCCTCCAGGTCCCCCAGCAGCTCGTACGTACGGGACGCGACGGCCGGGGACATGCCCTGGGTCGGCTCGTCGGCGAGGATCACGCGCGCGCGGGAGAGCAGCGCGCGGGACAGGGCCAGCATGCGCTGCTCGCCGCCCGACAGGGTGCCCGCGCGGCGGTCCAGGAGCGGGCGCAGCTCCGGGTAGGCCGTAAGGGCGGGCGCGATGTCACCTCCGGCGTGGGCCAGGTCCAGGTTCTCGCGGACGGTGAGGCCGCCGAAGACGGCCTGCCGGTCCGGTACGAAGCACAGGCCCCGGCGGGCGCGCGCGTGCGCCGGGAGCCGGGTGACGTCCGTGCCGTCCCAGACGACGGCGCCCCCGGACAGCGGCACGGCCCCGGCGAGCGCCCGCAGCACGGTGGTGCGGCCCGAGCCGTTGCGGCCGAGCAGGACGGTCAGACCGGGCGCGGGCGCGGCGAGGCTCACGCCGTGCAGGGCCTCCAGGGGGCCGTAGCGCACGCGTGCGTCCCGCAGTTCGAGGGTGCCGGGGCGCGCGGCCGGGCTCATCGCGCCCCGCCGTGGAGCACCTCGTCCGCCGGGCCCGACGCGACGATCCGGCCCGCGGTCAGCACGTGCACGGTGTCGGCGAGGCCCGCGACCAGGTCCAGGTCGTGCTCGACCACGAGCAGCGCGGTGCCGTCGGCCGCGAGGGCGCGCAGGACGCGGGCGAGCGCGGCCACCTCGCCGGTGTCGAGGCCCGCGGCGGGCTCGTCCAGGAGCAGCACGTACGGGTCGCCCGCGAGCGCGCGGGCCAGCTCGACGCGGCGCAGGGTGCCCGTCGGCAGGCCGGCGGCCGGGTGGTCGCGCACGTCCGTCAGGCCGAACAGGCGCAGCGCCCGGTCGAGCGCCGCCGGGTCCCGGACCCGCCCCTGCTCGGCGCCCACCCGTACGTTCTCGGCCACCGTCAGCGTCGGGAAGACGGCCAGCTGCTGGAAGGTGCGCGCCACGCCCGCGCGGGTGCGGGCGTGCGCGGGGAGCCGGGTGAGGTCCCGCCCCCCGAGGGTCACCCGCCCGCGGTCGGGCCGCACCGTCCCGGCAAGACAGTGGAAGAGGCTGCTCTTGCCCGCCCCGTTGGGCCCTACGACAGCGGTCACCTGGCCGGGGACGACGCTGAGGGACACCCCACGCAGCACGGCGAAGCCGCCGTACGAGAGGAAGAGCCCGTCGGCGACGAGAGCTTCGCGGACCGCTGGTTCGGCTGTGGCGCGGCGAGGGAGTGTCGGCACGACGTCCTCGCTGTGCCCAGCACTTATCACCGGGGCCGCGGCGAGGGCAGGCCCCGGGGCGCCGGGGACGAGGGTGGCCCGCACCCGAGCGCCCAGCGGTGTGAGCCGGGGCCGCCGCCGAAGCCGCCGCGTAACCGCACGCAGTGCCTCGTACGGCCCCCCGGGAAAGCGGCCGATCAGTATCGCGAGCACCCCGACGACCGCCGCCGCCACCCCGCCCCGGGCCCCCGCGTCGAGCCCCACAAGGAGCGCCGCCGCGAGCAGCGCGCCGAGCAGGCTGTCCGCGCCGAGGACCACCACCGCCGCGAACCACAGCAGACCCCGCACCGGGTCGAAGGCCCCGGGGTCGAACGCCCGAAGGCCCATCCCGAGCATTCCGCCCCCCAGGGCGGCGAGCGCCGCGCCGGTCACGAACGCCGCGAGCTTCAGCGTGCGCACCGCGACCCCGGCCGCCGCCGCCCCCGCCTCGTGGTCCCGCATCGCCGCGAGCGCCCGGCCCGTGCGGCCCCGCCGCAGCGCCGCGACGAGGACGAGCGCGCCGCCGAGCAGCGCCAGTTCGAACAGGTAGTACGCGCGGTCACCGCTGAGGCCCGCGGGCCGCCCCAGGGTGAGGCCCGACGTCGCGTACGGCTGCGCGAACACGAAGCGGCTGACGCCGACGCCGACCGCGAGGGTCGCGAGGGCGAGGGCCAGGCCGTGCCGGCTGATGGCGGGCCAGCCCGTGAGCAGGCCGAGCGGCGCGACGAGCAGCACGGCGACCGCGAGGGCGGGCAGCGCGGGCAGCTCGGGAAACCCGGGGAAGCGGCCGCTGGTGAGCAGCGCGGTGAACAGCGCGCCCAGGCCCGCGTACGCCGCCTGGCCCAGGGAGATCTGGCCGCCCCTGCCGGTGACGACGACGAGGGAGAGCAGGATGACGCCGAGGGCGGGGACCTGCACGGACGTGGTGAGGTCCGAGCCCGCGAAGCCGAGCGGGAGCAGGAAGAGGACCACGGCCACTATCCAGGCGCCGGGCGGGGTGGGGACGCGGGCGGTGGCCGTGCGCGGCAGCGCGTCCCCGGTGCCGAGGCCGGGCAGGACGAGCGCGGCGATCAGCAGGGCCACCACGAAGAGGTTCGCGCCGACCGCCTGGAGCAGGGGTTCGCCCCAGCCGGACGGGTGCAGGCGCGTCAGCTGGCTCTGCGCGACGCCGATGCCGAGCGCCACCACGACCGCCACCGGAAGGTTCCGCATCCGGGCCGCCACGGCGACGGCCATCACCTCCATGACGAGCAGGGGCATCCCGTACGGGTCGAGGCGGACGTAGGGGGCGAGGAGCACGCCGGTCAGGCCCGCCGTGAAGGCGCCGAAGGCCCAGCCCGCCGCGGCGACCCGGTCCGCGTCGATCCCGGCGAGCACCGCGAGGCGGCGGTCGTCGACCACCGCGCGCAGCTCCGCGCCGAAGCGGGTGAAGCGGGTGAGGGCCCACACGGCGAGCGCCAGCGCCACGGCCACCGCGAGCTGGCCCCAGGGGTCGGCGGAGACGAGGGTCGGCGCGTCCGCCCGCGCGCCCTGGCCCCAGACCAGCGCCGCCCCGCCGATCAGCAGGATGAAGACGCCGATCGAGGCCACCAGGGTCTGCGCCGGTTCGCCGCCGAGGACGGCGAGCGGACGGAAGACGGCGCGTTCGAGGACCAGGCCGATGGCGGGGGCCACCACCAGGAGCGTCACCGCGGCGGCGAGCGGGAGGGGCACGCCCCACTCGACGGTGAGCTGGCGCAGCAGATAGGCGCAGACCATCGCGATCGCGCCGTGCGCGAAGTTCAGCACGCCGGTCGCGCGGTGGGTCACGACGAGGCCGATGCCGGTGAGGGCTGCCGCGCTGCCGATGGAGAGCCCGGCCAGGGTGAGGTCGTAGCTCAGGGAGGCCACCGGGTCAGTCCCTGGGGGACTCTTGGGGCCGGGGGCCCGGCGGTGCGCAGATCGGGCAGGGGGTCAACCCGCCGGCTGCCGGGTCCGCCGCGTCCACGGCGGCCGCCTCCGGCTTGCCCGCGACCAGCGGGCAGTCCGCGCGGTGCCACAGCGTGCCGTCGGGCACGGCGCGCAGCTCGTCGCTCGTGGCCAGCGGCGCCGTCGCCCGTTCGGCCCCCGCGACCGCCGGGTCCTGGCTCTCGACGGACACGAGCAGGCCGTACAGCTCCTCGACGCGGGCCGCCGCGAGCGCGCCCCTGCCGTGCGCGAGGAGCACCGCCCCCGCGACGATCAGCGCGGCGCCCGGCACCGTGCAGGACGCGAGGTAGGGCAGCTGTCGCTCGGCGAAGCGCTCGCCGGAGATCCCGTACCAGCCGATGACGCACAGGACCGCGCCGGTCGCGAGCGCGGCGAAGGCCGCCCACAGCATGGGGTGCACCGCTCGCAGGCGGGCCGCGCGCGAGGCGGCGGGAGATGTCATCGAGGCCCCCCTGGGAGACAGCGAAGGGTCTGACAGGTGCTCAACAGGTGCCTGGTGGGTCTGTTCATGGAAGCCGATGGCTTGCACTATGCCTTCTGGAAGCTGACCCTGAAAGCACCGGGCGCTCTTCGCCCGGACCGACATCCGGTGGTGAGCCAGATGGTTCTCTGGACAAGCCCCAGGCGGGGGAGCGGCCTTCGGCGGGGGCGGGTGCGGAGCCCGGTCCTCGCGGCCGCCGCTGCCTTGCTGTTCGTCCCGGCTGCCGCGGCCTGCGGGGACGACAGCGGTGACGAGGGCGGCAGCCCCCCGCCGCAGCCCTCCGTGGAGAAGACGAGCAAGGCCGGTGACGCCGCCGGGCCCGCCGACGCGAAGGCAGCCGAGAAGGAGGTCCGCGCGAACTGGGAGAAGTTCTTCGACCCGGCGGTGTCCCTCAGGGACAAGGAGGCCGTCCTGGAGAACGGCGCCGAGATGCGTCAGGTCCTGCGGAGCTTCAGCGGGGACGAGCGCGGCAAGCAGGTGCGGGCGCGCGTCGCGAAGGTGGAGTTCACGTCGGCGAAGGACGCCGACGTGACGTACGCGCTGACCCTGAAGGGCGCGACCGCGCTGCCGAGCGCGAGCGGCACCGCCGTCAACCAGGACGACACCTGGAAGGTGTCCGTCAAGACGCTGTGCGCGCTCGTGAAGCTGAGCGGCAACAAGTCGCCCGGACCGGGCTGCTGAGACTTGGGCCGCCGACGGGCCCTCGTGGCCGTGCTCGCCGCGGCGGTGCTCCTGGGGAGCGCCGCCTGCGGCAGCCGGCTGCCAAAGAGCGACTTCGAGCGGCGCCCGACGTCGGGCGCCGCCACCACCCAGCCCCTGCGGGTCGGCGTCGTCACCAGCGCCACCAGCCCGGTGGGCGGCTCCGCCTTCACCGGGCCACGGGACGGCGCCAAGGCCTACTTCGAGCGGCTCAACGACCGCGGCGGGGTCGCGGGGCGCGAGGTCGAGGTGCACACCTGCGACGACGGCGGCAGCGGGGTCGGCAACAACGAGTGCGTGCACAAGCTGCTCGACGAGCAGAAGGTCGTCGCCCTGGTGGCCACCACCGTCCTGGACTACGCGGGCGCGCCCCGCGTGTCCAAGGCGGGCGTGCCCGACATCGGCGGCCAGCCGATCGGTTCCGCGTACGACACCTACGCGCACCTGTACGGCGTCTACGGCAGCCTCGCGCCGCGCGAGGGCGAGGTGGGCTGGGGCGGCGAGCTGTACGGCGGCACCGAGGTGTACCGCTACTTCAAGCGCGAGCAGGGCGCCCGCACGGCCGCGGTGGTCTCCTACAACCAGGCCGCGTCGGCGGCGTACGCGCGCCTGGTGAAGCGCGGCCTGGAGCGGGAGGGCTACAAGGTCGTCACCGAGCAGGTCGACTTCGCGCTGCCGAACTTCCGTGCCGCCGCGGCCGACCTCAAGGACCAGGGCGCCGATCTGGTCTTCGACGCGATGGACACGCACGGCAACGCGCGCCTGTGCGAGGCGATGGACGACGTGGGCGCGAAGGTCACCGCGAAGGTCACGAACGTACAGAACTGGTCAGCCTCCGTCGCCGAGGACTACAAGGACGCGCCGCGCTGCCGCAACGCCCTGTGGGCCACCGGTTCCAGCCGCAATTACGAGGACACCGGGCACCCGGCCGTACGGGAGTTCCGCGAGGGCATGAAGAGGGCGGGCAAGGGGCCCGGGGCCCTCTCCCAGTGGCAGCTGGAGGGCTGGGCGGCGGCCATGTGGTTCACGGACGCGGCCCGCTCCTGCGCGGCCTCCGGCGAGGACGTGACCCGTGCCTGCGTGGACCGCTTCATGAGCCGGGGCGAGCCGTACGACGCCGGCGGCCTGCTCCTTCCGGTGACGTACGAGCGGCGGGCCGAGCCGCCGCGGACGCGCCGGACGTGCCTGTCCGTGGCCCGCTGGAAGGACGATGAGGGCTGGGTCACACAGGGCGACATGAACACCGACTGCTTCGACGTACCGCAGCTCTCCTACCAGCCATGACTGGTGTACCACTCACGGAGTTCCCCGTTCCGGATTGCTATCGCGCATCCGTTGGGGAACAAGGCGGGATATCGACCCAACCCTTGGCCTGAGATTCCCGTCTAACCCTTCGGTAGGCGGACGAGACGTACTGTCCATGGGTAAACGCGGAATACGGGTACGCATGCATATCTCTTTCCTGATTCACAACGCGTACGGGATCGGAGGGACGATCCGGACCACGTACAACCTGGCGAACACGCTCGCGGAGCAGCACGACGTGGAGATCGTCTCGGTGCTGCGCCACCGTGACGAGCCGGTCTTCGCGCCGGACCCGCGGATCAGGCTCAGCCACCTCGTCGACATCAGGAAGGGCAGCCCCGGATACGAGGGGGACAGCGCGGCCCACTCCACCCCGGCCAAGGTCTTCCCCAGCGCCGAGGGCCGCTACGCGCAGTACAGCGCCCTCACCGACGAGCGCATCGCGGCCCACCTCAAGGCCCTGCGGTCCGACGTCGTCATCGGCACCCGGCCGGGCCTGAACGTGCACGTCGCCCGGCAGACCCGGCGCGGCGTGCTGCGCGTCGGCCAGGAGCACCTCACGCTCGACAGCCACTCCGCCGAGCTGCGGCTCCAGCTGCGCAGCGTCTACCCCCGCCTCGACGTGCTCACCACCACGACCGAGGCCGACGCACGCGCCTACCGCAAGCGGATGCGGCTGCCCGGCGTCCACGTCCAGGCCGTGCCGAACCCGGTGCCCGCGCCCGGCATCGAGCCCGCCGACGGCTCCCACAAGTGGGTCGTCGCCGCCGGCAGGCTCGCCCCCGTCAAGCGGTACGACCTGCTGATACGCGCCTTCGACAAGGTGCGCAGGGAGCGCCCCGACTGGCGCCTCAGGATCTACGGCGGCGGCCGGCAGAAGGAGAAGCTGCGCCACCTGATCGACGACCTCGGCCTGTACAACCACGTCTTCCTCATGGGCCCCGCCCACCCCATCGAGCCCGAGTGGGCCAAGGGCTCCATCGCGGCCGTCAGCTCCAGCCTGGAGTCCTTCGGCATGACCATCGTCGAGGCCATGCGCTGCGGCCTCCCGGTCGTCTCCACCGACTGCCCGCACGGCCCCGGCGAGATCATCGAGAACGGCGTCGACGGCCGGCTCGTCGAGGTCGGCAACGCCGACGCCATGGCGGGCGGCCTGCTCGAACTCATCAACGACGACGCGCTGCGCCACCGCATGGCGGACGCCGCGCTCGAGGACTCCGAACGCTTCGACCCGGCCCGCATCGCCGAGCGCTACGAGGTGATGTTCCACGGCATGCTCCAGCGCGGCGGCTCGCTGGGCGGCCGGGTGCGCGGCACGATGCACCGCGCCAGGGGAGCGCTGCTCGGCGGCGCGTACGCCGTTCGGGACGCCGGAAGAACCGCACCGACGAAGGGGCGCTTGGCATGACGGCCGTGTCCACCCGGGACACCATCGGATCCAGTGGCGACGCGAGAGAGGCCGGGCAGGGGCCCGAACAGGCACCCCCGCCCCGGGCGGACTGCATCGCCGACTCCGCGGGCGGTCTCACCTTCGACGTCACCGACCCCGGAGAGACGGGCGCCGCGCATCTGCTGCTGCGCCTCAGGGACTCCGACCCCGTCGCCGAGGTGCGGCTTCCGCTCACCCCCGCGGGCGACGGGCGGCTGCGCGCCGCGCTGCCCAGCAGCGTCGAACTCGCCGAGGGCCGCTGGAACGCGTACGCCCTCGTGGACGGCGGGGAGCCGCGCCGGCTCATGCCCGGCGTGAACGACCTGCGCTCGCTCGTCGACCGCGCGCCGAGCGGCAGCCGCGGCCACGTATCCGTGCGCATCCCGTACGCCACCAAGCAGGGCAACCTCTCGGTGCGCGCCTGGGTGCGGGCGCCGCACGCGGAGGCCGGCGAGCTGCGCATCGCCGACGCCGCGCTCACGGCGCACGGCCGCGTGTACGGCACGGACCTCGCCCCGCACGCCCGCGTCGAGGCGGTGTTCCGCAAGGACCCCGAGCGGGTCGTGCGCGCCGGCGTCACGGCGGAGGGGCCGGAGTTCGACGTCACGCTGCGCTACGCCGACCTCGCCGACGGGCACGGGCCGTGGGACCTGTGGCTGCTGCCGCGGGGCGACGAGGGGCCGCGCGTGCGCCTGGCCCGGCTGCTCGACGACGTCGCGGACAAGAAGCCGATCTTCACCTACCCGCTGACGGCCCTCGAAGGTCCCGAGGGGCCCGTCGAGGCCGGCCCGTACTACACCAACGACAACGACCTGGCCGTACGCGTACGGGCAGCCGGGGCCTGAGGACGCGCCATCGCGGACCGTAGTTGTCCGCGAGAGGCGGCAGAATCGGCCGCATGTTGGAGACTTCCGCACGACTGCTCCGCCTGCTCTCGCTGCTCCAGGCCCACCGGGAATGGTCGGGCGCGGACCTCGCCGAGCGCCTCGGCGTGACCCCGCGCACGATCCGCAGGGACGTGGACCGGCTGCGCGAACTCGGCTACCCCGTGAACGCGAGCCCCGGCACCGGCGGCGGCTACCAGCTGGGCGCGGGGGCCCAGCTGCCCCCGCTGCTGCTCGACGACGACGAGGCGGTCGCCGTCGCCGTGGGCCTGCGCACCGCCGCGGGGCAGGGCATCGAGGGCATCGGCGAGAGTTCGGTGCGGGCCCTCGGCAAGCTCGAACAGGTCCTGCCGGGCAGGCTGCGGCAGCGGGTCGGCGCCCTGAACGCGTTCACGGTGCCGATGCTGCACACCCCCCGGCAGCAGGCCGTGGACGCCTCCGTGCTCACCGAACTGGCCGCCGTCTGCCGGGACTCCGAACGCCTGCGCTTCGACTACCTGGACCACGGCGGCAGTTCGAGCCGCCGCACCGTCGAGCCGCACCGCCTGGTGTGCACCGAGCGCCGCTGGTACCTCGTCGCCTGGGACCTCGACCGCCAGGACTGGCGCACCTTCCGCGTGGACCGCGTCGTGCCCCGGCCGCCGCACGGCCCGCGCTGCGCGCCCCGCACCCCGCCCGCCGACGACCTCGCCGCGTACGTCTCCCGAGGCGTGTCGACGCGGGTCTACGCCGAACAGTCCACGATCCGCCTCCTGGTGTCCCTCGAGGAGGCCTCACAGCGGGTGAAGCCGCTGGACGGCACCCTGGAGGCGGAGACCGAGCGCACCTGTCTGCTGCGCACGGGCGCGGCGAGCCTGGAGTTCCTGGTCTTCCACGTGATGTTCCTGGGCTTCGAGTTCGAGGTGGTCGAGCCCGTGGAGGTACTCGACCGGATCCGCTCCCTGAGGGACGTGCTCAGCCGGGCCCTGGACCGGGGTGCCGCGTCTGGTCGTCCGGAGCCCGGAACGCCGCGTACTCCGGATGGTGCAGATCGAACGCAGGGGACTCCGAGCGGATCCGGGGCAGCGTGACGAAGTTGTGCCGGGGCGGCGGGCAGGAGGTCGCCCACTCCAGGGAGCGGCCGAAGCCCCAGGGGTCGTCGACCTCCACCTTCTCGCCGTACTTGGCCGTCTTCCAGAGGTTGTAGAGGAACGGCAGCGTGGAGATGCCGAGCAGGAAGGCGCCGATGGACGAGATGGTGTTGAGCACCGTGAAGCCGTCCGCGTCCAGGTAGTCCGCGTACCGCCGGGGCATGCCCTCCGCGCCCAGCCAGTGCTGCACGAGGAAGGTGGTGTGGAAGCCCACGAAGAGCGTCCAGAAGTGCATCTTGCCCAGGCGTTCGTCGAGCATCTTGCCGGTGAGCTTCGGCCACCAGAAGTAGAAGCCGCCGAAGGTCGCGAAGACGACCGTGCCGAACACCACGTAGTGGAAGTGCGCCACGACGAAGTACGAGTCGGTGACGTGGAAGTCCAGCGGCGGCGAGGCGAGCAGGACCCCCGTCAGGCCGCCGAACAGGAACGACACCAGGAAGCCCACCGACCACAGCATGGGCGTCTCGAAGGACAGCGAGCCCTTGAGCATCGTGCCGGTCCAGTTGAAGAACTTCACCCCGGTGGGCACCGCGATCAGGAACGACACGAACGAGAAGAAGGGCAGGAGCACCGCGCCCGTGGCGAACATGTGGTGCGCCCACACGACCACCGACAGACCGGTGATCGCCATCGTCGCGCCGACGAGCGGCAGATAGCCGAAGATCGGCTTCCGGCTGAACACCGGGATGATCTCCGTGATGATGCCGAAGAACGGCAGCGCGATGATGTAGACCTCCGGATGCCCGAAGAACCAGAAGAGGTGCTGCCACAGCAGCGCACCTCCGAACTGGGCGTCGAAGACCACGGAGTGGAAGCGCCGGTCCGCCTCCAGGACGAGCAGGGCGGCCGCGAGGACCGGGAACGCGATCAGCACCAGGACGGACGTGAACAGCACGTTCCAGGTGAAGATGGGCAGCCGGAACATCGTCATCCCCGGGGCCCGCATCCCGATGATGGTGGTCAGGAAGTTCACCGAGCCGAGGATCGTGCCGAAGCCGGAGAGCGCGAGCCCCATGATCCACAGGTCGGCGCCGATGCCGGGCGACCGCTCCAGGCTGTTCAGGGGCGCGTAGGCGAACCAGCCGAAGGCCGCGGGGCCGCTCGGCACGAGCAGCGAGCCGAGCACCATCAGACCGCCGAAGAGGAACAGCCAGTACGAGAGCATGTTCAGGCGCGGGAACGCCACGTCGGGCGAGCCGATCTGGAGCGGCATGATCTCGTTGGCGAAGCCCGCGAACGTCGGCGTCGCGAACAGCAGCAGCATGATCGTGCCGTGCATCGTGAAGAGCTGGTTGAACTCCTCGTTGGTCATCATCTGGAGCCCGGGACGGGCCAGCTCGGCCCGCATCATGAGCGCCATCACGCCGGCGATCAGGAAGAAGACGAACGACGTGATCAGATAGAGGTGGCCGATCTTCTTGTGGTCGGTGGTGGTCAGCCAGTCGACGACGATCCCGCCCCGTGCCCGCCGTCGCGCAGGGCGCTCCGCCGCCGCCCGCACCGTCTCCGTCCCCATCGCCTGCCCCTTCGCCGTCGCGTCCTGGGCTGCCCGAAGCACAGGCCATGATGCTCGCGTGTCCCGAACTTCAACAGGGGGCGACAGGGGGCGTACGGCACTCCGACGCCGGGGCGCGCTCCGGCGCGCGGGCGCGGCGGCGGACGCGGGAAAGGGGGGCGGACGGTCGCGAGCGGGAGAGGAACCATGAATTCCCCGCGCTCCTACACCTTCCGCGCGGCGCCCGGGAATCCGGAATGCGGAGGATCCGTAGAGGGTTTCCGGAGGTATTCGCCGAAGGTTTCGGACGCTACTCGGCCGGGGCCCGCGGGGGTTTTCCGACGGGGTCTCAAGAGGGCTGCGAGAGCTTCGGAGTTCGGCCGGAATTCCGCCGTCGCGAGGGCGGAACCGCTCGTACGTGTGACGCGCTCAGGGCGAAACGCGCGTGGTGATCCTGTGACAAAAGCGTGACCGGAGGGGGACCCGTGACGCATGGTGCGGCGCTCCGGCCTTCCCCCGCGGGAATCGGCCGCCTAACGTGGCGGACATGGCACCCAACCCGACCCCGCCCGCCGAGCCCCAGGACGCCCCGGACTCCTACGTCGGCCTCGACGCCGCCGAAGCCGAGAGCCGGGCGCGCGCCCGCGGGTGGTCCACCGTCAGGTCGCTGCCGCCGGGCACGTTCATCACCATGGAGTACCTCGCGGGGCGGCTGAACTTCGAGGTCGAGGACGGCCGGGTGAAGCGCTGCTGGAAGGGCTGAGCCCGGCGTCCCGCACGCGGGCCGTCCCGTACGTCGTCGCGTACGAAGGCCCCGGCTCCTTCGCGGAGCCGGGGCCTTCGTGGCGCGGGAGTCAGCTGTGCGTACCGTTCCCGCGGTCTGTGGGGTGGGTCAGGCGCCTGGGACGGGCCGGGCCGACGCGCCCCGCACCCGCTCCGGGTGCGGCGGGCGGCGGGGGCCCGCAGGGGTGACCGGGGCGCGCTCGCAGCGGGCCGTGTGCGGGCCGGGTGCGAGGTAGGCCGGGGTGCGGCCGCGGCCCGCCGCGACGGGCTCACGCACCGGCGGCTGCTCGCCGGAGCCGGAGCCCGAGGGGGAGCCCGAGCCGGAGACGGCGCCGGCAGACGTCCGCTGCGGCACGAGCGCGGGCGCGGGGACGACGGCGACCGGGGTCCGGGCCCGGAACCGGTGCCAGAGGCCGAGCGCGAACGGCTCGACCCGGGCGATGAGCGGCTCGAACCAGGGCAGCGCGAGCAGGATGAGCAGGCCCGCGGCCCAGCCGAGGAAGACGTCGCTCAGCCAGTGCGTACCCAGGTAGACGGTGGTGAGGCCGACGCTCAGGGAGACCACGGCGGACAGCGCCGACAGATAGCGGCGGGTCACCGGGGTCGAGGCCAGATAGGCGAGGATTCCCCAGGTCACGACGGCGTTGGCGGTGTGGCCCGAAGGGAATATATCGCCGCCCTGACCCATCTCGTTCGAGCCGATCACGGTGGCGTAGTGCGGGCCGAGGCGGCCCATGCCGATCTTGGCCGCGCCCACCGTGGCGTTCAGGAGCAGCAGTGCCGTGCCGAACATCAGGAGCGGGCGGAGCGTGTGCTGCCGCCAGGAGCGCCAGCCCAGCCAGGCGGCGACCATCACGGCGGTGGGGCCGCGCTGGCCGAGCACGACCCAGTAGTCGAGGAAGCCGTGGATCTCGGGCCACTGCTGGTACGGCCGGAAGAACATGACCTGCCAGTCGAACCGCACGAGCCAGGAGGTGACCAGGACGGCGACCACGATGGCGAGGTAGAACGCGAGGGTCGCGCTGAAGAGCACGACTCTGTGCCGGCTCATCCTCGGCACATCGAGGTGAACCGGCCGTTCCGGCTCACGGTCAAGACGGGCGAAGAGCCGGTCCAGACGGGTCAGGTTTCGTTCGGTACGCACCCAATCGACGTTACAGCGAGTGAGCGCCGTTCCCGGTCGAATCGGTGGGGTTGTGATGACGATGTGATGTGGCATTGCTCTCAGGCCTCGGCGTATTCCCGCCGGAATGCCTTTTCAATCCGGGCCCTTTTGCTCAATTCGTTGATCGCGGCCCGCCGGATTTCAGGGCGCTTATGAATTCGTTCACCAGGATCTGGTGTGGAATTCTCCGTGCGCTCACCGGGCGGCCCGCGGGGCGGCCCCGGATAAATGATCTTGGCGTGATCAGGGTGGCCCCGACCCGTTCAGCCAGAACGCCCCGTACACCGCACCGGCCACCGCCACACCACCGATGACCAGCGCCGATCTGGAAGTCCGCAGCCGCGCGAGCGCCACCGCGACGGGCAGCAGAAGGGGGAAGGCGGGCATCAGGAGGCGCGGTTTGGAGCCGAAATAGCCCGCGGCACACAGGGCGAGCACCAGGACGACCCCGGTGTAGACGAGCAGCGGCAGCGGCTGGCGCTGCCGCACCCCGGCGACGTACAGGCGGATCAGCAGCGCGACGCCCACGATCAGGCCGAGCCCGGCGAGCGCGCCCGGCGCGGAGGTGAACTTCTCGCCGATGAACCGGGCGAAGGCGTACCCGCCGTCGAAGCCGTTGCCCCACCCCTCCTGCACGTCGAGGTAGCCGAGGAGGCCGCCGCCCGTGCGGTGCCCCACCCACAGCACGTACGCGGCCGCCCCGAGCGGGGCGAGCAGCACGCCGAGCACGAGGCGCGCGTCGGCCCGTCCCCGGCGGCGCGCCTCGACGACGGCCGCCGCCCACAGCGCCAGGACCACGGCCCCGCCCACCGGCCGGGTGAGCCCGGCGAGCGAGGCGAGGAGCCCCGCCGTCACCCAGCGCCCGGTGAGCACCGCGTACAGCGACCAGGCGGCGAGCGCCGTGAACAGCGACTCGCTGTACGCCATGGACTGCACGATGCCGACCGGCAGCACCGCCCACAGCGCCACGGCGCACACACCCGCCCGGCGCCCGTACACATGGTCCGCGACGGCGAAGATGCCGCCCGCCGCGCACAGCGAGGCGACCGCGCTCACCACCAGGCCCGCGTCCGCGTGGTCCACCGGGCCGACCGCCGCCACAAGGCGTTCCAGCCACGGGAGCAGCGGGAAGAAAGCGAGGTTGGAGTGCACGCTGCCGTCCGGCAGGGTCACCTCCCAGCCGTAGCCGTGCTCGGCCACGCGCACGTACCAGAGGGAGTCCCAGCGGGCGGACAGCAGCGTGTGCGGGCTCTTGCCGGTGCCCGCCGACCACGCGGCGAGCACCGCGAGTCCCAGGGCGCGTACCCCCGCGTACACGAGCAGCGCGACCGCTGCCGCGCGGCGCCTTGGGACGGCGCTCTCCGAGGGGGGTTTTTCAAGATCGGTCACCGGGCGATTATCCCCGTCCACCTGGGGTGTCCCGGAGCCGCGCCCCAGGGCCTGTGGCGCATGCCACATCCCCCCGGGGCAACCGTGAGAGGTCCGCCACGCGCGGCGCGCGCGGACTCGCGTACGCTGACGGCCACTCGCTGTTCACAGCCGCTACAGCCGGACGACCCGATCCCGTCGGGTCCCACCTGGATCCCGCTGGGCCGCCTTTCGCGAGGTATCACTGGGAGGTACGCACATGTCCGGGACGACCACGGCCGCCGCTCCATCCGGCCGTCGGCCCCCCGGCGCGGGCGCCAACCGCTGGGTCGTGCTCGTCGTCCTCTGCGTCAGCCTGCTGCTCGTCGCCGTCGACGCCACCGTCCTGCACGTCGCCGTGCCCGCCGTCACCGAGGACCTGAAGCCCGGCGGCATCGAGCTGCTGTGGATCGTGGACATCTATCCGCTGGTCTGCGCCTCGCTGCTCATCCTGTTCGGCACGCTCGGCGACCGGGTCGGGCGCAGACGCGTGCTGCTGCTCGGCTACGGCCTGTTCGGCGTGGCCTCGGCGGTCGCGGCGCTCGCGGACACCGCGCAGGTGCTCATCGTCGCCCGGGCGCTGCTCGGCGTCGGCGGCGCCATGATCATGCCCGCGACGCTCTCGATCCTGCGCCAGGTCTTCCCCGACCGGCGCGAGCGGGCGCTCGCCATCGGCATCTGGAGCGCGGTGGCCGCCGTGGGCGCGGCCGTCGGACCGCTGCTCGGCGGCTTTCTGCTCGAACACTTCTGGTGGGGCTCGGTCTTTCTCATCAACATCCCGCTGATGCTCGTCAGCCTGCCCGTCGGCCGCTGGCTGCTGCCCGAGTCCACCGGTGAGCGCGACGGACCGTGGGACGTCGTCGGCGCGCTGATGGCGGCGGGCGGGCTCTTCTGCCTCGTCCTCGGCGTCAAGCGGCTCGGCGGCGGCGAGTCGCCGCTCGGCTCGACGACGCTGCTGGCCCTCGCCGTCGGCTCAGGACTCCTCGTCGCCTTCGTCCGCAGACAGCGGCGGCGCACGCATCCGCTCGTGGACCTCGCGATGTTCACGCGGCCCGCGTTCAGCACGTCGGTCGGGTGCATCGTGCTCGCGATGCTCGCCCTCGTCGGCCTGGAGCTGATCGCCGCCCAGTACCTGCAACTGGTGCTCGGCCTGTCCCCGCTGGAGACCGGCCTGCGGCTCCTGCCGCTCACCATCGCCGCCATGGCCGCGGGTCTCGCGGGCTCCCGGATGCTCCAGCGCTTCGGGCCGCGCCGCATGGTCGCCTGCGGCTTCGGCCTCACCGCGCTCGCCGTGGTCGCGCTGACCGGCATGGGCGGCGAGGACAACGCGCCGCTGCTGCTCACCGGCTTCGTGCTGCTCGGCTTCGGCCTGGAGACCACGCTCTTCGGGGCGTACGAGTCCATGCTCAGCGAGGCGCCGCAGACCCAGGCCGGCGGCGCCGCGGCCATCGGCGAGACCTCCTACCAACTGGGCGCGGGCATCGGCATCGCCCTCCTCGGCAGCGTCATGAACGCGGCGTACGCGCCCGGCCTCTCCTCCGTGCGGGGCGTCCCGGCGGCGGACAGCACGGCGGCCGGGCACTCCCTCGGCGAGGCCTACGAGGTCGCCGACCGGCTCGGCGGCGGACAGGGCGAGGCCCTGCGGGCCGCGGCCCGCGACTCCTTCGTCCACGGTCTGCACGTGACCCTCCTGGTCAGCGCGGGGCTGCTGCTGCTCGGCGCCCTCGCGGCACTGCGGCTGCCGCGCCGCATGGACTGCGGCGGCCCTGCCGGGCAGGGCGAACCGGAGATGCCGGTGGCCCGTGACGGGGCGGGCGTCCCCGTGGAATCCCTGCGCTGAGCCGGCGGCCCGCGGGAGGGCCGGTCGCTCTGGACGCGGGGGAGCGCGCGTCGTAGCGTCAGCCGGGCCGTATGTGACTACCAGCGCTAGTTAAGAACGCTCCGCCGGAGGCCCCGCATGTCGTCCGCAAGCAGCCGCACCCGCCCGCCCTTCGACCCCGCCGACCCCCTCGGCGTCGACGACCTCCTGGAGCCGGAGGACCTGGCCGTCCGCGACACCGTCCGGTCCTGGGCGGCCGACCGCGTGCTCCCGCACATCGCCGAGTGGTACGAGAGCGGCGAGCTGCCCCAGGTGCGGGAACTCGCCCGCGAGCTGGGCTCGATCGGGGCGCTCGGCATGTCGCTCACGGGCTACGGCTGCGCGGGCGCGAGCGCCGTGCAGTACGGGCTCGCCTGTCTGGAGCTGGAGGCGGCCGACTCCGGCATCCGCTCGCTCGTCTCGGTGCAGGGCTCGCTCGCCATGTACGCGATCTGGAAGTTCGGCTCCGACGAGCAGAAGCAGCGATGGCTGCCGGGCATGGCTGCGGGCGAGATCATCGGCTGCTTCGGGCTCACCGAGCCCGACCACGGCTCCGACCCGGCGTCGATGCGGACGTACGCGAAGAAGGACGGCACCGACTGGGTCCTCACCGGCCGCAAGATGTGGATCACCAACGGCTCGGTCGCGGGCGTGGCCGTGGTCTGGGCGCGGACCGACGACGGGATCCGCGGCTTCGCGGTGCCCACCGACGCCCCCGGGTTCTCCGCTCCGGAGATCAAGCACAAGTGGTCGCTGCGCGCCAGCGTCACCAGCGAGCTGGTCCTGGACGAGGTGCGGCTGCCCGCCGACGCGGTGCTGCCCGGCGCCACCGGTCTGGGGGGACCGCTGAGCTGCCTGACGCACGCGCGCTACGGCATCGTGTGGGGCGCGATGGGCGCGGCCCGCGCCAGCTTCGAGTCCGCCCTGGAGTACGCCAAGACCCGGGAGCAGTTCGGCAGGCCCATCGGCGGCTTCCAGCTCACCCAGGCCAAGCTCGCCGACATGGCGGTCGAACTGCACAAGGGGATCCTGCTCGCGCACCACATCGGGCGGCGCATGGACGCCGGGACCCTGCGCCCCGAGCAGGTCAGCTTCGGCAAGCTCAACAACGTACGGGAGGCGATCGAGATCTGCCGCACCGCGCGCACGATCCTCGGCGCCAACGGGATCTCCCTCGAATATCCCGTGATGCGGCACGCCACGAACCTCGAATCGGTGCTCACCTACGAGGGCACCGTCGAGATGCACCAGCTGGTGCTCGGCAAGGCACTCACCGGACTCGACGCCTTCCGGTGAGGCCCTGCCTCAGCTCTGGTTGAAGAAGCCGTCCGCGCGGCGGCCGGGGCCCTCGCCGTTGACGATCTCCGTGTGGGCCGGGGTCAGCAGGAAGACGCGGTGCGCCACCCGGTCGATGGACCCGCGCAGTCCGAAGATGAGCCCGGCCGCGAAGTCCACCACGCGCTTGGCGTCGGCGGGATCCATCGACGTGAGGTTCACGATGACCGGAACCCCGTCGCGGAACAGCTCGCCGATGCCCCGGGCGTCGCGGAAGCTGTCCGGCGTGACGGTGCCGATCCTGGCGCCCTTCTCCTCGGCCGCGTCCGACGCCACCTTCACGCGCGGGTCCGTGACCCAGGCGTCGGACTCGGGGCCATCGGCCCCGTCGTCTTCGTAGCCGTCGTAGTAACGCTCGTCGTTGTTGTCGTCGACGAGGCCAAGCCAGGCACTCGCCTTGCGCACCGATCCCATGGACGCCTCCTCTCGCTGCGGTCTGCTCGTGTTCCGCAACCCCTATCGTCGTCCATGATGCGGATGGTGCGCCAAGGGGATAGACGCCGCACGGGGGTTTCGTGACGGTACTGGTGCACAGTCAACAGGGCGACAGACGTGATTCTTCAAGGGGATTGCCGTGCCCGGCTGCTGACTGAGAGTGAAATATGATTTGTCGCGGCGTCCGGGTGACGCGCGGTGCGTCCGGGTGAACGGGCCGGTCGCTACGATGCCCGCGGGGAGTCCGTGCCGCGGCGCCGAGTTGCCGTTGACGGACCGTCAGTAGCCGCCCGATCACGCGTCGGACCGCTGGTGAACCACTGGCGGAGCGCGTGGGCGACACGTCGGGCGCACGGGGGAGCACACGGGGGGAAACGTCTTGTTCGGAATCGTCAGGCCCTGCGCCCACCGCCTCGGCGAAGGGCTCAAGACCCAGTGGATGGCGCACTTGTGCGGGCTCTGCCTCGCGCTGCGCGGTGACCACGGACAGTTCGCGCGCGTCGTGACCAACTACGACGGGCTCATCATCTCGGTCCTGACGGAGGCTCAGGCCGAGCGCACCACCGGTTGGCGGCGCACCGCGGGCCCCTGCCCGCTGCGCGGGATGCGCACCGCCTCCGTCGCCCGCGGCGAGGGCGCGCGGCTCGCCGCCGCCGTCTCGCTCGTGCTCGCGTCCGCGAAGGTGCGCGACCACGTCGTGGACGGCGACGGCCTGTTGGCCCGCAGGCCGGTGGCCGCCGCCGCGCGCCGGGTCGCCGGGCGCTGGGACCGGGCGGGCGCGCGCACCGGCGCCGACGTGGGCTTCGACACGGCCGTCCTCCTCGACGCCGTGGAGCGGCAGGAGGGCATCGAGGCCCTGGCGGGCCCCGGCACGTCCCTGCTGACCGTCACCGAGCCCACCGAGACGGCCACCGCGGCCGCCTTCGCGCACACCGCCGTCCTCGCGGGCCGCCCCGGCAACGCGGAGCCGCTCGCCGAGGCGGGGCGGCTCTTCGGCAGGCTCGCGCACCTGCTGGACGCCGTGGAGGACCGGCAGGCCGACGCCGCCGCGGGTGCCTGGAACCCGATCGAGGCCACCCGCACCACGGCCGCCGAGGCGCGCCGCTTCGCCGACGACGCCCTGCACGGCATCCGGCTCGCCCTCGCCGAGGTGGAGTTCACCGACGCGAAGCTCGCGCACTTCCTGCTCGTGCACGAGCTGGCCCGTTCGGTGGACCGGGCGTTCGGGACGGCGTCCTGCGGCCACGCCCCGCACGAGGCGCGGGGCGCGACCGGCCTCGACGTGACGGCGTACGACGGTTCGTACGGCGGCGGGAGCGGCCAAGGGCCCTACGGCGGCTCCGGCAGTGGCTCGCCGTACGGAGGCGGCGGCTCCCCCTACGGCGACGCGTACGGCGGCGGGCACGGCGGCTCGGCCGGCGGTGGCGGCCACGGCGGCGGGGGCTTCGGCCCCTGGTCCGGTGAGCCGAAGAAACCGCGCGGGTTCTGGGCGGGCTGCCTCGTCGCGACCGGCCTGTGCTGCACGTGCCGGCTGTGCTGCGCCGACGAGTACGAAGGGCCGTGGTCCCGGAAGAAGCGCAAGGGCGCCTGCCGGGACTGCGACTGCCCGTGCGAGTGCTGCGACTGCTGCGCGTGCGACTGCTAGCCACGGCCCCGCCCGCCGGGGTGACGCCGGGTCAGTCCTTGATCTCCGGCGGTGAGATCCGGGACGCGTCGATCGCCGACGCCCGGGTGCCCCACTTCTTCAGGATGCGGTCGTACGTCCCGTCCTCGATGAGCTGATTGACCGCCGCCTGGAACGCGGGCGCCAGCTTCGTGCCCTTCTTGAACGCGAAGCCCACGTCCAGGCGGCGGAACTCGCCGAGGAACTTCAGGCCCTCCTGCTGCTTCACCGCGTACCGCAGGCCGTTGATGGTGGACATCACCACGTCGCTGCGGCCCTGCCGCAGGGAGCCCCAGAGGGCGCCCTGCTCGGTGTACGTCTTGACGCTGTAGGGCTTCTCGCCCGCGTCGGCGCACACGTGCTTGTTGTCCTCCAGGGTCACCTCGAACGTGGTGCCCGCGCCGGTGGCCACGTCCAGGCCGCACAGCTGACGGAAGTCCGTGACCTTCTTGAGCTTGCTGTCGTCGCGGGCGGCGAAGCCCTGGCCGTCGTTGATGTAGGTGACGAAGTCGATCGTCCTGCGGCGCTCCTCCGTGACGCCGAAGTTGCCGGTCCCCAGGTCGTACTTGCCGCTGCCGAGGGCCGGCAGGATCGCCTCGAAACTCGCGGTCTCCCGCTTCAGGCGCAGGCCGAGGGTCTTGGCGACGGCGTCGGCGAAGTCGATGTCCTGGCCGACGACGGTCCTGCCGTCCTCCAGATAGGCGGAGCCCGGTGGGGTGCCGCCGACGCTGGTGGCGATTCTGAGGGTGCCGCGCTCGCGGACGCCGGCGGGCAGGAGACTCGCCGCCTTCGCGTTCTTCTTGACCGACGACACCACGTCCGTCGTCGGCAGCCGACCGCTCCCGCCCGCGGGCGCCGCGCCCGCCGCGGTGTCGGACGAGCCGCCGGAGCCGCACGCGGTGAGCGCGAGCGCGGCGGCGGTGATCAGGGCGAAGGCGGACAGGGACGTGCGGGACGTGCGCATGGCGTGAGGTTCTCCGGGGTCGGGGCGCGGGGACGGGACGAGTGAGCGAGGGGAGGGGTGTGGCCGCGTCCACGGACGCGTGTGAAGACGGGGGCGACCGCGCGCGGACGCGCGGGAGTTCGGGCAGGGCGGACGCACGGGACGGCGTCCGTACGGGGGTACGGGCGCGTACCGCGTACGGAGGTGCGGGAACGCGGGAACGCGACGTGCGGGAGTACCGGAGAAAGGTGAGACGACCGGTCCGAGGAGTGGGACGCGGTGGGCGAAGGGCCCGGAGGCGCGGCGGGGCGGTCGGCTCAGAGGAGCGTCAACAAGACGCCGACCACACGCGACCGAAGTCGATGTGGGAGCGCGTGACCAGCCACTGCTGCGGATGCATGAGCACAAGTGGAACAGGCATCCGGTAGGGCGTCAACTGCGTTGAGACGTACGGCTCATATTCTGGACAGACGCGTGAGACGGCGCGGCGGTCGGCCTTGACAGCGGGCGCGACGTGCCACGTAGTCTCGGGAGGCGGACGCGTGCTGAGGGGCTCGCTCCGTGCGGGCCGGTCGGCCCGGCGTGGCCCGCGTGTCGCACGCGGCGCATGTGAAGGCATCACTCGCACCATCGGAGCCTTCGCATGTCATCCGACGCCCTCACCGAGGTGGCCGTCCACCGGCCCGACCCCTCCAGAGACCATCCGGCCGAGCCGCGCATCGTGCCCCGGCGCCATCTCGGCCAGTGGGCGGCCGCCGCCGTGGTCGTCGCGGCGCTCGCGCTCGCCCTGAACTCCGTCGTGCGCAACGACGCCTTCCAATGGGACGTCGTCGGCGACTACTTCACCACCGCCGCCGTCCTGCGCGGACTGTGGCTCACGCTGTGGCTGACCGCCGCGGTGATGGTGCTCGGCTTCGCGCTCGGCACCCTGCTCGCCCTCGGCAGGCTTTCGAGCAACCCCGTCCTGCGGGCGGTCAGTTGGGGCTACGTCTGGTTCTTCCGGTCGATGCCGATCCTGGTGCAGCTCCTCTTCTGGTTCAACATCGGCGCGCTGTACCCGACGCTGCTCGGCGTCAAGACCGTGGACCTGCTCGGGCCCGTCACCATCGCCGTCATCGGGCTCACCCTGCACGAGGCCGCCTACGCCGCCGAGGTCGTGCGCGGCGGCATCTTCTCCGTCGACCGGGGCCAGACCGAGGCCGCGCAGTCGCTCGGGCTCGGCCGGTGGCGCCGCTTTTGGAGAATCGTTCTTCCGCAGGCCATGCGCTCCATCGTGCCCCCGGCGGGCAACATGCTGATCGGCACGCTCAAGGGCACCTCCATCGTCAGCGTCATCGCCGTGCAGGACCTGCTGTACTCCGTGCAGCTCGTGTACCACCGCACCTACCAGATCATCCCGCTCCTGCTCGTCGCCACGCTCTGGTACGTCGTCGTCACCTCCGTGCTCAGCGTCGGGCAGTACTACGTGGAGCGGCACTACGCGCGCGGCTCGGAGTCCGCCCGATGAGCACCGCGACGACCCCGTGCAGAAGTGGCCGGTGCGCGGGGACGCCCACGCTCGTGATCGTCGGCGCGGGCCCGCGCGCCACCGGCCTGATCGAGCGCATCGCCGCCAACGCGCCGTCCCTGTACCCCGGGGCGCGCCTGGACATCCACCTCGTCGACCCGTACCCGCCGGGCCCCGGGCGGATCTGGCGGGAGCGGCAGTCACCCCTGCTGTGGATGAACTCGCACGCGCAGGACGTCACCCTCTTCACCGACGACACGGTGGAGGTGGCGGGGCCCGTCAGACCCGGGCCCGCGCTGCACGAATGGGCGGGCGTCGACGGGCAGACCTTCGCCGGGCGCCGCACGCAGGGCGCCTATCTGCGCTGGGTGTACGAGACGTCCGTGGCCGCGCTGCCGCCCGGCATCACCGTGCGCCACCACGCCCGCCGAGCCCTGCGCCTGACCGGGCCCCGCGCCGGCCGCCAGCGGGTGTGGCTCGAAGGCAGCTCCCGGCCCCTCCTCGGCGACCTCGTCATCCTCGCCCAGGGCCACCTCGACGCCGAACCCGACCCCGAGCAGCGGCATCTGGCACGCCACGCCCGGCGCCACGGCCTCGTCCACCTGCCGCCCGACTTCACCGCGGACAGCGACCTCAGCGCCCTCGAACCCGGCCGGAACGTGCTGGTGCGCGGCTTCGGCCTCGCCTTCGTCGACCTCATGGTGCTCCTCACCGAGGGCCGCGGCGGGCGCTACGAAGGCGACACCTATGTGCCGTCGGGCCGTGAGCCGGTCCTGTACGTCGGCTCGCGGCGCGGCGTGCCGTACCACTCCAAGCTCGGCTACTCCTGGGACGACGGCGAACGGCCGCCGCTGCCGCGCTACTTGGGCCCCGCCCAGATCGACGAGCTGCTCGCCCGGCCCGGCGGCTTCGACTTCGGGCGCGACGTGTGGCCGCTGATCGAGAAGGAGCTGGGCTTCGCCCACTACCACCGCCTGTTCGCCGCCCACCCCGAGCGCACGGCCGTCGCCTGGCACGACTTCGACGAGAAGTACGCCGCGTGCCCGCCCGGCAGCCCCGAACTGCACGCCCTCGTCTCCACCGCCGTGCCCGACCCCGCCGACCGGCTCGACCTCACCGCCCTCGACCACCCGCTCGACGGCGTCCGGCACTCCTCGTACGAAGGGCTCCAGGAGGGGCTGCGGGCCTACATCGCCGCCGACCTCACCCGCCGTCACGACCCCGCGCACAGCCCCGACCTCGCCGTCTTCCTCGGCCTGCTCTCCGTCTACGGGCAGCTCACCCGGCTCGGCGACATCGGGCCGTGGTGGCACGGCTACTTCAGCTATCTCGCGTCGGGGCCGCCCGGGCCGCGCCTTCGCCAGCTCCTCGCCCTGTCCCGCGCGGGGATCGTGCGGTTCCTCGGCGCGGACCTGCGCGTCGAGGCGCGCGACGGGGTGTTCCGGGCCACCAGCGCCACCGTGCCCGGACAGTACGTGGAGGCCCGCGCCCTGGTCGAGGCGCGCCTGCCGCAGCCCACGCTCGCCCGCACCCGCGACCCGCTGCTGCGCGCCCTGCACGCCGAGGGGGTGGCCGAGACGCCCGACGGGCTCCTCGCCGTCGACCCCGCCGACGGCAGGGTCAGGGACCGCACGGGAAGTCCGCACCCGCGCCGCTTCGCCCTCGGCCCGCACACCGACGCACGCGGCGCGGGCGCCTTCACCCGGCCGCGCACCAACAGCCCGTCCTTCCGGCAGAACGACGCCACCGCGCGCGCCGTCCTCACCTTCCTGCACGAGACCTTCCCGCCCGAGGCCGGGCGGTGACCGCCGCCCGAGAGAGGTGTTCTCCGATGTCCGCAAGCCCACCCCCCTGCCGCGGTCCGCTGCATCTCGCCGCCGCCGTGGACCTGCCCGGCACCCATGACGCAGCGCCCTTCGTCGACCTGGCCCGGCTCGCCGAGCACGGCGCCCTCGACTTCGTGACGCTCGGCGACGGCTTCGCCCGCCGCGGGCTCGACGCGCTCGCCGTGCTCTCCCGCGTCGCGCCCGCCACCGGCCGCGTCGGCCTGGTGCCGGCCGTCACCACCACGCACACCGAGCCCTTCCACGTGCAGGCGGCCGTGGCCACGCTCGACTGGGTCAGCCACGGCCGGGCCGGGTGGACGATCGAGGTGTCCACCACCGAGGCCGAGGCCAGGCTCTTCGGGCGGCGCAGGGCCGCACCGCGCGAGGCGCTGTGGCGCGAGGCCGGTGAGGTCGCCGACGTCGCCCGGCGGCTGTGGGACAGCTGGGAGGACGACGCCGAGATCCGCGACGTGGCCACCGGCCGCTTCGTCGACCGGGACAAGCTGCACTACGTCGACTTCGAGGGCACCGGCTTCTTTGTGCGCGGGCCCTCCATCGTCCCGCGGCCGCCGCAGGGCCACCCCGTGGTCGTCGTCGACGCCACCGCGGGGCCCGCCCGCGACGTGGCCGCCCGGCACGCGGACGTCGCCCTGGTCCGGGCCGCGAGCCCGGCCCAGGCGGGGGCCGCACGCGCCGACCTGCGCGACCGCGCGGCGGCGTTCGGCCGGGACCCGGCGGAGCTGCGGGTGCTCGCCGCGCTCGTCGTCGACCTCGGCGGCGGCGAGTGCGCCGCGCGGCCCGGGCACGGCGGCGGCCCGCACCCCACCGCCGACGGGCCGCTCTACCGGGGCGGGCCCGTCGACCTGGCCGACCTCATCGCCGCCTGGCACGCGGCGGGCGCCGCCGACGGCTTCCACCTCACGCCCGTGGAGCCGCGGCGCGACCTGGAGCGCCTGGTCAACGGCACGGTCTCGCTGCTCCAGCACCGCGGCCTCTTCCGCACCTTCTACCCCGGCGCCACGCTCCGGGAGCACCTGGGCCTCGCCCGGCCCGCCAACCGCTACGCCGCGCACGCGGGGGAGGCGTCATGACGGCCCGCACCCACGGATCCCGTACGCGCAAGCGGATCCATCTCGCCGCCCACTTCCCCGGCGTGAACAGCACCACCGTGTGGGCCGACCCCCGGTCGCGCTCGCAGATCGAGTTCTCGTCCTTCACGCACCTGGCGCGCACCGCCGAACGCGGGCTCTTCGACTTCTTCTTCCTCGCCGAGGGCCTCAGGCTGCGCGAGCACAAGGGCCGCGTCCACGACCTGGACGTCGTCGGCAGGCCCGAGTCCCTCACCGTCCTGAGCGCCCTCGCCGCCGTCACCGACCGGCTCGGCCTCGCCGCCACGGTCAACGCGACCTTCAACGAGCCCTACGAACTGGCCCGCAGGCTCGCCTCGCTCGACCACCTCAGCGGCGGCCGCGCCGCCTGGAACGTCGTCACCTCGTCCGACGCCTTCACCGGCGAGAACTTCCGGCGCGGCGGCTTCCTCGACCGCGCCGAGCGCTACACCCGCGCCGCCGAGTTCGTCGCCACGGCCCGGGAGCTGTGGGACTCCTGGGCGCCCGGCGCGGGCGAGCCGCGGTCGTTCGCGCACAGCGGGCGGCACTTCGACATCGCCGGGGAGTTCGGCGTGCGGCGGCCGCCGCAGGGTCACCCCGTCGTGATCCAGGCCGGGGACTCGCCCGAGGGCCGCGAGTTCGCCGCGTCGGCCGCCGACGTGATCTTCACCAGGCACGGCACCCTGGAGGCGGGCCGCGCGTTCTACGCGGACGTCAAGGGCCGCCTCGCCCGGTACGGCCGCGGCCCCGACGACCTCAAGATCATGCCCGGCGTCACCCTCGTCCTCGGCGACACCGCAGCCGAGGCGCAGGAGCGGGCCGTCGAGATCCGCCGCCGGCAGGTCTCGCCGCAGAACGCCCTCCTGGCCGCGGAGCAGGTGTGGGGCGTCGACCTGTCCGCGTACGACCCGGACGGGCCGCTGCCCGGCATCGACCCGGACCCGGACTCGACGCTCGTCCAGGGCCGGGTGCCGGTCGGTGACCGGTTCGCGGTCGCCGAGAAGTGGCGCGCGCTGTCCCGGGCCAAGGGCCTCTCCCTCCACCAGACGGTGATCGAGACGACCGGGCGGCAGTCCTTCATCGGCACGCCCGCCGCCGTCGCCGAGCAGCTCGACGAGTTCGTGCGGACCGACGCCGCCGACGGCTTCATCCTCATCCCGCACCTGACGCCGGGCGGGCTCGACGAGTTCGTCGAACGGGTGGTGCCGCTGCTCCAGGAGCGCGGCGCTTTCCGTACGGAATACGAGGGCGCGACGCTGCGCTCACACCTCGGGCTGCCCGAGCCCGTACGGAAGGGTTGATCACCATGAGTACGACAAGCACCAGCGAGGAGACGCTCCGCCGCTGGCAGCAGTGGCACGCACAGCGCGTCGAGACGGTGTCCGCGCCCTACGGCCCGCTCTCCCTCACCGGCACGCACTGGCTCGCCGACCACCCGGACGGCGCCCTGCCGGGCCTTCCGGGCCACTGGTCCGGCGACGGCGACGAGGTCGTCCTGACCGCGGCCGCCGCCGACGGCCTCACCCTCGACGGACAGCCCTTCTCCGGCACGGCCCGGCTCACCGCCGACCCCGGCCCGGTCACGCACGCGCGCGTCGCGGCCGGTGAGCGCCGCCTCGTCGTGCTGCGCCGCGAAGACCTGTGGGCGGTGCGCGACTTCGACCCCGACGCCCCCGCGCGGCGCGCCTTCGCCGGCATCGAGGCCACCCCGTACGACCCGCGGTTCGCGGTGGAGGGCCGGTTCACCCCGTACGGGGAGGAGCGCACCGTGCGGGTCTCCAACGCCGACGGCGTGGAGCGCGGCCTCGGGCTCGGCGGTGAACTCGCCTTCCACCTGGCCGGGCAGGACCACACGCTGCGGGTGAGCGTGGAGGACGACGGCTCGCTGTGGGCCGTGTTCGCCGACGCCACCAGCGGCGACTCCAGCTTCCGGTTCCGCTTCCTGCGGCCCCCCGCGCCCGGCGCCGGCGGCCGCGTCACGGTCGACTTCAACCGCGCGCTGCTGCCGCCGTGCGCGTTCGCCGACCACTTCATCTGCCCGTTCCCGCCGCCCGGCAACACGCTGTCCGTCGGCGTCGCCGCGGGGGAGCGGAACGTGTCACGTCACTGAGCCGCGCGGCCCCGGTGACACGTCACCGGGGCCGCCGGGGGGCACAGGCCCGCGCCCTTCGGCACCGCAAGGGCCCTGCGTCGGAAACCGGCCGCAGCGTCCGGAAACGGCCCCTTGTGCTGTGTGACACCCCGCCGAATACTCCCGTGCAGCGCTTGTCAGGAGCACGGCGTAACCGGAATCCGCCGTGTCCGATGGCTGCGCCTCACGGGCCCGGCCCCCACGGGCCCCCTGACTTCCCTCGGGAGGAACCAGCAGTGAGGATCAAGCGCACCACCCCCCGCGGCGGCATAACGAGACACTCCCGCACGGTCGCCGTCGCGACCGGCCTCGTGGCCGCCGCCGCTCTCGCCGTACCCGCCGCCAGCGCCGACGAGGCGCGTACGTACAGCGCATCCGACCTCACGGCGGCCAGTGACGCCGTCCTCGAAGCGGACGTGGCGGGCACCGCCTGGGGCGTCGACGCGAAGACCGGCAAGGTCGTCGTGACCGCCGACAGCACGGTGTCCGCGGCCGAGATCGCCGCCCTGAAGAAGGCCGCGGGCGACAAGGCGGGCGCTCTCAAGATCGAGCGCACGCCCGGGAAGTTCCAGAAGTACGCCTCCGGCGGCGACGCCATCTACGCGGACAGCTGGCGCTGCTCCCTGGGCTTCAACGTCCGCAACAGCAGCGGCGCCTACTTCTTCGTGACCGCGGGCCACTGCACCGACGGCGCCGGCACGTGGTGGGCGAACTCGGCGAAGACCACCGTGCTCGGTACGACGGCGGGGTCCAGCTTCCCCGGCAACGACTACGGGCTCGTGCGCTACACGAACAACTCGATCTCCAAGCCGGGGACCGTCGGCAGCCAGGACATCACCCGGGCGGCCAACCCGACCGTCGGCCAGAACGTGACGCGGCGCGGCTCGACCACCGGCACGCACAGCGGCCGTGTCACCGCCCTGAACCAGACCGTGAACTACGGCAGCGGTGACGTTGTCAGCGGCCTGACCAGGACCACCGTGTGTGCCGAGCCCGGCGACAGCGGCGGGCCCCTGTACGCGGGCTCCACCGCGCTCGGCCTGACCTCCGGCGGCAGCGGCAACTGCTCGTCCGGCGGTACGACGTTCTTCCAGCCGGTCGTCGAGGCGCTGAACGCGTACAACGTCAGCGTGTACTGACACCGCACCCCGAGCCGGTCCGGCGAGCCCCCGCCCAACTCCCGGGCGGGGGCTCGCCCTTGGCGTGTCACGGGGCTCGCCCTGGGGTGGGCGGCGCGTTACCTTCGTACTGCATGCCCTATTCGCCCCATGAGACCCCGGGGGCCGTCGTGGTCGAGGAACTGGTGGCGGCCGGAGCGGCCGTCGCGTCCGCCGGAGCGGTGTACCTGCTGTCCGCGGCGCGCGTCGTCAAGCAGTACGAGCGGGGTGTGGTGCTGCGTCTCGGGCGGCTCCAGGAGGGGGTGCGCGGGCCGGGGTTCACGCTGGTGGTGCCGGGTGTGGACCGGATGCGCAAGGTCAGCATGCGGATCGTGACGATGCCGGTGCCGGCGCAGGAGGGCATCACGCGGGACAACGTCACGGTGCGCGTGGACGCGGTCGTGTACTTCAAGGTCGTGGACGCGGCCAATGCGATCATCCAGGTCGAGGACTACCGCTTCGCGGTCTCGCAGATGGCCCAGACCTCGCTGCGCTCCATCATCGGCAAGAGCGACCTGGACGACCT
>NZ_JBWKJZ010000042.1:0-70593 GCF_056431945.1 Streptomyces sp. NPDC045778
GCCGGACGAACTCCCACTCGGCGTCCGACAGTTCATGGCGACGTATCACGACACCATGATCCACCAGCAGTGAACATTTGACGACACCGCCTAGGTCACCGGGGCAGCCGGCTCCCATGCCTCCTCATAGT
This sequence comes from Streptomyces sp. NPDC045778, assembly GCF_056431945.1. NCBI lineage: Bacteria > Bacillati > Actinomycetota > Actinomycetes > Kitasatosporales > Streptomycetaceae > Streptomyces > Streptomyces sp. NPDC045778. Next base: position 132 of record NZ_JBWKJZ010000042.1, read on the forward strand.
CAAGCTCCTCGCTGCTGAGCGTCTCCCTCACAAGCGGGAGGGGCACCTCGAAGTCACCGTCGGGGAAGCACGCGAGGCTCAGCACGCCCATGGCGCACTCCGCGGCCGTGATCAGTGCAGCGCGCGAGTCGAGAGTGCGCAGGGCAGGGCCGGGCACGGTCCGCGCGGCGATGTGACCGGCGAGTTCCTCGCCGAGTTCCCGGAGCCCCCGCTGCAGCGGGATGCCTCTCCACCGCATGTCGTACCACCGGTAAAGCGTGGTGCAGAAGGCTGTGAACTGGGCATTTCTCCTGTATGAGTGGGGTGCTGCGGGCTGAGTTGTTGCGGGTGGAGACGTTCACCGGGCTGCGGTTTGGTGCGTTCCAGCAGCTGCTGAAGGTGGTGCGCGAGCGGGGCGGCAACGGCCACCAGGCCGGTGTTGAAGTACGCGCCGTCGCCCACACACCGGCGAGGATCTGGGCTGCCTGGCCGTGCAGGTGGCGCAGCCAAGCCTTGGTCGCGTTCTGCTGGTCGAACTCGTTGGATGCTTCGTCGGTACGAACGGATCGGCGGTGCCTGCGGACAGGGGGCGGGGGGCGGGTCCTCAGGCGTCGGGGTCCACTTCGGGGTGTGTGAACCGCACGGGCTTACCCAGTGACCGGGCGTAGGCGATTTCGGCTCGGGTGCTGTCTCCGGTGTAGTCGCCGACCACGAGCACCTCATCAGCGAGCACGATCTTCGCCCGGTGTAGTTCTTCGAGTCGGATCTTCAGCGCCTGAGCGTTGACCGGATCGGACCACAGTGGGTTCGGCGACTTCAGGTCGCACCCCGGTTTGACGACAATCCGCCCGGCTTCGGTCTCCCGCACATCGGCCTCGGACATCTCGGCCATGAAACGGGTGGAGCCGCAGATCGCGACGATACGAGGGAAGCTCAGCTGCTTCTTCGCATCGGCGAGTTTCGCCTCGGGGGTGCTCAGTTGCGGGGATGACACAGGTCCTCCTGGTGGTGTGTCCTGAGGGGTGCCTGCGGAGACGAGCACGCTCGACGGGCAGGGACCCGGTGGAGACGGGGGCGTGTCGCTCATGGGAATCCTCGGTTGGTGGTGGGGCTGGGCGCGGGCCGGTCAGCTGGTGAGCTGGTGGGGGTCGCCCGGTGAGGGGGCAGGGGTGAGACGGGTGAAGTACTCGGTTCGGATGATTTCCAGGCGTGCCTCTTCGGACAGGCGAGCGAGGAGGCCGGGCAGCGGCCGTGGGCGGGCGACCTCGCTACGGTGGGCGCGGATCGCCGCCCACTTCTGCGCAGCCCAGGCGGAGACGTCGACCGTCGTAGTCACGTAGGTGTCCGGTACCGCGAGGAGCGTCTTCCCCACGCTCTGCAGCAGCGGGCCGAGCTGGCCCATGCCGGATTCCGGGTGCGTAGCTGCGTACAGGGCCGTCGGCTGCCAGGGCTCGCCGGCCTCGGGATACAGGTGAGGCAGACCGGCGGCCTCGATGGCGAGAAGAGTGAGCTGATGGGTGCGCTTGTGGTCCGGGTGGCCGGTGAGCTGGCCCAGGGCGTCGTGGCCGACCACGATGTCGGGCCGGACTTCCCGGATGTGTGCGACCAGGCGTCCGACGGCCTCGTCCAGGGGCGCGTCGAGGAGGCGTACGGCACCGTCGGGAGCGGAGGCGGGGTTGCGGGCGTCGGCGTAGCCGAGGAGCCGTGGGGCGCCGGCGCCCAAGATCTGGAGGGCTTCGGCGAGTTCGGCGATGCGGTGGGTGTCGTCCGTCCAGGTGGCGGTGACGACCGCGGTGCGGGCGCCTGCGGCGGCGTGCTGGGCGAGGACTCCGCCGGCAAGGAGGGCCTCGTCGTCCGGGTGGGCGACAACGACCAGGAGCGAGGGGACAGGCGTATCCGAAGGGGGTGAAGGCACGGTAGTGGGGCCTTTCATCGCAGTCGTATGGGCGTGGTGGCCGGACTATGCGCGGCCCGGGGGTCTCGTACCGCTGGAAGTGGGCGGGCGGGTGCTCAAGCGGCAGCTCCGGTTTCCAAGCGGCCAGGCACTGGGCGCTGGGTACGAACAGCGGTCCGGGCAGGGCGCCCAAGGGCCAGAACCGCCAGGAGCCGATGGCCTCCTCGCGCTGCTGCGGGACGCCGGTCCACCGGGTGACGACGACGGGCACCGTCACCCGGACGACGTCGCCCACCCGGTCAAGGAGCGTGCCCAACACCCGCATGTCGCCAGGCTCGGCCACGACGCCAGCCTCCTCACGGAGTTCGCGGGCAGCCGCCTGAGCGAAGCTCTCGCCCGGCTCGACCGTGCCGCCGGCAAGCTCCCACGTACGGCGCTGGTGCTGGCCGAGCATGACTCCCTCCGGCCCATGCACGATAAGGCCCACGCCCACAGCCGCGTGCGGTGGTGGCGTGGCGCTGGTGCGGGGGCGGCTCGGCACGCGGTGGGGGCGCCGGGCGGCGTACAGCCGGTAGGAGACGGCGTCGTCCGGTGCGGGGGAGTCGATCGCGGTGACCGATTCCAGAGTGAGACCGTGCTGGACCAAGAGGTCTTCCCACAGCTGCACGGTGAGGACCCACATGTTCACGGGGTGGTCCTGGGTTGTGCCGGGCAGTCGCAGGGTCTCGGGGCGCGGGGTCACCTCGTTCGAGGGCCCGGCGCCGCCCGAGTTGGTGTGCAGCGCGGAGAAGACCAGGCGCCCGCCCGGTTTGAGCCCGTTGGCCAGGGCAGGCAGCAGTCGGCTGGGGTCCAGATACGGCACGGAGCCGACGGAGTAGATCAGGTCGTACGGGTCGGCAGCGCGCAAGTGGGCCACCGCGTCGGCGCACACCAGACGCAGGCCGGGGTGGTCCGGGTAGCGAGTGAGGGCGCGCTGGTGCTGTGCGGGTGAGGCGTCCACGGCGGTGACCTTGGCGCCCAGGCAGGCCAAGTGCGCGGCGTGCCGGCCGGGTCCGCTGCCGAGGTCGAGGACACGACATCCCGCCACGCCGCCGAGGGCGTTGATACCGGGGCCGCTTGCTGGGATGCCCCAGTCCCACCGGTCCAGCTCGGGCAGAGGGAGTCCTCTGGTGATCTGGTGAGTGCCGTAGGTGTTCCAGATCTCGACGGTGTCCTTCTCGGTGGTCACCGAGTCCTCCATCGGCAAGGGGTGCGTGAGGGCCAGGGGTGCAGGGCGTAGCAGCGGGGCGCGTCCAGGTCGGCGGTATGGACGGTGGACCAGCCGGAGGCGAGGGTTTCGGTCTCGATGGGGCTGATCCCCCCATTTTCGATGGGTGCGCTCACCTTTTCACCAGCCCAGTTGGGAGTATCTGCGGCCTTCGGAGATCGCGGCGATGGCGGTTCTGGTGTAGGGGACGATCCGGTCCGGCAGCTCGTGCAGCGGCCACCACTGCCAGGCCAGGCACTTGTCCCTCTCGCGGACTGTCGGGGCTCCTTTCCATCGGCGGGCGTGGAACACGAGCTGCATCAACGGCTGGGTGCCTGGGGTGTCGACGAGGTGGACGACGTGGACGAGATCCACATCCGCTGGCTCGATGACCAGACCCGCTTCCTCCTGCGCCTCGCGCACCAGGCACGCGACCGCGGACTCCTGCTCGCACTTTCCTGCCAGGTAGTGCCATGTATTGCCCGCGTACGCCGCGTCGGGGTGGCGCAGACCCAGGAGCACCCGCCCCTCGTCGTCTTCCAAGTGGAGATGGACACCGACTCCGTTCAGCACGGTCCGGCTGCCCCCGTCCCACGGAGCAGGGTGCGCCACCGGTTGACCGTCCGACGCGTTCTGGGCGGCGTGTCGGCGAATGAGGTCCCGCGTCGAGGCGCTCAGGCGCAGCCGATCCAGAACGTCGGGGGTGAACCACCGCAGCAGCACGCCCCCGTGCAGCTGAAGCCGGTCGGGGCTGCCACGCCAGCGGCCCGTGAACACCTGGACCGGGACACTGAGGCCGTCGACGCTGGTGGCCATCTCCACGGCGTACGGCTCCAGGTCCTCCAGGCGGAGGTCGGGGACTTCCTCGGACAGTTCCCGCAGCAGCGTTCCCTCAAGGCTCTGGTCGTCGTGCGTGCGGCCTCCGCCGAGAACGGCGAACGCCCCTGACTGCCAGATGACACCGGGCTTGTGGTCGCGCAGATGGAGCAGGTAGCGGCCAGCCCCGTCGTGGATGAGCGCGGAGGCGTTCACCGGTTCGGGCAGGCCGTCCAGCCGCGCCGCGAGAAGTTTCGCGCGCAGTGTCGGCGAGGGGATCTCCGGCTGCGGGAGCCACGGGGCACCGTACACATCCTCGTCCTGCAGCGCGATCGCGGGCGGCTCCTTTTCGGCGAGGTAGAAGACGTAGCGGACGTCGTAGTGGCGGTGGGGCGGTTTCTCCTTGGACGGGCCGGCGCCTATGTCGCGGACGTCGATGTCGATTGGAGAGCCGAGCAGTTGCCGGGTCAGGCACAGGGCGCCCGGCGTGACCCCGGCCTCTTCGACCGCTGTGCGCAGAGCCGCGGCGAGCAGTGTGCGGTCCTGGGGCTTGAGGTGGCTGCCGGGAGTGAGCACGGGGCCGCTGGTGGCCCGGTGCCGGATGTGCAGGGCCCGGCCTTGCCGGTCGATGATGACGGCACTGCACGTGAGGTGTGCGGGCAGTGCCGTCCGGGCGGTCGCGTCGACTGGCCGGTCCAGCGCGGCGAGGAGTCCGGCCAGGCCGTCACGCTCGTGAGGGTGGCGGCCGAGGTACGCCTCGATGGTCCTGCGGATCGCGGTGGAGCTGGGTGACATGGGCGTTGTCTCGCCTTCGATGTCGTGGGACGGGGCAGGCTGGGAAAGGGGGGAGAGGCCGCTGGGGTAGATCAGCTCGCCGTCTCGTGGCCGGATGGCTGGGCGCCGCGGGGGCGGGGAACGCCGTCGGGTACTGGCGCGATGCCGTACTGGGCGGCCTGGGCGGTGAACATCTTCTGGTACAGGCCGCCCCTGCGGGCCATCAGGTCCTCGTGCGTGCCGTCCTCGACGACGCTGCCCTGATCGAGGACGTAGATGTGGTCGGCGTGCATGGTCGCGGCGAGCCGGTGGGTGACGAGCACGACCGCGTGCCCTTCCTCGGCCAGGGACCACAGCCCCTTGAACGCGGCGATCTCCGCGTGCGGGTCGAGCGCACTGGTCGGCTCGTCGACCAGCAGGAACGGCGCCTGCCGGTACCTTGTTCGAGCTGTCCCCAGCTTCTGCCACTGTCCGCCCGACAGCTGGACACCACGCTCGTAGCCCTTGAAAACGATCGAGTCCCAGCCGTGCGGCAGGCTCTCGACCAGTTCGAGCACGTCCGCCTCACCGGCGGCGCGGCGGACGCGGTCCATGTCCCGGGGACGGTCGCCGGCACCGATGGCCACGTTCGCGGCCGCCGTCATCTCCCAGCGCGGGAAGTCCTGTGCCAGCAACCCGACTCCGGCGAAGATCTGGGAGCGGTCCGCCTCACGCAGCTCGACTTGTCGCCCGACTCGCCCACCCACCACACGTCTCCCTCGGCGGGGAGCAGCAGTCCGGCCAGCACTTTCGTGAGGGTGGTTTTTCCCGACCCATTCGCACCCACCAGGGCCGTCACCTTCCCCCGTCGCACGCGTACGCTCACGCCCTTCAAGGAGGGGCCCGCGGCGCCCGGGTAGGTGAATGAGACCGCCTGCGTCCTCACCTCCCGTACCGGCGCGGGCAGCGGGGTACCGGTGAGCGGGATCGCGTTCTCGCCCGCCACTTTGATGGCGTCCTCGGTGTCGGTGAGGAACAGCAGCTCCTCGTACAGCCGGTTGATCTGCTGCACCATCGTTGTGAGCCGCGCTGTCGAGGTTCGGATGGCGATCACCGCGGTCCCGCCGACGGCGAGCGGCAGGCTGCCGGTCGACAGCAGCCACCACAGCACCCCGTAGCAGGCCAGCGACGCCATACCGGCGAACGTCCCCGCGACCAGGTCGGTGGATGCCTGGGCCCGGGCCAGGCGCCGCTGCTCGGCCTCCGTCTGTTTCGACATCTCCTCGTAGCTGGACAGCAGCTTCGTGCCGGCGGCGTGCACCCGCAGCTCACCGGCGGCGTGCGGGCGGGTGAGGTAGGCCAGCAAGGAGGCGATCGCCCTGCGGTGGTCGATCCAGTTCATCCGGGAGAGGTAGCCGCGGCGGGCGGAGCGGACCGCGCCCCACCCCTTGGGCAGGGCGATCGCCAGCAGCATGGGGAGCAGTGTCCAGTGCAGGGCGGCGAGCACGATCGCGGCCGCGGCCGTGCCGATGACCACATTGCCGACGCCGACCGACAGTCGCAGCATGCTGCGGGCCGAGTCCGTGCCGAACTTCCCCGCCTCCAGGATCCGCTGAACCTCCGGCCGTTCGGTGGCTTCCACCTCCACATGGGTGACGGCCGTGTAGTACCTCGCGGAGACGGCCCGCTCCACCTGGGGCTCCAGCCGACCGGACATGGCCGTCGACCATGCCGCCAGGACGGCGCCTGTCACCGCCGCGACAGCGAGTGCCGCGAGGGACGGCAGCGCGTCGCGGAGCTTGTCCACGGTCGGACCGTCGGCGAACAGCTGCGCGAGGACGCCGTTGACCGCCACCAGGCCCCACCCGGCCGTGACACCTTGCCCGAGTTCGGCCGCAACGACCCCCATCAGCGCGCGCCGGTCCGCCCTCCAGCCGGTGCGCAGCACCACGCCCACCATGTGCGGCAGCGCGGCAGCCATGTGCCCGAACTTCAGTCGGGTCAGTGGGCCTTCGTGTCTGGCGTAGGACCGTTCGTAACGAAGACGGCCTCCGTACAGCTCCCGCTCGGCGTCAGAGATGTTGTCCGCGGCTCCGGCCTGCCGGCCGCTCGCAATCTTCTCGCTGCCCGGTTCGACTGGCGTCAATGTGTTCCCCCTCGTGGACGTGGTGGTGGCGTCGCCGTGTTCAACGACGCCGCACGATTTCGAGCACCTGTTCCTTTCGGACGGGTTGCGCGCCCTGGGATTCAGCGATTTCCGAAGATGCACGGTGCACCGACCCTTGCCGCGCAAGGAACCTCGGCTCGGGCATGGTTGGCCGAAACGCCGACGGTCGGACGCAGTGGCGATCGGCTGTCAACCACAGCTCGGGGCCGGGGGTGTCCTCTGTCTGCCCGGGGTGATCGGCAGCCCCAGGCGCAGCGTCATGTGCCGTGTGGTCGGTCAGTCACGGACGACGCCGGGCTCGTCGCCGCGGCGCAGCAGCACCACGACGGTGGCGTCGTCGCGGTAGCCCTTCTCGTCCGCGGTGGCGGCTGCGACCAGCGCGTCAGCCAGAGCCTGCGGGTCCTCGGCGTGCGTCGCGCACAGCTCGCGCCAGGTCACCGGGTCCACCTGACCGGAGACGCCGTCCGAGCACAGCAGTACGAGCCGGACAGCCTCGGGGAGTTGGACTTCGCGGCACGTCACCGCGGACGCCTGGGCGAGTCCGGGCCTCGCCCAGGCGTCATGATGCTCGACGATGGGCGCTGGCACATCCCCGTGCACGCGAAGGAACTCCCCCATGGTCTGGTCAGTACTGAAGCAGGTGAGCTCGCTGCCGTTCCAGCCGTAGGCCCGGCAGTCGCCGATCCACACAATGCCGGCGCGGCCGGGTTCGATGCGAGCGTAGACGGCGGAGACGTGCGGCGGACGGTCGTAGGCGTGAGCCATCTGTCCGGCAGTGATGAGCCCGGCCAGGCCGCCGAGCTTTGCGCCGATGTGGGTGATGACGGCGGGCGCGACCCCCGGCGTAGCGGACGGTGTCCGGGTAGTGTCCGGCGCCGTCCACGACGGCGGCGGTGACGCGGTCGCCGGTGCGCTGGACATCATGCGCGTCCACGCAAGGCGCTTCCGTTCCCGGTCGCTGGGCTGTGCCGATGATCACGGACGTGTTCATTGGTCTCCTCCTAGGCGGACACGACCTCGTTCGCCCACAGGCTGCTCATCCCTCGACTGACGCTCCTGGCCGTGGGGGAGAGACAGCGGTGAGGACCCGTGCCATTAGCTCACCGGCCCGGCCGTAGGCGAGGCGTTCCTCCTTGAGGGTCAGGCTCAGCCCGTTTAGAACTTAGAACTCCTATCGGAATGACTCGAAGCTCAGGAGACGATCTCCCAGTGGAGGGCGCCCATTTGGGCAAGGGGTTCCAACGCCGCGATGAGCGTGGCCGGATCGGCGCCTGGGGCGAGGTCCAGGGCAAGGTAGGTGCCCTGAAGCCATTCATGGGGCAGGTCGGCTTCGGTGACTTTGCCGTGGAGGAGCTCGTGCAGTTGGCCCCGATCTTGGTGCTCGGGGGCGAGTGCGACACGAAGGGTGCGGTGGCCGGACTTGTGCACTACGGCGGTCACTAGGTGGTTGCTGTCGATGGTCACCACGTCGCGGTAGCAGATCCCGTAGGTGAGGAAGGGCAGGCAGGCGACCTCGAATCTGTCGTCGGCGAGCTGGCGGGTCCACAACTGCTCGCGCCAGCCAGCCTCCCGCTCGGACAGATCGGCGTGGATCATATAGTTGGACGGGCCCCTGCCGATCGGGTTCTCGTGCGTGATGATGGTGATGGCGTGCCTCCCGGAGCTGGGTCCTGACCTCAAGATCCTGCAACAACGGCCTCGGCCGGTGTACGACGGGGGCCGTGAGGCGGCGCCAGCAGATCAGCGCACGTCCGAGGGCCAGGAAGGCTTCGTGAATGTCGGCACGGATCTCTCAGCGGATGCGCAGGCGGCGAAACCAGTGCAAATGGGCGAAAGCACGTTCCACGACCCAGCGTTGGGTTCCCGGTCCTGAACCGTGCCCGGTGCCCCGGCGGGCGATCACCGGCTTCACGCCGAGGGCCCAGACGAGGCGGCGGTACTTGTCGTGGTCGTAGCCGCGGTCACCGAGCACGATGTCCGGGCGGCGCCGGGGACGGCCGCGCTTGCCGTGCTCCGGTGGAACGGCTTCGAGTAGCGGGATCAGCTGGGTGACATCCTCCTCTTCATCCGCGGCGCGCAGCTGCGGTGCCTGGTCTCCGAGCGGCGGGGTCCAGTGGGTCAGTGCCGCGTGCTCCTGGTGGAAGCTGGTCGTGCTGGTGTTGCGCTTGAGGATGTCTTCTCGGCCGTCCGCTGTTCGTAGGTGTACGACGGTAGTGAAGGTGGCGGGCCAGCTGTGGTCCGCGACGACCTGGGCTGCCCCGACGGCGGTCTGCATGGCGGCTGCGGTACTGCTGTTCATGATCGTTTCAGGGCGGCGAGGGCCTGGTCGGCGACCTGTTGGGGGGTGAGCGTAGTGGTGTCGATGACCTCCGCCTGACTCTGCATCCAGGTCTTATAGGCCCGTTCGTAGTCGGCCAGGCGCCGCCGGCGGAAGACGCGGACCTTCTCGCTGCGCTCCTCTTCACCAGGGAACTCCTGGCTCTCTTCGATCCGCCGCCGGATGGTGGTGGTGTTTGCGTGGAGGACGAGGTGATGCAGTTCCACGCCATCGTTGTGCAGGCTCGTGAAGATCTCGCGGGCGTACTGCCCGTTGACCAGGGTCATCGGCACGATGATGGGGCCGCCGCGGGTGTGGCGGTCGAGCTCGGTGGCATACGCGGCGGCGAGTGTGCGCCAGGCCGGGTAGTCCTGGAAGTCCTTGGTGCGCGTGGGGTGGTCGCCCAGGGCTTCGCGCCACAGGAAGCCGACTTCCTCGGGGTCGAAGATGATGCTGTCGGGGAGGCGTTCGTGGAGGAGGTGGGCGAGGGTCGTCTTGCCGCCGCCGAAAGGGCCGTTGATCCAGATGATCACGCCAGGTCTCTCCGATGCTTGAGGTCTACTGCTGATGCTGATACTGCGAGGCGAACCCGGCGGTTCGCCGAGAGGAAGCGGATACGTCGTCAACGCCTCAGCGTCGAACAGATCACGGGGATCCGGTGCTGGTGACGCTGGACGTGGTGGGCAGCCGAGGTCGGCCCCCTCGTGCGCGGTGTGACGCGCCTCCACGGTCCACTGCCTGGATGTGGGGATCACGTCGGCAGTTCATACAGGCAGGGCGCTTTGCGAAGTACGCAGCACACAGGCGGGATGAGCATTCCTCCCTACGGAGATCGTCCTGGCACTCTGCACCCGCGCCACGAGATCCCCCAGGCCGCGCCGTCTGGAGCGGAAGGTCTCCCCACGAGGTGCGTGGCCCACAGAGGGACGCGACGGCTGGCGCAGCTCACGAGCGCCAGTCCTCTTGCTCGGTGTGCGCCGCGAACTGGATCGTGCGCGCCGTGTGGAACAGCTCCGCGCAGGTGTGCCCTGCGGGAAACCGCTCGACCACGCGGTGGTGGACGTGCTGGCGGTGCGCCACGGTGGCCAGCATCCTGAAGGTGTCGATGTCGAGTTGCTCTTGCGACGCGAAGCAGTGGAGGGCCTGGGCCTTGGCCTCTAAGAGCGCCGGGGTGCCGACGAAGACCTCGGTGGGTTCGAAGGCGTGGCTGGAGGGGGAGCGGAAGTAGCACAGGCTGTCGGCTTCGCGCAGGGCCACGGTGGTGACCTCGTCTGCCGTAATGCGGTGGTCGAGGTGCTGGTCACCGGGGAAGTGCGTGTACACGACGTCCGGGCGCCGCTCCCCGAAGACGCGGAAGAGTTCCCGGTTGATCTCCACACGCCGTTCCACGAACTCATTGTCAGGGATGTGGGAGAAGGTGTACTGCGCGACTCCGAGGAGCGCGGCGGCGGCCAAACACTCGGACCGGCGCTGCTCGGCGCCCTCGGGGGCGGTCGCGCCGGGGCTGAGGCAGTGGACTCGTACGTGGTCGCCGGTAGGGGCGTACTCGCGCATGCGCATGCCCATGGCGATTTCGGCGTCGTCGGGATGGGCCACGACGATCAGGACGTCGGTCACGCGTAGACCTTTCACGAGCGGGGCTTGAGGATGATGGCGCTGTGCAGGGCGCGGCCCGCCAGTCCCTGCCAGCGGAACGGCTCCGAGGCGGCGGTCGGCCATCGCAGATAGTGCATGCTGCCGACCACGCCGGGCCTTCCACGTGCCGGTAGGCGATCTTCGAGGAGGCACCGCCGTCGAGGTGGTAGACGTGGCGGGGATCGAGGCCGTCGGCCGCACAGAGTTCGGTGGTCTCGCGGGGGGTGGCGCCGCGGAAGGTGTCCGTGCTGGGGGCGCCGTCGAGTATCTGCAGCACCAGCTGCTCGCCGCGCACAGCGATCAACGTCCGGGCGTGCCGGGTGTTGTGGAACGGGGAGTTGCCCAGGGAGGCGTCGTAGGCGGCGGTGAGTCCGTCCGCGGCGTCGGCGACGCTCGGGCCCAGGGAGATGCCCGATGCGAGCGCGCCCGTGCCGTGGCCGGCGATCTCGATGATTTTCACCGGCGTGCCGAGAGCCACGTCGGCCACGGGGCGGTCCGCGCGCAGGATGAATCGGCCTGAAGAGGTCACTGCCGCCCCCCGGACGGATCTGGCTCACCAGCAACCCGCGCTCGGGATTGCCCTTCACCACGTAGTCGACGGCCAAAGCGGATACGGAGGTGACGTTGGACGGCCGGTCGACGTGGCGGAGGAAGCCGGTACGGGGGTGGTCGCGGTAGCGGATCTGGCAGTTCGCGGCACCGTAGACGAGCAGAGGAGCGGCCGGGGCCCGGGGTGTGCCGGGTTCCTTGGAGCCGGCCCATCGGTAGGGCCGGCCGCCGAGGACCAGCGTCCCGCGCGCGGGGAGGGGCTCGACAACGGGCTGACCGTCGCGCACGAGCAGTGCGGGTCCTAAAGGCAAACCTTAGCTATGTTCGAGGATGTTGGTGATGTGCAAGGGAGAAGGAGCCGGCCGGACCCCAAGCGGCTCTTCCCTCGTACCGAGAGCACCGGGGCTGGCACGCCAGATCCACAGCCCGCTCGATGAAGCACGGGCGCTTGAAGGTACTGCTCGATGCCTTGCTCGCATGGGCGCTCGCAAGGCTGCTCTTGCGGAAATTCGCGAGCTGTCGACATTTACCAGCGCATCGGCGCGGCCGAAAAACGCTCGGCCACCGAGTATCTGACTGTACTGGAGGCTGACCAGATCATCGAACCAACGGATGTTGAGGGGGCAACTGATTCTTGAGCCAGCCATCGCCGGAGCGGCCGTCCAGACCACACGCTGTGACATTCGTGGCCGGTTAACTCCTCGCGACCTGGCCGCCGGTGGGGAATTCCGCCTGGCCACTGTCGCAAAGCCTTCACGCTCTGGTCTTCCGTGAGCGGCTCGTTGGAACCCGAGCACAGTCAGGAGGAAACCTGGGGCAGGACAGCGGCCAGCTTACGGGTTTCGGCCTCGATCTGTCCGACGGCCCACTCCTCTTCCGGCGTCAGCTGTGCGATCCGTGCGGCGGCGTGGAACGCCTCGATGGGGTCGGTCGGCACGGCGCCCGCCAGGGCGGGTGTCTCCTCGGCCGGCGCGGCCACGGCAACTTCTGCTGCGGTGAGCGGCTCATTGGGCCCGCCCCCGGTCCAGGAAGCGAACTTGCCCAGCCGTGTCGGCGGCCTCTGCCAGAGTTGTCAGCAGCTGTCCCAGCACCGGCTCGAACGTGTTCCCGATCAAGGAACCCCTCCCAGGAGGTGGTCTTGAGCCAGGAACGGTTCTCACCGAGATCAAAGCGCGACAGAGCGTAAATGAGTCAGCGGGCGGAGCTGGGCCGCTTTCCTCCACCATCCCCGCGGTTGTTCTATGTCTGCCAGCCTGGCCGGTGCCGCTTCCCGGCACCTGGGCTGCTGGAGGGCAGCCCGACTTGTGGGAGCCATGTGCGGGTGTGCAGGCTATGGCGCTGGGAGCCAGCCCGGGGGCAGTAGCAGCCGGGTGGGCAAGGCACCCTGGTGCTTGGGGAGCAGGCCGATTATTGGAGCTGGTCCATGGGCTGAGCTGAAGTCGAGGGTACCGCCGGAGAAGGTTGCCTCACGGAGTTCGACTTTGCTGCCGGAGGTTTCTCCCATGGTGGATGAGGGTTCGCCGGAGAAGTCCGCCTCACGGAAGTCGAGAGTGCCTCCGGAGAAGGCCGCCCGGTGGAAGTCGATGACGCCGGCGTCATCGTCGACCCCGGCGTAGCCGCCGAGGAAGCGCGCCTCGCGGAAGTCGAGGGTACTGCCGGTGAAGACCGCCTCCCGGAAGTGGATGGCGTCCCAGATGAGGGCCGAGCTGAAGTCGAGGGTGCCGCCGGAGAAGGTTGCCCTGGAGAAGAGGACCACAGGTCCGCGGGTGTTGCTGCGGAACTGCGCTTTGCGGAAGTCGACAGTGCCGCCGCAGAAGTGCGCGTCGCGGAAGTCGACTGTGCCGCCGTAGAAGCCCACGTTGCCTAAGTTGACAGTGCCGCCGACGAAGCGCGCCTCGCGGAAGTCGACGCTGCCGTCGTTGAAAACCGACATGAAGTACACGACGTCGCCGCAGAAGCGCGCCTTACGGAAGTCGATGGTGGCGCCGTCGAACTGCGCGCCGCGGAAGTTGAGGGGCCCGCCGGAGAAGTGCGCCTCGCGGAAGTCGACCGTGGCGCCCGTGAAGTCCGCTCCGCCGAAGTCCCCGCCGTCGAAGGCGGCGCCGGTGAAGTCGAAGTTGAAGCCCTGCCACGAGTGTGCGGGATCACAGACGGAAGGGGTGAGGTGGTCGCGGATGAGCCTGATCACAGTGTGGCGAACCTCGCGCAGGGCGAGGTAGTCGAGCCGGGCGCGCGGGTCACCATCGGGCAGGCTGGTTTCTGCCGTGTACGGCAGACGCAGGTAGGCGCACAAGACCTCGACACAGGCCTGGCGCAGGGCGCGCGTCGGGGCTTCGTCGGCGAGTCTGCCCAGAGCCTGGACGCCACCAAGGCGTGCGGCACAAGAATCATCGCCAAGCAGGGAGACAGCAGTGGTGAGGCGTTCGCTGTGTAGGCGGAGGGCCTCACGCAGGGCATTGTCTTCATCGATACGCTGGCGGCGGTAGGCTAGGACCAGAGCGGCCAGGACGGCGATCCCGATGACCACGCCGAAGGACAGTTTGGCCAGGTTGAAGAGGGTCTGGGAGTCGATGCGACGCTCTGTTTCCACCTCGCGTGCTCCCAGAGTCTCCCACGCGATGTAGAAGACGACGGCGAACACACACAGCGCGCCGAAGAAAGCCAGTGCGAGAACCAGACCTATCGGTCGCAGACCGCGCCGCTCGGCTTGGCGCTGGGGCTCAGAAGGGCTCACGTCATATAACACTCTCCGACAGCCTGTTCGGTGGCAAGCCCTCAGGGGGCCCGGAGCTTCGCCACACGGGCCACCGCTCCGGGAACACTGCCGGTCATGTGCCCCTTGGGCGGGCGGGGTAGGCCCCCGAGGGGCGGAGCGGGACACCGTTCTTGAGGAGAGCCAGGCGCACGGTAGCCAGGCTCGTTCCTTCACGATCAGCGATGCCCTGCAGCGAGAGGGGGTCTTGTTCGTACCAGGTGCGCCATTGCCGGATGCAGGTGGCGGTGTGCTGGGTACGGCGAAACCGCGGCGGGCTCCAGTCGACTGGATGCTGGGACAGCAGGTAGATGACGTGCGCCGTGGTGGTGCTCAGGGCGTGCGCGAGGCGGGCGACGGAGAAGTCGCCCACGGGTACGGCCTGGTGGGGCCGGGCCACGGTGATGCTGTCCGGGTCAGGCCCTGGCAGCCGCAGGCCGCGCAGGCTGGCGGCGTCCAGGCGTGGGGCCCACTGGAGGGGTTCGTCGATGCAGTGTTCTTCCAGGAGGTCGCGTGCGGTGCGGGTCAGGAGGTCGGCCTCGGCGGGCAGGATGCGCCAGCGGAACCGCTGGTGCTTCTGGCGCTGCGCGGCGGTCGCGGGCGCGATGGCTGGGTGCGCCAGACGCGGAGGTGAGCCGGTCAGGGCGTGGAAGGTCCAGCGTTGGGCGTGCGTGCTGCCGGGGCGGTGGTTCGACCGCAGGCGGCGCTGCAGGTCCAGCCAGTTCTTTGGGCCGATGAAGCAGGAACGTGGGGCGAACAGGGCGCGGCGACGGTTGTAGTTGATGGGGCTGCCGTGCTGGTCGAGGTGGTCGGCGAGCAGGGTCAGGGCGTGCAGGACGTCGGCGCAGTCGTGGCGGCGGGTGAGGTCGGCGAGCAGGGTCGACACGTTGTGGCTGTTCACCGTGGTGCCCGTCAGGCGGGTCGCGTCCCTGATTGCGGTGGTATTGCCGACGAGCAGGCAGGCGACGGCCAGGATCGGGGACGATCGCGTTCTCAAGGCAGACGGCGCCAACAGGGTTGGTGTGGTCGGCAGTGCAGTTGTTCAGCATGCCGAACCGGATGTGGATCCGCGTGGTGTGCAGCCGGGCCTCTTCTCAGGTGCCGCTCGCCCAACTGCACATCTCTTCCCGGTTCTTCGGCGGTGTCTGACACCGTCATCCCGAATGCGGTCAGCGGAGGAGCTCCCGCCACCTATATCCGCCCGCACATGTTCCGCCATTGGCAACACCGCCGGAGCACCTCAGGCGGCCACGCCGAGTTCCTTGCGGGTCCGCTGGACGAACTCGCGGACGGTGGGCTCCCGGCGCCACGGGGCAAGGGCGGCGTTGAATTCGCGGACGTAGTCCTTGGCGCGGGAGGACTTCACGCGGGCGAGGATGTCGATGCTGCGGTTGCCCAGCTCCAAACCGTGATCCAGATCCCTGCCCTGGAGGTGGGCGGTCCCGACGATGGCCAGGCGCATGCCGACGGAGCGAGTGAACACCCCGGTTGGCATGGCGGCGGCCTGCTTGTTCCAGGCCAGGGCGGCCTTGGGGTTCTTCAGGTCGCGGAAGACCTCGGCGGCGTCGGCTGAGAGGCGGGCGTGGTGATAGAAGTCGATATACGCGGGCTCGTCGCCGCTGTCCGCCTTCGCCGCGGCCAGCAGGTCCTCGGACGCGGCCAGGGCCCGGGAGGCGGCCCGGGCGTCGTGCTCGCGGGCGTGAGCGCGGGCCTCGATCAGCTTGGTGAACGCCAGCACCCTGGGCACCGCCTGGCCCTTGGCTCTTTCGAAGGCACCCTGGGCCATGTCGACGGCTTCGGAGGCGAACCCGCGCATGAGGGTCTGCATGGCCATCGTGGTCAGGACATAGCAGCCCAGCTGCACATCCCCGCCGGCGCGGGCGAGGCGCAGGGCCTGGATGAAGTGCCGCTGGGCGGCGTCATGCTCGCCGACATCGAACGCCGTCCACCCGGCAAGCCGCGACAACTCACTGGTCACGGAGAAGAGTTCACGGCCGACCGCGTCGGTGAAGGTGCCCTCCAGCAGCGGGGCCGCCCGCTGTTCGAGGCAGGCGGTGACGGAGTTGGCCTTCCAGTTCCCGCCACCATACTTCGAGTCCCACCGCCTGGCGTCCTCGGCGGCGTCCCGCAGCTCGTCCAGATCGGCCCGGCCGACCTGCTGCCCGCCCTCGTGATGGGCGGTCTCGTCGGCGGGGGTGACCAGCCAGCGGGTGACGGGGGTGGTGAACGCGGACACGGCGAAGCCGGATCCGGCAGTGGTGAGGAAGTCGCGGCGGTTCACGGAACTCCAGAACGAAGTGGCAACGCGGACGGCATCTGCGGGTTCTCGCGGGAAATCCAACCCCACACTCGCGTCGATTGTCTCCGCCTCGCCCATGCCGATCTCCGCGAGGGTGACGGGCCGGCCGAGCCGTTCGGAGACCGCCTGGGCCAGCAGCCTGGGTACTTGTCCCTTGGGGGTCATGCCGCGGCGGCACCAGTTCGCCACGGACGTGTGAGAGTAGTCCGTCTCTATCCCGGCCTGGTGGGCGAGCTGGTTGATCCGGTGGGCCAGGGACTTGTGGCTCGCACCGCAGGCTTCGATGAGCCGGGCCAGGTCCGCGTTCGGCGGGCGGGTCCGGCGGACGGTCGATCCCATCGACGTCCCCCTCGGCCGGTTACTGGAGCGTTGCGCATATTACTCCGTACTCACTCATGGACGGCTGCCGTCCCGGGCTGAGTACGTTCACTGGTACGCAACACCCCGAGTGGTGCACGAAGAGTCGTACGCACTGCGTGTTGAGCTCACCGAGAGTATGGCCTCGTGGGACCGCAGTGAACCGCGTCTGCGATTTGTGAGCCCCCCTGCGAGCCCTCCCCGCGTTCTGCGTTCGCCGCTGTGATGAAGGTCCAGGCCGTTGCCGGGACGCCAGGAAGGGGCTCCCGGCAGCGGCCGCCGCCAAGGCACCACTCACCTTCGGGGGTGAACCAGATGTGCGGAATCGCGGGCCTGGCCGGAGCGGACGCCACCCGGCACCAGAACACCGTCGCGGCCATGGGGCACTCGCAGCACTACCGCGGCCCGGACGGCACCCTGCACGCCGCCAGCACGGACCGGCGGGCGGTGCTGGCCATGAACACGCTGCTGATCGTCGACCCGCAGGCCGATCCCGGCCCCTACCTCGACCGCGAGAGCGGGCTGCTGCTGGCCTTCAACGGCGAGATCTACAACTACCGTCAGCAGGCGAAGGCTTGGGGCATCCCGCTCGGCGAGCGGGAGACGGACGCTCACCTGGTCCTGCGGGCCTGGGCCAAGATCGGACCGTCCTGCCTCGACGGGCTGGACGGCATGTTCGCCCTCGCCGTCTATGACCCGCGCGTCGCCACGCTGTTCCTGGCCCGGGACCGGCTCGGGGAGAAGCCGCTCTACTGGCGCCTGGACGGCGGGCGGCTCGCGTTCGCCTCCGAGATCACCACCCTGACCGGCTACGGACCGGCCCCGCTGGTCCTCCGCCCGGAGACGCTGGCGATCGAGACGCCGACCGGCGCGGACACCCCGTTCCAGGGCATCCAGCTGCTGGCCCCGGCCAGCCTGCTGTCCTTCACCGTCGCCACCGGCTCGATTGAGCAGACGACCTGGTGGCGGCTGGAGGGCCGCCAGCCCTACGACGGCACCTACCGCGAGGCCCTGGCGAAGTTCTCCGTGGTCCTGGCCGAGCAGGTCCCGCTGCGGACCCCGGCCTGCGACTTCGCGCTCTTACTGTCGGGCGGGCTGGACTCCTCGGTGCTGGCCTACCTGATGCGGCCGCCCGTCTGCGTCACCGTCCGCTACCCCGGCCAGGACCGGCTCGATGAGTCCGACATCGCGGCCCGGATCGCGGAGGACATCAAAGCCGAGCTGGTGGTGGTCGAACCGGATCACCTCGACTTCACCACGGTGCTGCCGCACATGATGGGCGCCCTGGACTACCCGATGGGCAACGCGTCCACATTTTCCGAGCACATGGCCTACCGCAAGGCCTCCGACCTGGGGCTGAAGGTCGTGGTCGGCGGGCTGGGCCCGGACGAGTTCCTCATGGGCTACGTCCGCCATGCCCTGGTCCTCTTCGGCGCCGAGGCCGTGCTGGCCGCTGGGATGGACGCCTACAAGCCGCTGGCCGCCAAGCTCCTGCACACCGCCGACGAACCCCTGACCCAGACCGAGGCAGCCACCCGGCTGGTCCTGCGCGGCCCCGACCCCGACGGGCGCATCCGTGACCTGGTCGCGGACGCCTTCGAGCGGGCGCGCGGCGACCTGGCCCGCGGTCTGACCCTCGCCGATCTGGCCACCGCCTGGCGGCCGCTGGTGATGACGAGCGACAAGCTCGCTTCGGCTTACGCCCTCGAACGCAGGGCCCCCTACCTGGCCCGGGACTTGGTCGAGCTGTCCTACCGGCTGCCCGCCGACCACAAGATCGCCGAACCGGCGACGGGCAAGCGGATCCTGCGGGACGCCGCGAAGGCGCTGGGCCTGCCCCGCACCGTCTGGGGCAGCCGCGACAAGCGCGGCTTCGCCAGCCCCGTCCCCGACTGGCTCAACGGACCACTGGCGGCCTGGGCGGAGGCCCAGATCACGACCGCACTGGCGGAGGCCCCGGCGTCGCTGCGGCCGCTGCTGGAAGGCGGACTGAAGACCGGCGGCCCATTCGACCGCACCCGCATGCAGGCCCTCATGACGGCCGCGTGGTTTCGCGACCAGACGGTGAGGACAGCCGCATGACGGACCCTCACGTCACTACGGTGTCGGGATGCACTCCGACACCACGATCGCCGAGGAGCCGGTCACCGCCCGCGGCGCGGTCGCGATCATCATCAACCGGCGCGGTGAACTGCTCATGCACCTGCGCGATGACCTCCCGGACATCGCCTGGCCCGCCCACTGGAGCCTGCTGGGCGGCGGCGCAGACCCAGGCGAGAGCCCGGCCGAGACGATCGTCCGCGAGCTCGACGAAGAAGCCGGCCTGACCATCGAAGGCCCCCTCGAGCTCTTCGAGGTCCAGGACCTCTACGGCTCCGGCCAGCTGATCACGTTCTTCGCCGCCACCTGGAGCGGCGATCCGGCCAGCCTGAACCTCGCCGAGGGCGTCAAGCTCCAGTTCTTCGCCCCCGAGCACCTCTCCACCCTCACGATCCCGCCCTATATCCGCGACGGGATCCACCGCTACCTGGCCGCCCGGCCCTCCTGACCACCCCTCCCTCATGGGCGGGGAGCCGGTGGGGCCGCCGGGCGGCCCCCTGGAAGGAACCCCGCTCATGAAACTCACGGTGATCGGCTGCGGCTACCTCGGCGCCACGCACGCGGCCTGCATGGCCGAACTCGGCCACGACGTCCTCGGCATGGACTCCGACATGGACAAGGTCGCCGTCCTCAACACGGGCAAGGCCCCGTTCCACGAACGCGACCTCGACGGCCTTCTCACCCGGCACATCAACAGCGGCAGGCTGCGGTTCACCGCCTCCTACGCAGAGGCCGCCCAGTTCGCCGACCTGCACTTCATCGGGGTCGGCACCCCGCAGAAGCCCGGCGAGAACGCCTACAACCTCGACCATCTGTTCTCCGCCGTCCGCCAGCTCGCACCCCGTCTGAAGAACCCGGCCGTCGTCGCGGTGAAGTCGACCGTCCCGGTCGGCACCGCACCCCGCGTCCGTGACCTGCTGCACGAGTTCGCGCCCGCCGGGGACGCGGTCGAGGTTGCCTGGAATCCGGAGTTCCTGCGCGAGTCGTTCGCCATCGAGGACACCCTCCGCCCCGACCGGCTCGTCCTCGGCTTCGACACCGAGCACTCCTGGGCCGAGGCCGTGCTGCGGCAGTGCTTCGAGGAGATCATCGAAGCCGGGACGCCGACGATCGTCACCGACTGGGCCACCGCCGAACTCGCCAAGGCGTCCGCGAACGCCTTCCTCGCCACGAAGATCTCCTTCATCAACACCATCGCCGAGGTCTGCGAAGCCTCCGGCGCCGACGTCGGACAGCTCGCCGACATCCTCGGTCACGACGTCCGCATCGGCCGCCGCGGCATGCGGCCCGGCCTCGGCTTCGGCGGCGGCTGCCTGCCCAAGGACCTGCGCGGCTTCATGGCCCGCGCCGGCGAACTCGGCGTCGGCCAGGCCCTGACGATCCTCCGCGAAGTCGACGCGATCAACACCCGACGCCGCGAACGCATGGTCGACCTCGCCCGCCAGCAACTGGACGGCAACCTCGTTGGCAAGCGGATCACCGTCTGGGGCGCCGCCTTCAAGCCCGAGACCGACGACATCCGCGACTCGCCCGCCCTCGCCGTCGCCCAGAAGCTCCACGAACTCGGCGCCACCGTCACCGTCACCGACCCACAGGCCCTCGACAACGCCCGCAAGCTCCACCCCGAACTCGATTACAGCGAGGACCCGATCGCCGCCGTCCAGGACGCTGACCTGCTGCTGCACCTGACCGAGTGGCCGCAGTTCGCCCACATCGACCCCTACCGGCTCGCCTGCCGGGCGGGCCAGCAGAAGGTCATCGACGGCCGCGGCACCCTCAACGCAGACGCCTGGCGCGATTCCGGATGGAGCTACCGGGCGCTCGGCCGCCCCTGAGTCCCTCACCTCCGCTGCGGGCCCGTCCAGGCAAAGCGCCTGGTCACGGGCCCACCAGCGTCACCGGCGCCAGGCCACAGGGGTTGAAGGGGTCGAATCTTAGACAAATGGGAGTCAGCCCAGACGTCATCGGCCGAGCACGCGCCGCCGCGAAGGAACCTCGGCGCACTCCGAGGAATCAGCGGGGAACCGGCGTTGTCAGTGGTCCGCGAGACGCTGCAATCATGCGCACCGCATCGTCCTTCTGCCCGGCCTTCGGCCAGCAGATCCCCGAGCTCTTCGACACCGTCAGCCCCGGCTGGCACCCGCTCCTGCTCAAGCTCCACGAGCAGCTCCTGGCACTGGCGCCGGACTACCGCATCGACGAGTGCACCCCGAAGCTCGGCGGGCTGAGGATCTACGTCGCCGACCGCTTCGACGAAGGCGGACACTTCGACGGCGACTGGGCCGACCATGTCAGCCAGCTCACCGAAGCCATCGAAACGGAGGCTGAGCGGACCTGCGAGGCCTGCGGAGCGGCCGGTCGTCCTCGCTTCCACAGTGACCAGCAAGGCACCTGGATAAAGACGGTCTGCGATTACTGCCATACGCCCGGCTGACGCCTTAGCTCTTGGCGCTGCGCAAAGTGGCCTTCGAGCGCCTCCGAGAGGCGAACCGCAGTTCCCTGCCAAGACCGCGGTCCCGGAGCCCACAGCCCGCGCAGAGGCGAGACGCGGGCGGCGCATCGCCAAGCGGCCTGCCATGACCCTGCCCCCGCCTCAGTAGTCCCCAACAAGCGGAAGGCCTCAACGGCTGCACTCCTCTCAGCGCCGCGACGCGGCATGAAGACGGGTGGGCCTTCCATCTGCTCGACTGCCGTTGGCCGACAGCCGGGCCGCTGCTCTGCGCACGGCCGCCCGCCGACGGCGGGCCGGTCGGCCGGGCAAGCGCTTGGGTCGCCGGACATCCCCGAGCACCTCCACATGACCCACTCGCACTTGGCCAGGGTGGGGATGGTGGCGGGGTCGATGCTGGGGTTGGCGTCGTAGTCGAAGTCCCGGACTTATCTGGGGTAACGGTGAAGGCGTCTTGCGAAGTCGCTGTTCACCACGCTGCGGACGCGTCGGGAAGGCAGCTGAGGCGCATCCTTTGGCCAGGGTGACTGCTCTTGGAGGTAAGTCGCTGTCCTGCTGGAGTGGTGCTTCCGTAGGATCACGTCATGACTGCCGATGCCCTGCTCACCCGAGAGTCGTTCCGGCGCCTCCATCCGATTAACACGCCCCGGCCGGTGTCTCAGGTGCCGGATCGAGTCTGGACTGACGAGGACTGGGACCGGATCCGGCGCGGATATCGAGCCCGGGACATGGATGAGAAGTGGAACGTTTTCGTTGAAGGCGATGTCCTTTTCACGCACCGGAGTTGGACCGGTCACGGTGTCTATGAGGTGTCCTTTGTCCCAGTGACCGGTGGTGGGAGGAAGATTGCCTCCGCTGTTGTGGAGGCCGATCGCGAGCGCTATCGGAGGGTGGGGGACACGTACGACTGTCTGATGATGGAGCTGATCATCAGCGCGATCGTCCTTGGTGAGCCCGCCGCCGAACTCCGGTCCGGTCTCGTTGAGTTGGCTGCTCAGGCTTCGGGGAAGAGTGATCTTCCCGCGGGCGTGGTGGAGCACAGTGCTCTGGGTTTGCGCTCCGGATCGTAAGCTCTGCAGCCCGGCGGGTGCTGTCACGAGGTCGGGCCATGTGACTGGATCACGCGTTGCAAGCGCAGGATCTCGCCGTGTGCGGCGCCAGTCGTTGTTCGAGTTCTTGGACGCGCTCACGGTGGGTGGTGCGCTCCCGGCGGAGGATGTCGGTAAGGGCATGGATCACTGTGCCGTCGTCGGCTGAGGACGCCTGCGTTGGAGACAGGCCCTTTCGTCCTGGCCGCGCAGCGGTCAGGACGAAAGGGCCTGTCGAGTACGAGTTCAATCAGAGGTCATGACGGGGGGGCCGCATGCCGAGCCATTGCTCGGCATCCCAGGCATGGAACCGCTCTACCTCGGTGAATCCTAGCTTTGCCGCGAGGCGCATCGAGCCGACGTTGGCGGTCTGGGTGTGGAGCACCACCGGCTCGCCGGGAAGGACGCCGTCGAACCAGTCGAGTGCCGCCGTGCACGCCTCGGCGGCGTACCCGAATCCCCACGCTCGCGGCAGGAACAGGTAGCCGAGATCGACCTTCCCCGCGGCAGCCGGGCGACGGTCCTCCGTTGCTCTCCTGAGCAGGATCTCACCGATCATCGCCCCGTCGAGATCGACGACGAAACACCCAGGCCATTGCCCAGGCACCTCGGGCACCTCGCGCTCAAGCTCGTCACGCGGACGGGGGCCGCCAAGGTAGGTGTGCACCTCTGGCGAGGCGAGCAGTTCGATGAACACCGCACGGTCCCGGGCCTCGGCCTCACGGAGTGCGAGCCTTTCGGTCCTGATCGGTGCAGGGGGCCAGGCGATGGGTCCCAGCTCAGTCATGTCGGCCAGCCAATCAGCACGCTCGGCAGCGATCAAGACTCGCAGACCGATCAAGCCACCGGCCCGGGCCCCATCCTCGCCAATGGGGCGGGCCTTACAACCACGCCTGCCGAGGACGAGATGCCTCCCGTTCTCGTGAGCTTCGACTTCGGTAGCAGCGGACCGCATCCCGAACTGCCGATCTGCTTTCGGGATTCGTGAATAGAGCCACCCTCTCCGCTATTACGCGGAGTCACCTCAACAACCAACACCAGGAGAAAAATGAGAGATCGCTACAACACAGCCAGACTTGACAGGGAAAATGGATGCCCCTTTCGGCCGAGCGCGCACGCTGGCCACAGGCACCCGCACGCGTGAGCTGATCGCGGTATCCCACCCCGCCCCGGCCGCAGGCCGCTACAACCTCCCTGTGATCAAGAACCTGGTGCGCGGGCTTCCCGCGCTCGCCCTTGGCCGCCCTGCCCCTGCTCGCCACCGCGCCCGCCGCCCACGCCCGCGACCATGTCGCCGCGCCCACCTCTTCGTTCGCGGAGCCGGTGGCGCTGCCGCTGTCCGTAGCGGTCGACCGGCTGCCGGTTGCCGGCGAGCAGCGTGAGGGCTACCAGCGCAGCCTGTACAAACACTGGACCCGGGGCCTGAATCTCACCGACGGCTGCGACACGCGTAAGGAGGTCATCCTCGCCGAGGCCGTGGTGGCCCCCACGGTCACGGCGGGCTGCAAGCTCGCCGGCGAGGTGTGGCACAGCGCGTACGACGACCTCACTGTCACCGACGCCGCCCGCCTGGACGTCGACCACTTCGACCCCCTGGCCGAAGTCCACGACTCGGGCGGCCACGCCTGGGACGCCAAGCGCCGCGAGGCCTACGCAAACGACCAGGAATCCCCGGACACGCTGATCGCGGTCTCGGCCGCCTCAATTGGAGTTCACGCGGGTTCCCCGGGGCATACCTCGCTCGCATCAGCGCAAGTACGCAGGTGAGCACCCTGCACCGGGCGAATCAGCGAGCGTGCGAGGTTCACGCACTCACGGGCAGATTCTGCGAGCAGGAACTTGCCTGTGAGTGCGGGAATTCAGAAGTCGCGCGTCAGGCAATCCACGCCTCACCGTGTCGATGCCGGTCGAACCCCACCGCTGAGAACTCGTCCTCGCCGGTGCTTGCCACTACGCCCAACCGCCGCAGCGCTTGAGAGATCGGACTGCCGGCAGGCGGAAAGGGCTGCCCCTCCTCCACGTGCAGCGGTCCCAGCACGATGCCGCCGCCGTTCCACACGGCAGCCCGCTGCTCGCCTACGCCGCCGAAGTACTCAGCTTCCACGTAGGCCACCGGCCCACCGGCTGACCAGGCAACGAGGGTCTTCTCGAACCCTCCTGGCAACGCCCAGAACCCCAACGTGCCGACACCGCTGCCGTCTGCGACGGAATCGAACAGCGCGTCCGTCATCGGCATCAGCGAGAGGCCCTGTCCGATCGACGCCAGTCGGGCGGCAGGCAGGTCCCGCGCCGCGCCACGCAACGCCTCCTCATCAGCGATCACTGCTCGCAGGTCGTAACCCATCCCAAAGCCCCCTCCAGATCGGAGGCCCCATCTTGACCCACACGGCGAAACGGAACCCGCGCGGTACCCCCGGCCAGAACCACCAGACCCCCCAGCGGGTTCTCACCGGAGCACCGTCCAGATCCCCCGAACCCGCTGGTTTCCAACCGGTCCATGGCCGACAAGGACCCGGCCGAATGGATGCCCCCAGACGGCTCCTACCACTGCACCTACACCGCGACTTGGGGCCACCAAGCTCCGCTGGAGCCTGGCCGCGGACGACACCGAGCGCCAGGTGCTGCTCGGCCTTGCCGAGGACTGCCGGGCCACCACCGTCACTTACCAGCCCGCCGCCTAAGCGGTCAGCGTCGGCCGTACGAGCAGCACGCGCACCGACGGCCGCGGGTCTCTTGGTTTCGTAGTCCCTGACCAGTCGACCCTGCTGACCCGCATCGCCGCCGTCCACCCGCGCATCACCAAGGCGTGGGTCGACGCCGACTACCGCACCACCGCCATCGACCACGGCGCCCGATTGGGCATCGACGTCCATCCCGTCCAACGCGACTCGGGAGTCAAGGGATTCAAGGTCATTCCAAGACGCTGGACCATCGAGCGCAGCATCGACTGGCTCATGCACCACCGGCGCCTCGCCCGCGACTACGAAACCCACCCCCACCGTTCCGAAGCCATGATCCACCTCGCGATGATCGACCTGATGGCTCGCCGCCTCACCGGCGAAACCACCCCCAACTGGCGCGGAACCTGACCCGGGACCAAACACCAACCACCGGACCAAACACTCAGTTAGTGATCGGGCACCGGATTGGACGCCTCGACGTCGTCCAGGGCCGGAGTTCTGAGCATCAGAAGTCCCAGTCCAGTTCATCCTCGTCGACTGCGACAGGCCGGTACCCGTCCACCGCCTCGCCGGTTTCCAGAGCGGTAGCTGTCGCATCCAGGAGGGCAGGGAGCGAGGCCCACATGGGGTGGGAGCGGAAGAAGGTTCCCTGCTCGTGGTCAGCCCTGCCGATCCTTCCGCGGCGCCGGTAGGAGCGCTGGTCGATGATGAGGGCATCCCCTCCACCGTCAAAGGCGAAGGGGATCCACTGGGCATGCCACCACGGCCCGTACTCCCCGTCCGGATCGCCTTCCTCTGCTTCCGCGCGCTCATCTCCATAAATCTTCATGCGCGTCTGCCAGGACCTGGTGATGCCCCGCACATCGAGCAAGGACCAGAACGGCGGCAGCAGGTCGTAGTGGCCCATGCCGTTGTGCCGCAGCAAGGACTCCACCAAGGGCTCGGGGAATGGCTGTCCGATGGCCTGCTCGGCCACGGCAATCGCCGAGCGCTCTGCTGGTGGTGCAAGAGCGGCAAACGTCCGAGGCGTGTGCTGGGCGAGCCAGGCCTCTATACGGATCCACGACTCGGATATCGACGAAGTCATCCTCGGATCATGCCAGTTAGGCATGCCGCTGAACGGGAGGATTCCAGACGGGTTCTTCACCGAGCCCAGATCGTGACGATGTCCGGCAGGCAGGCAGGCAGGTAGGCGGGCACGGCAGGTCAGCGGCGACGCACCGGGCGAGGGCGCCGAAGAGGACGATGGCCTGGGGCCACCACCCGCGAGATGCATGAGAACCGCACCGGCCACCTCCGGCGCCTCGGCTGGTACCAAGGCGCCGACGACAGTGCCGCGCGATCGCGGAAGATCACACCTTCTTGCCGAAGGGCCCGGAAGACATTCCTAGGGACGATGTGGATCAAGCGGGCCGACGTCCCCTTGCGGGTGGCGATGGCCCGCTTGATGACGTCCCGGGTGGTCTCCTGGCGGCAAGCGAAGTACGAGGGCTACCTCCAGCGCGCGTACCGGCACCGACTCCCTCAGTGAGACCGTCGACCTGGCCATGGCCCGGCTACGCGACCGTATCCACCCACCATCAGAGGACTTCACGCAAGCCGCTTAGTTCGTGTCCGGTGGGTCGTGGAGCTGGGCTCCTCATATGGATATATATGTACACGGATTCGAATATCGGCTACCTCACCTTCTATCCCTTTTTTCGCAGTATTTCACTCATATGTACGGACGCTCGCCGGAGCCCTTGGCTGGGCTGCACGCAGTCGTCGACCCTGGTGGAGGCCGGGCATCCACGCGATCAGCGGGCGGCACGGGCCATACCCAAGGCTTCACAGAAGGGATGCGGATGACGCGACGAACACTGGCAAAGCGAGCACTGCTGGCCTCCGCCGTCGTGCTTGTGACGAGCGTGGGACCAACAGCGCTTGCCGCAACCCCGGCTTCAGTCGACCACGTTGCGGCCCGGGCGGCCGGGCAGGCTCCGGTGGACCCACCTGGCTGCCGTCTCAGAGTCATCGACGGGGGACGTACCGCAGAGGCCGTGTGTGTCACTCCTGGCCACTACGAGCATTACGTCAAGTGCCGAACACTGACCGGGTATGACATCCGCGTCAAGTACTTCATCACCACCTCCGACGTGTTCTGCGAACGAGGGGTGATGACCCACGGCGTTCGCAAGGTCGAGAACTCGTGAAGAGTGCGGTCCGCCGCACGCTCTGGCGTGAGATGCATGAACCTGGCCATCGCACATAGTCGCGCTGAGCGGTGAACTCCGCGGTGCGATGGCGCGGTTGCCCGTCTGCACCGCAGGGGTGCCTGTAGATCTGAGGGCACCCTTCGCCCACTGGCTGCAACAGCCGGCGCGTCCTGCCATCAGGGCGCGTACCCAACCCGCAGCCACCTTCACCACATCCGCTCAGTGGCCGCTGCCAGGAAGGCCGGCGCGGCGGAATGGGCATGCCGGTCGCAGGTCGGAGCGCCGCGGAGGTGCCACCTATCGCTGCAAAGCCCCCCGGGGGGTCCACGGGCCCCAGGGGGGAGAGAGCCACCGCGGGGGCCCCTATCTCTTTGGTCAAGGGAAACGGGGGTGCGTTGGGTCGGTGACGTAGCCCGTCCGCAGTGTGCAGCCGGGGCGTCACGGTGCGGGCATGCCGTGACGCCGGGTGGCCGCGAGGCGCGCGGTCCCGGACAACCGACGGATTTCGTTGACCAGCAGGAACGTGACCTCCGACGCGTGGAGTTCCCGCGCAGGTGAGCCCGCATTCCCTTCGACGAGGGTCGGTAGACGAACGTAGGCACATCCTGACGGGCAACGGTCCAGGAGCCCGGGGATTTCGGGGCCCCTGGGCCGTTTCCGCCCCCTGCGTGTTACGGATTCAAGGATCGCCATCCCATAGGCAGACGCACTGTGGTGGCAGACAGAGCAGAAGCGACGGCGTCGAGAAGCCCCCGCGGAGGCACCCCTGCCACGCCGACGAAGGTCACCGTGCCAGCGGTGAACGTCGCCTGGCCAAAGGCCACAACGTCGTCGCCGAACGTCGCCGCGTCGAAGGCCACCTCGCCGCCGGAGAACGTCGCACGGCTGAAGGACACCGCGCCGCCGCAGAACGTCGAACCGGCGAAGGACACCGTGCCGCCGGCAAATTTCGCGCCGACGAAGGCCACCTCGCCGCCGGAGAACGTCGCACGGTCGATGGCCACCACGCCGCCGGAGAACGCCGCACCGCCAAAGGCCACCACGCCGCCGGAGAACGTCGAACCGGCGAAGGACACCATGCCGCCGGAAAAAGTCGCACGGAAGGTCACTGTGCCACCGGAATACGTCGCATTGGCCAAGCCCACCACGCCAGCGGAGAACATCGCACGGTCAAAGAACACCTTGCCGCCGGAGAACGTCGCACCGGCGAAGCCCACCATGGCGCCGGAGAACGACGCATGGCTGAAGGAGACCGCGCCGTCGGAGAACGTCGCACGGTCGAAGAACACCTCGCCGTCGGAGAACGTCGCACGGCTGAAGGACACCGTGCCGCCGGAGAACGTCGCACGCTCGAAGGGCACCACGGCGCCGGAGAACATCGCGCCGCCGAAGGCCACCCTGCCGTCGGAGAACGTCGCACGGTCGAAGGACACCGTGCCGCCGGAGAACATCGCGTCGGCGAAGGACACGTCGCCGTCGCAGAACGTCGCCTCGTCGAAGGCCACCGTGCCGTCGGAGAACCTTGCTTCGTCGAAAGCCACCCTGCTGCCGGAGAACGTCGCACGGCTGAAAGACACCGCGCCGGAGAATGCCGCGCCGCTGAAGTCCATGCTGCCGTCGATGATGACGTCGGTAAGGTCGAGGTCGCAGCCCTGCCAGGAGCGGTGGGTGCCCTGGGGGCGGCGGTAGTGCTCGCCGATGAGACGCAGGATCGTGTGCCGGACCTTGCGCAGGGCCAGGTAGCGGTGGTGCTCGTCTTGGTGGTCGGGGTCGTCGCCGGGGTCGGGGGTGAAGGGGAGCTGGAGGTAGGCGCACAGGACGTCGATGCAGGTCTGGCGCAGGCCGTCGTCTGGGGCGTCGTCGACGAGTCCGGCCAGGGCGTGCACGCCGCCGAGCCGGACCGCCGGGGAGTCGGAGCCAAGCTGCTCGACCGCCTGGGAGAAGCGTTCGGTGTGGAGCCGGGTGGCTTCGCGGCGGGCACCGGCTTCGTCCACGCGCTGGCGGCGGTAGGCGACGACCAGGGCGACGAGTGCGCCGGCCCCGGCGACCACCCCGAAGGAGAGCTTCACCAGGTCGAAGAGCGTCTTGGCGTCGAGTTTCTTGGCGGTGTCGATCTCCTGGAAATCCAGCAGGTACACCAGGCCGTAGAAGACGCCGCCGGCGACCAGGATGGCGGCGGTGAAGGTGACGGCCAGGGCCCGCCCGACCCTCCACAGCCGTAACTCCTGTTCACCCGAGGTCGGTCGCGGCCGACGGTTGGCTGTCACGAAGACAGGGACAAGGCTCGAAGAGCCACGGTTCCCGTGCCAACTAGTTTGCAGCTGGTGTCAGAGCTCAGGGCCGCTGGTTCTATGTAGGGCCTGATTCGTGCCGCCCCTTCACAGCCCATTAGGACGCCAGGGCCGACACGAGGGCTCCTCTGCGGCGACGAGAGTGAGGTCGGTGTGCCCTTCCGCGGGAGGCGCACCGACAGAGTCAGCCGATGGTGGGCAGCGCGTCGAGGGCGGCGTGCCACGGGTAGGCGTCGAGGGCGCCGTGGCGGGGCGGGTGCGGGGTGAAGCCGCCGTCGCCAAGCAGCACGGTGACGCCAGCGGTGCGCAGGACGTCGACGTTGCGGGCGACAGCGGGGTGCGCGTCCTGGGCGTTGTTCCAGTGCGGCAGGGCGACGATCGGCAGCTTCAGGCCGATGCCTTCGGTGATGAGGCCGAGCGCGAGGGTGTCGCTGATGCCCGCGGCCCACTTGTTGACGGTGTTCGCGGTCAGCGGGGCCACCAGCAGCGCGTCCGGCGGTGGCAGGACGTCCTCCTGGCTGGGGAGCTTGTACTGGTGGCGTACGGGGTGGCCGGTGAGCTTCTCCACGGCCTGGATCTCGCCGGGGGCGTCCTCGCTCGCCCACCGGTACGCGGACGGTGTGAGGATCACGCAGACATCGCAACCGGCCTGCTGGGCAAGGCGGATCGGTGTCTTTACGCGGCGGGCGGGCGGGGCGGCGCACGCGATGAGGTACAGGGTGTGGGTCTGGGTCACCCGGGCAGTCCACAGCGATCAGCGAGCGCGCGCAAGGGGCCCTCCTCGCTGCCGGTGTCGAGCAGCCGGAGGTCTTCGACCGCGGCCCGGGTGCGGGGAAGGCACTGGACTTCCTCCGGGGCCAGGCGCTCGGTCTCGAGCAGCGTAGCGACCCCTGCTCCCGCAGTCCTGCCTGGATCTCGCCGAGCGCGCGGTCGGCGAGCAGATGGGCCCGGCGCTCC
The DNA here is from genome assembly GCF_056431945.1 of Streptomyces sp. NPDC045778. Classification (NCBI taxonomy): domain Bacteria; kingdom Bacillati; phylum Actinomycetota; class Actinomycetes; order Kitasatosporales; family Streptomycetaceae; genus Streptomyces; species Streptomyces sp. NPDC045778. Next base: position 30,657 of record NZ_JBWKJZ010000042.1, read on the forward strand.
GGGGGCAGCCATGCGAGCGCGGGGGCGGGGATGCTCGCGGCCACGGACACCGCGTCGGTCCCCTGGGAGAGCTGGACGTGCGCGGCGACCTGGTAGAGGGAGGCATTCGTCGGTCCGAAGCTGGTCCACAGCCGGTTGTCGTCGTGTCTGGGGTGCCCGGCGGCCTCGGCGAGGTGGTCGGGCGCCTTCCGGGCCAGGGCGGCGAAGTTGCGGTCGTCGGCCTCGGCTGCGGCGGTCTGGGCCATCGCCGCCTTCAAGAGGGGTGCGACACGGGTGGTCAGGGATCAGGCCACATCTGGATGACCCACACCTCAAGCGGATCCTCGTGAGGGTCTTCCGGCGGAAATGGATCGAGCGTGACCAGGGCTTCCACGTGATCCCGCCCTCGGCAGAGCAAGCGCAGGTGATATCGCCCTGGAATCAGGGCGATCTCCCCGTAGGTGCAGCCGTGCAGGTCAAGGACTGCGAGGTGGTCTTCCATCGGCGAACTGAACGTTCGTTCGTACTCCCAGGAGCCTGCCGGCTTGGGAGCGGGACCGTCCCATGTCTCCAGGCGTACCAGCGGGAAGAAGTCGTTGTCGCTAGAAGTCAGACTCCAGCCCTCTCCTGGGATCTGAACGATGTCGTCTTCTGCAGGCGCTTCCTCAAAGAGGATCGGGCCGATCTGGATGGTCCTATAGCTCACACGCGGGCGGACGTCAACAGCATTGATCAGACTGGGCACTTACTCTCCCCGGCAGGTTGAGCGAGCAGGCGTCATCAGGCTATCCGCTGATGCGCCCTGGAAGACCTTCCCGGAGCGGAAGAAGGCAGCGCATGCCCTGGTCCACGAACTCCTTGCCCAAGGTCACTCACGCCGGGCGATTGCCCGGCACCCGGGCTGGGGCGTCAACGCCGTGCTCCGTTGCGCGAGCGCTGCACGCTGGCAGGACACCGTGCGCGAGAACCGCCCCCGGCCCAGCGGACTGGCCCCCTGCAAGCCCTACTGGAAGCGACGCTTCGCCGAGGGATGCGCCAGCGTCACCCACCCGACGGCACGGCGAGCTGGCTTCCGAGCACGCCCTGGTCACCTATGGCACGGTCCGCGCATACATCGTGACCTTGCGCGGGGCTCCGTCCGAGGCATCGCCATGGGGCCGACGGCGCGGCAGGTGACCGGCTGGCTCACCTGTCACCCCGCCACCCTGAACGGGGAGAACGGCGCTGACCTGAAAGACGTTCTGACCCGCTAAGGACGTTCTGACCCGCTGCCCCGAACTGGCCACGGCCGCCGGACACGTCCGCGACTCGGCGAGAGACTCAGCGGCCGCCTCGCCGGCACGCTCCCCGCCTGGATCGGCGCAGTCGATGCCAGCCCGTTGCCTGGCCTCACCGGCTTCGCACTCCGCCTGCTCCGAGACCTCGACGCCGTGACGGCATGGCTCGCTCTGGACTGGAGCTGGGGCAGCATCGAGGGCACCGTGAACCGCATTAAGAAAATCAAGGGACAGCTCTACGGCCGGGCTGGATTCGAACTCCTCCGCGAAATGATCTCGCTTCAGCAGCCTCTCGCGCCGGTGCGGGTCTTCGCCAGCGGCACGTTCGAGGTCAGAGTTCGATCGTCCAGATCCCGACAGGGTGCTCATTGGGTGGTAGCCACAGCTGAGGCTGCGACTCCCGATGCTTTTCCTCGGCCTGTTCTTCCCAGTGAAAGCGGTCATCCGCGTCGGGCCACGCAACTTGCAGCACGGGAAAAGGCGGCCGCCGGTAGAACCCGATAGCCCGTCCGAAGAAGGTCCGGTACCAGCGAAGATCCACCTGCCTGAGCGCGACCTGGTGACCGTCGACAACGCCGGAGTGCCTCTGGCCGTCAGCCAGTGCAGAGCCCGTGGCGGGCTTCTCTCCGAGCTTGTTGAGCATGCGGTGCATGGCGTGGACATCAAGCCCGACGCGCAGATCAGCGGCCAGGCACTGGAGCGCTGCGAGATCGGCGGGGTTCAGGGCCCCGGCGGTGTGCTGGTGGGCGTCGCCGTGGACGGAAGCGCACACGCTCCCGCCGCCGGATGCCGTGTTCACCTGGACGGTCATCGCCCTTCTCTCCTCTGCTCGGAATGCCTCGATGTCGCCGCCGTAGCGGGACGCGCACCGCCGCCCGGCAGCGTTCAGCCGGAAGCGGGCATGGTTCACCGACACCGGCTGGTGCCCGCCGGAGAAGCGCATCCGCTCCAGTAGCCCCTCGTCCTTCAGGTCTAGAACGGCCTGCACGGCCTCGTCCTCCGCCACGGGCTCCCCGCGCACTATCTGGTACTCCGGGCAGCTGGCGATCAACTTGGCGGGGAACCAGCGGCGCGGCATCGCATCTTCGACCGCCGAGCAAGATCATTCTTGCCCAATTGGGCAAGCCGCCAGGTGGCTAGGTGTACTGCCTCGGCACGTTGGCTACGCCGAACCACTCCCTCCGCGCATGATGCCCTCTAGCCTCGAACCATGGACTGGCTCATGGCGGCGGTGGTGGGAATGACCGGCGGCGCCTCGATGGAGGCCGTCGACATCATCCGGGCCATCAGGTGGCATCGTCAGATGCCGTGGAACGTTACGTCGGACACCATCGACCCGCCCCGCCCCGGCGCAGAGCTGATGTGCGGCCCGGCGAGGAGCAACTGCCCGCCCCCGGCTGGAAGGCGTATGCGTTCGCCGGAGTGCTGAGGCTATTTGTCAGTGCGCCCTGACTGGTGCTGTGGCGGCGGCCTATCCGCAGAGCACTAATCCGCTGGTGGCGTTTCTCGTCGGGCTGGGCGCGTTGTCGGCCGTCGAGAAGGTCGCCACGCTGGTGCCGTTGATGGTGAAGCGTGCAGGTCGGGCCGCTCTGGGCGGCGTAGTGGAAGAGGCGCAGCAACAAGCTCAGGGCCTCCAGCAAAACGCTCAGCAGCCCGGCCCTGGGCAGCCGAGTGGTGCTCTGCCTGGACCCCAGACGGGTAGTCCATCAGGGAGTCCGCAGCCCGAGACGGGCGTTGCGGGGCAGCAGGATCCGACGGGTGCAGGAGGTGCGGCGTGATGATTGTCGCTGAGTCCTTCCTGGGCCGTGTGCTGGCTGTGTTCTCACGTCGTTCTCCCGGCTTCTGGCCTCCCTTGAAAGTGTCCGGCCTGTTCACGCCGGATAGTCCTGGCGCGTCTCCTCCAGCCCGGACCGGTCCAGCCCTGGACGGCGTGACGAGGCTGGGCCTGGTTGACGCAACGGCTCGCTGGAAGTCCGTGTCTCCACACGAGCGGCTCCGGTGTCGCGATGACCTGCTGGCCGTGGCAGCCTTCCTGGAGGACGCAGCCGGCGTAGCCCGAGACCTCGGTCGCTACCTCAACCACGACCGCGACCTCCATTTCGCCAGCCCTCTCGGCCGCAACCTCACCCTTGCCCGCGCCCTCGCCCACCCCCTCGCCCGCGACCTCGCCCGCCCCTTGGACCTGAACCGCGCCATGAACCATGGCCTCGGCCGCGCCCTCGACCTCGCCCGCGCCCTCGACCGCGACCTCGCCCGCGGCCTCGAGCGCGCCCTGGTCCGCGACCGCGACCTCGCCCGTGACCTTGAGCGCGCCCTGCTCCGCGGCCCCGACCTCGATCCCGACCGTGCCCTCGCCCTCGCCCTCGCCTTCGACCGCGGCTTCACCGAAGCTCATGACAATCTGATCGACACGGCAAGCAGCTTCGTTGGCGTTGAGCTCACCGCCGTGGATCTTGTTGGGGTCGACCTCACCGGGATCCGCTGGGACAGCGGCACCCAGTGGCCCACTCCTGAGTGGGCAGCTCGCATGCGCAGAGTATCCGTGGAGGACCCTCCTGGATCCGGGGTCCTAGTCGTCCTCCCCGAAGCGGGCCACGACTTCGCCGATCACGGCGCCCTGGAACCAACGTCATGAGGCGACACATCTAGGGGCCTGATGAGCGGCTTGGGCGCTGCCGGGCCGCGGGCTGTCGCTCGGTTGAGCGGTTGCGTCCGCGTCGAGGTGCGTGCAGATGTGCGCGGACGAGCAGACTGAGCACGGGCCAGCTCGGCCACGGATGCATACAGCTCGCGGGCCCGTTCCGCCGATTCGAAGCCCCCGTGCCTGGCGAACTGTTCGGGACCGGCTTCGGTGCCCTCAGCAGGCCGAAGGCCACCGCGAGGCGCGGGGGGGGGTGTCCAGGTCCCGGGACTGATCCGCAGGCCCCTCGGCATGGCCTGCTGAACGGCGCGGAGGCGCCGAGGGCGCCCCGGGGTTACAGCTCCAGCAGGGCCCAGCGCCGGTTTCCCGCCTCGTCGCGTTCGGTGCATCTATGTCTCCCACGTGGGCCTGATCGGCGCCTGGCCCCACCAACACGGCAGCCACGTGGTCGTGCAGGCCTTCTAAGACAGCCCCGCGCTGTCCCGGGCCGGTGCGCCAGGCAAGAGCAGGTCACACGCCATCAGGGCTACTGCGGAGCGCGAACATCCGATCCGCGTAGTCGCGCGCGGCATCGCCGACCTTCACCAGCTCCTCGCGCTCGGCGGCCGGTCCTGGCGTACGGAACTTCGCCTCGTCGTAGAAGAAGCGGACGACCTCGTCCACCAGCTCGGCACGCGCCGTCGCATCGCCGAAAGCGTCCTCGGCCAGGCCCGTGCCTTGAGCCGTCGTCTCCTGCCACGCGGTGCGCAGTGCCGTTTTGAGCTGAGGCTCCAGATCGCCCATACAGCACCCTCCCCTGGTGCATGATCTCGATGACGCGTCCAACCTACGGCCAAGGATGCAAACGGTCCTGTGGAACTGGCCGCCGTCACAAGGTGCCAGCGTGTGTGCGACAGATCCGGGCCCGCCAACACTGCCCCGCCCCTACGTGATCAGCGGGCACTTCGGCCGGTCGGCGGGAACGCGGCCGTTTTGGCGCCCCGGGGGAGGGGCAGGGCAGCGAGGCCGAGGAAGTCGGCCACAGGATGCCCGCGCCGCGAACTTCGGTGGTGGTGGCGTACGGATCGTCGTGCCGCACTGCGGCGCGGCGTGTGCCCTGCGTTTTTGACCCGCCGGTCAGCGACCGCCGGGACCATGCGCAGGTTGGGCGAGGGGCCGTCAGGCGAGGACTCCGCTACGGGTCGCGAGGCCGCGCAGTTCCGGCGATGCCGGTCCGGAAACGAGCAGACTCGAGATCAGTGATTTCACCGCGGGGCGGGCATGAGCCTCCTGTGGCGCGTAGTGCTCGGCCGCCAGCAGCGTGCGTACGCACTCACTCCGGCGTCCGAGGCGTTCGAGAGCCAGGGCGATGTCGCCCAGGCCCCTCGATCGCCTCTCCAGGCTCGGCAGCTGGTTGAGGGAGATGCTGCGGGCCGCGGTGAGGGCGGCGAGGGGGTCTCCCGCATGGTTCTCCGCGGAGATGCGGTGGAGCTGGACAGTGATCAGGCTGAACCCGCCTGCGTGTCCACGCAGCAGCGGCGCGCCGCCCAGGTTCGTGGCGATGGCTGCGGCCTCCTCGGTCAGCTCCCTCATGCCGTCACGATCGCCGCGGCGGGCGACGGTGTAGGCAGCGGACTGGACCAGCAGCCCGCGCTCGGCTGCTCCTTCCCGCCCGGCCTCTTTCAGTCCGGGGTCATCGGCTGCGGTGAGCGCGATGGACAGCGCCTGGTCGTGCCAGCCGGCCTTGCGGGCGAGGACCGCGAGTTGCCGCGCCGACTCGGCGATGGCCAGGACGTTGCCGCTGGTTTCGGCGAGCTGTCGTGCGCGGTCGGCAGCCATCCAGCCGAGCTGTTGTTCATCCAGCTTCACCAGCATGCGGGTGGCCATGAGGTAGGCCTGGGCAAGCCGCTCGCAGTGCGCACCCGCATCGCTGCCGGTGCCCGCGGTGAGAGCATGACCGGCCCGGATCAGCCGGGGAAGACGCCGTGAGAGCCCCGCGTAGTGACAGGCATCGAAGTCGGTACGAGCACGGGCGAGGTCCCTCTCCAACACCTGGACGGACGGCACGGCAACAGGGCCGCCCAGGCCCAGCATCGCGTCGCGCAGTCCGGCGACCAGGACGTCCCCCAACAGCGCCTCCTGTGCGGCGGCCGCACGGCCGGGGACCAGCGGAGCGGTGGCCGCCGCGGCGGCCGTCAGCGCCAGGTTCGCGAGCAACTTCCTTCGCCGCACCGGATCATCACCGCCCTCCTGACCGGGTCTACCCACCCTAGGGGCGGGCAGCCGGGGCAAGACGGAGGCTGATTCCACCGCCTGACCGTGTCGGATCTGCCGCCCGGGCGCGGGCGGGAGAAGACCGAACACCACGTGCGGCAGCTCGAGGGCCTCCGCAAAGTTGCGCCGCACGTCCACGTCATTCATGGAGGCGACACCCCGCTCGTAGCGGGAGACCTGGGCAGCCGCGCCAGGGGCCGCGTGCGTCGCATCTGCCACCTCTGCACCCCGTCTCGCCGATAGCCGAGGCTGCGCCGCCCCCACCGTAGATGCGCCGAAGCAGACCCGACAGGGGCCTTTGCACCACACGCAAAGAGGCATGCACGAGCAAGCAGCGCCTCTGCCAAAAAACTCCGGTCAGCGGTGTCCTCGACATACGGCGCCCAGCACACCGCTGAGCAGCCCACACCGCCGTACCAGGAGGGATCCCGCCATGACCTTGGCCGCCTCACCCGGCACCACCTCGACCACTGCGTTCTCCGTCGCGCTGCCCGAGCAGTTCACTCCCGAGTGGAGCCGCATCGACGGCCTCACTGTCCGCGGCAACACGATCACCGTCGACCCCGGCCGGTACTTCTTCCGCTACGAGAACCCCACCTGGCTCCTGGCCGACTGGGACCTGGTCCGCACCGAGCTTCTCGGCGAGGCCGAGACCGGCGAACAGGCCGTCGAACAACGTGCTCTGGAGTTCGTCAAGGCGCACGGAAAGATCACCGACGACCCGGCGAAGGTGCTGGCGACCGGCTACCAGGTCGCCGCCTACCTGTTCCGCGACGAGTACCTGAACATCCCCGGGCTGGACGTCACTGAGCGCGAGCTGAAGGCGCTGCGCGAGGCGACCACGATCATGGCGCTCAACCGGGTCGAGCTCGACGGACGGCTCTCCAACATCGGCCCGTGCTGGTTCTTCCCCGTCGCCACCTCGGTCGTCTTCGGCTTCACGCAGGACGAGGGCAAGAAGGTCGACGAGCTGTACCACGGCGGCTGGTTCACCGAGACGCGGCGGCGCGAATCCGTCCTGGCGCACGCCGCGCTCGGCGGCCGTCTGGTGCACGGGTGCCAGGCAGCCGCCGACATGGCCGGCGGCTGCGTGATCGCCTACGGCACCGATCTCGAAAGCTTCCAGCGCGACCTCGACTCCGTGCGCCACGACTGGATGGACCAGGTCGCGGCCATGGGCCGCCGGTGACCCAACGATCAGAGCGCGGGCGCCGGGGGGGGGGGGGGGGGCAGCAGGCGCCCCGGGAAACCGCCCGGCTCCCGCGCTCGACCGTACGGAGAGAAGGCACGCACCGTGAACGACCAGATGCCGCCCGGCGGGCATGCGATCGACGCGCGCGTCAACGCCCGCGCCTGGAACCACATCGCCGCCCAGGACGCCCCGGGCACCGCCGGAGAACCGGGGCCGGTCCCGTCCACCCTCGCCTGGACGCCCTGGCCCGGCCTCGGCCCGGGCGCTGACTGGATCGGAGACCTCCGTGGTGCGCGGGTCGCCGAAGTCGGATGCGGAACAGGCGAGCACACCGCGTACGCCGCCACCCGTGGCGCCCGCCTCGCCATCGGCGTCGATGTCGCCGAACAGCGCATCGCCCAGGCCCGCGCCCGCTTCGCCCACCTGCCCGCCATCGACTTCCAGACCGGCGACGCCGCCGACGTACTCCTCAAGCTGCCCGTGCTGGACGTGTGCTTCTCCATCTACGGAGCCCTCTGGTACACAGATCCCGCCCGGCTTGTCCCGCGTATCCACAACCGGCTCCGCCCCGGCGGCATCCTGGCCTTCTCGGTCAACGGCCCGCGCGACGGCGAGCTGCCCGGCCGCCGCGTCGACAACCTCACCCTCGCAGGCCAAGTCCGCCTGCCGGTCGTCCACTACTGCTTCGACGCCGACACCTGGCGACGTCTCCTGAGTGAGTACGGCTTCACCGGCACCGACGTCCTGCCCGTCCAGGGACCCAAGGCAAGCCCGCACCACACCCTGGTCATCCGCACGCACCGCACCCGCGACTGACCGCTCACCTGCCAGCGAACTCCGCCCGCTCCAGCTCCTCGGCGCCAGCACCCCACCATGCCTTCGCTGCGCCCCAGGCGGCAACGCCGGCCACCGCGGTCAGCGTGCCGCCGACGGCGAACGCGGCCCGCGGGGACCGCTCCAGCAGGGCGGGCAGCAGCAGCATGCTGCTCATACTCGCCACGTGCACCCTGACCGAGTCGACGGCGAACAGCCGCAGCCGCTCCGGACCGGGCAGGCCGCCGATCGCCGCGTTCAGGCTGATCGACGCCAACGGCATCAAGACGCTCGCGGCTGCGGCGATGGCCACGACCTGCAGCAGCGTGGAGCTGAAGGCGAACGCCGCCAACAGCACGCCGCGGGCCGCCCAGACCAGGCAGTACCCGCCCGGGAAGCGGCCCGGCAGCGCCACGTTCCCGGTCAGCAGGTTGCCGACCACGGCGCCGATCCCCATCGCGGACAGCACCACCGCATACGCTCCGGCCCCGGCGTGCAGCTGGCTGGTGAGCCAGATGGGGATACCGATGGTCAGCACGGTGGAGAAGAAGTCACCGACTGCGCCGAGCGCCAGCGCGCCGCCGAACTGTGGATGCGCCCGCAGCACACTCAGCGCCTTGGGCGCTACCACCTCAGCCTGGGCGTCCTGCCCGTCGGCGGCGCCCACAAGGGGGCGAGGGGACATCCTGAGGCCGCCGAGCCAGGCGAATGCCGCTGCGGAGACAGCGAACGTCACGGCATCAATGAGGAACAGCTTCTCCGCCGGCGCGAACGCGAGCAGCACCGCGGCTGATCCAGGACCCAGGAACCACGTGAGCCGGTTGGAGATATCCATCAGGCCGATTACCTGACGCACCTGGCCCCTGTCCACCATCGCGGGGACCAGCGCCGACAGGCTCGGCCCGGTGATGGCGTCGCAGGTCCCGATCAGCACGATCACCACCAGCACACCGGCCAGGCCCATCGACTGCCACAGCCACGGCATCGCACCGACAACGAGAACCTGCACCCCTTCCACCACAGCCAGCGCACGAAAGGCGGCGAACCGCGCGACCAGCTTCCGCCCGAACGTGCCGATCAGCAGATGCGGCACCGACTCGGCCACCACGACCAGGCCCATGGCCACCGCGCCGGACTTCTGCCAGGCCGTCCACGCCAGCGCGAGCGTGAAGAACCGGTCCCCGAACACAGACAGTGTCTCGGCAAGCCACAGAACCAGGACCGGACGCTGCCGCAGCAGACTGACATAGCTCACCCGCGCGACTGTAGGGGCCCGGCGAACATCACGAAGCATGTTCCGCCACTCGCCCGACGAAGGCGGTAGTGGCTCAGAGCCTGATTGTTGTCCGTAACCGGAAGGTCAAGGTCCTGACAGTTGCGTTGACTTTCAGGCAGGTGTGGCAGGAACTCATCTTGATCGTGGATCGTCAAGCCTCGTAGGTTCCTGGGTGATCAATCGCTCCTGACCAGGGGGAATGAGCCCGATGAAGCTGAAGAAGCCCGGCCTGATTGCGGCCGGAGCGATGTCCGTGCTGATGGCTGTCACCCCGGTAGCCGGGGCTGTCACCCTTCCGGGGATCGCGCCGGTCGCTCCCGTGACTGCCGCGCCGGACGATGACATTCCGGACACCGACGAGCCCGACACCGTCGAGACCTCCACGGACAGCGCCGACATCGAAGAAGAGGCCAGCACCGCCGGACGACGTTGCGTGGTCACCTCGATCTGGAAGCAGCGGGGCTACATCAGGTGCAAGACCAAGCCCCTGAGCGTCGACTGGAACCCCAGCAAGAGCCGCGGCATCGATGAGCAGTTCATGGCCGGGGACAACGGACGGATCTACCACGCCTGGGCCAACGGAGGCAGCGGCTGGAGGGAGATGCCCGGCAACGGGCGCGCCGTCAACATCGTCCACGCCTACTGGGGCCACGGCGGACGCACCGTAATCGTCGCGGCATCCGACGGCACCCGCTGGCGCTCCACCTACTACAACAAGGCCTGGCACGGCTGGTACCGCGCCTAACCACCGACCACAAACGGCCCGCCCCCGGCACCTGCGGGGGCGGGCACCACCCGTTCGGCCGCAGATGCTGGCTCGGTGAGGCGCCGGGCCCAGAACATGAGGTCATGACGACGCATAGGCCCGCCCCGGGCACTCCTTGCGATCCCGAACCCAACGGATCGCTGGTCGCCTCCGCCTGGTACGAGGCGGTGGCCACCGGTGCGGTGGGCCTGGAGGCGGTGCGCCAGACCGGAACCATGGTCAAGACGTACTTCGAGCAGCGCGGCGAGACCCGCCGCGCGGAGATCAACGCTGATGTCGAGCGCGAACGTGTCCAGCAGTCCGCGCCCCCGCCGCCGGACGGCGACAACTCCTGATCAGGATCAGGTCACCACCGCCGGGGCGGAACACCCACTCCGGCGGCCACTTCCGGCAGACGGGGCACGTCGGATCATCGCGAGTAGATGATCCGAAAGAAACGGCCTACCTGCTTGGCATTCCCCGTCGTCGCGGCTGCCAACTCCTGTGTGCCCGGCATCCGTCACCTCTGCCCAGGCTGGCCCTACGCTGCTGTCATGACGCTGAATGCCGACGAGCATGAACTCCTGCGCCTGATCGCCCAGTCACCTGAGCCCGTGGCCGCCTCCGACTTCTTCCACACCATCCACCCGGCCAACTTCGAGCGCAGCGCCGACGAGGAAGACCCTTGACGCCTGGCCTGGCAGGACAAGCAGATCGGGCTCTTCAAGGCGGAACTCGGCCTGCACAACGGCGGCTTCGTCAGGATCGTCCACCCGGCGAACGGAGAGCGTTCAGACCTGGTGGAGGCCACTGAGGCCGGCCATGCTGCTCTGAGCTGAGAGCTTTGCCGGGCAGGCCCGGCCCGGGCCCGCCCGCCCTGCGGTGCCCCGCTCGTCAGGCGAGTTCATCCACGGTGTCGCGGGCCACCTTCAGAGCGAGGCGGCGGACCTCGGCGAGGGGCGGGTACATGGAGTCGTGGGTGATGCCTTCCTCGGCGAGGCGCTGGAGCAGCTCGCCTTTAGCCCGCCTCGACGCGTACGGTCCAGCCGGTCGCTGGCCAGGAGCTGCTCGGCCGACTGGTGGCGCTGTTGAGGAAGTTGATCCCCAGACTCGAGATGTCGGGGAACTGCTCGGCCGGGGTGGTGCTCCCCTGGCTCCGGTAGGACCGGCCCTCGTAGCGACGGTTGAGGCCGCCGACGAGGAAGCGCCCACGCTGTGCCTGCATCCGGGGATCGACCGGGGCCTGCTCGACGAGAGCAACCTGCTCCGTCCACTCGCCCTTGGTCTGGAGCTGCCCACGCGCGGCGTCGGCCCACGCCAGCCTCCCCTCGGAGAAGTCGACCGTGTTGACCGGCTGCTCGGCGTCGTGATGGAGGTGCAGCATGAACAGGCGCCCGTCGACACCGTGTTCCTGATCCACAGAGAAGAAGAGGGCTTCGAGGGGAGACTCAGACACATCGATGAGCCGGGTGGGGATGCCGTGGTGTTGCAGCACGGCCAGGAGCTGCCGGTCAGTCATGAGCCGACCGATGCCTTCGCCCCGCATAGCCTCGATGATCTTGCGCTCGGTTCGCGCCATCACCTGTTCGTCCACCCGATTGGGCGTTCCGGCTTCCGCAGCGGTGCTTCGCGCGCGGCAGACGCGGTAGAGGCTGGAGGACAGGCCGTACTCGATGTTGGGCTGGCCACGGAAGAAGAGGCCCTCTCCCGGCTTCAGCTGCCACTCGCGTGAGGTCAGCCGGTTGGTGGCGCCATCTTTCACCCACTCCCACAGCGCCTCGGCGGAAGTGATGTTCAACCGGCGATTGGAGTCGCGCTCCTCGAAGTACAGTCCTGCGATGCCCATGAGGCAGAACGTACTGGCGGGACACGGCCTCCGTAGCCGTTGCGCCCCAGACACTCGGTGCGTCCACTCATGCTGCACCCGCCCCACCACGACGCCCGCCGCGGGCACAGACGCACCGCCCGCGCGGGCCCCCGAGGGGGCAGATCGCCGTACGGCCCGAGAGCGAAGAGAACCGGCGGCTGTCGCCAGAGTGGTCCTGCACGGTCCACTGCGACTGGTGTCAGCCGTCGTCCGCCGTTACGGCTTTGGAAGAGGCCCTTCTGCGGCTGACGGCGGACTGTTGCCGTGGCGGAGGGTGAAGTCCGAGATGGCGGGCTCCGCCTCGCCTGAGGTGGCGGCTGCGTGTGTCCATGGACGTCGCGGGGCGGGCCTGGGTCGTCATGTCGTGGGTGCGGTAGCTCGGGGGTCTTCCTGCGATCCCTCGTCGGTCGTGGCAAGACGCTGCTGCATGCGCAGGTGACGGAACTCGTAGTGAGCGCCGGATTGCCGCAGCACTCCTCTGCGGTGTGCTTCCTCGAGGAATGTCATGATCCGCCAGGGCAGTCGCCGCGTCAGTGCCAGCCAGATACGGGCAACTGCCAGTTGCCCCCAGGCGGTGAGTGCGAGCGCGGCGGTGCCCATCGGCACCCACATCTGCGCCGCGACATGGTCGAGCCCGCCTCGCGACGCGAACGCCCAGGCCAGGAGGACACACACTCCGCCCGTCATGACTGCCACGACTCCGGAGCGGGACAGTGACGCGATGCGGTCCGTGCGCAGGGTGACGTGCGGGTTGGCCGCCCGGATGAGATCGGAGGGGGTGCTGAGCGCACGGTAGAGACCCGAGACGGGGCCGCCGATCAGCGCGATCAGGACTCCGCCCATGGCACCGGGGAGCAGGAACCGGTCGATTGGATGCCGGGCGGCGCTCTCAGCGAGCCAGGTCCGGGACTGCTTGGGTAGCTCCGGCAGCATGTTCACCGCATCGGCCTCGGTATTGCTGTCGACGAGCACGCGCAGGTCGCCCTGGGCCACGCGGAAGGTCACCTGCGCGTCGAACGGCTCGCATTTATGTCCGCAGCTGGGCGGACGGCTGCCGTGAGGATAGGCCGCAGGCCGTGCATCCGCGCGTGGGTACACCAGGGTTCCGGCGATCTTCGTCGAGGACTCGGCGGTGCGGACACCGTCAGGTGTTTCCACGTGCGACCACTTCCCGAGTTGCCTGCCGTCCAGGTCGGGAGCCCTCGAGGTCTCCACCGCAGAGAACGCGTAGTCGGTGGCGCCCACCGTCACGCCTGCTGCCACGGCGACGAGTAGGCACACCGCCCACCCGTGCAGAAGCCCGGTCACGAAACGGCGGGCGATCCGGCCCTCACCGGCATGGGGAACGACTGTCCGCGCGCCCTGTCGCCTCGCTGCCGCACACAGGCACAGGGCCGCGGCGAAACACAAGGCGGCGGCGACCATCGGCCACGTGCCGAGACCGTGCCCGAACAGCCATGGCGTGACGATGACGAGCCCTGCCAGGGCGAGGAGGCCACTCCCGGCTTGTGCCGCGAGCCGGCCGGAAGGGCTGCCCGCCCAAGGCAGGCCGAGCGGCACCGCATGGCGGGCCAGCCCGGCAACCCCGAAGTACAGAGCGATCAACACGCCGAAGACCGCGCCCCCGAACAACTCGGCCGCCCAGCCGTCCGTGACCGTGCCGAACTGCAGCCCGAACTCCACGGAACCTCCGCTGAGGCCATACCCGAGGCTGGCCACGGCGGCCGTCGTCATACAGACCGTGAGGTGCCGGGGCAGGGCCGTGCGCCCTTCGCGCTGCTCCGCCGACAGGGGCAGGAGCAGGGCCAGCCCACCGGCGAATCCGACCAGGTTGCCGACCAGATTGGCGGCCAGCGACGGTCTGTCGTCGAAGACGAAGACATCGCCGCCAACGCTGGAGAACAGGATGGGGACGGCCAGGACGAACGTGAGCGCCTGCGCGAGCAGGGCGGGGGCCGCCAGTCGCAGCGTCCGCGGCACCCAGAGGTACAGTTCCCACCAGGCGAGCCGCTTGGACTCTCGCCGCTCCAGCTCGCGGGCCAGCCAGGCCAGCCAGCGCCTGGCGTCCGCTGCGCGCCACCGTGCGTCGACACCTTCATCCCCGAACGCGGCCGGCACGAACGCGTCGAGGAGATGCTCCTCGATCCGGGCTGCTGTCCCGAAACGATGGTCGTCCAGGAGCTCTCGGGGGTCTCGGGACACGTCGCCGTACACCGTGCGGGCCAGGGCCACCATGAGCGGGCTGGTCAGGATCTGCAGGAGCGCGTCGGCTGCCGGGGCGCGCGAATCCTCCCGCAGGGAGTCCAGCACCGGGGTCCACACTGTCGTGCGGCGATCGCCGGGACCGCGTACCGGGCGCGCGGTGCGCTCCAGATAGGACTTCGCCTCGGCGAACTCCAGCGGCATCAGCTCGAGGACCTCCGCACCGGTGAGTACGTCGCTGCACGCGACCGTGCGGCGCCAGGCCGTGGTCCGCGAGGTGACGAGCACCGGCATGTCGTCGTCCAGCTCGGCGTTGAGCCTGCGCATCGCGATGCCGTACAACGCCGGCGGCAGCTCGTCGAAGCCGTCGAGCACAGGCCAGATCAGTCCGGCGTCGAGCAGCGTCCCGGCCAGTACGGTGCCGTCGGTGGTGGCCGCCAGTGGCCGGTACTCCGCCGCGAGCCGCTCGACGAGCCAGGAACGCAGAGCGGTGGTGCCCGGGTCCCAGGCGGCCAGAGGAAAGATCACGGGCACGGCTGTGCCGGACGTGCGTTCCTTCAACAGGTCGAGTGTGCAGCACACGGCGAGCACACTCTTGCCCGAGCCCGGGCTTCCCAGCACGACCATGCGCCTGGACGGCACCTCCCCGAAGGCGGTGGCGATCGACGCCAGACAGTTGTCGCCGGACCGGGGCTCCGGCACCGGGCTACCACGCCGGATGTTCCGTGGGTCGTCCGTGAGCAGTCTGTCGGCCCGCTTCCAGCGCACGTCCAGCGGCTTCGGGTCCTGCAGCCGCCGCAGCCGCGCCTCCTGTGCCCATTGGACCCGTACCGCCTCGGCGAGCGCATCGGCAGTCTGCCGCAACACGGCACCGCGTTCTGGAGGTGCGTCCGTGCGACGCAGGACCTCCATAAGCAGTGCCGCAACAGACACTACGACGCCGACCACGGACACGACGAACGCGGGACCGTCGTATAGAGCTTGCCCGTGATTCCCGGCGCCGACCCGGCTGAGTGTGACGGCCAGCACGACCAGCGCCGCACAGCTGACCCCGACCCACAGCCTGCGTCGTGTCCAGACTTCCCGCCCGCGCATGCTGTCACCCCTCGTCTCATGTGGAACTGAGCGTTTCAGGGAAGAAACGTCCGGCGGCGGGCGAGTGGCCTTTTGCCGCGGGCGCTTAGTGGTGAACCGGGACGGCTGGTGCGCCGTGCACGCCCCGGACGGAGTGTGTGTTGCTTGAGCCGTTTACTGCAGCGGCGGCAGTAGCCCTGTAGTGGATTGTGAGGGCGGCGGTTGGTGGTGCTGGAAGGTGGTCGGGCCGGTCGTGAGCCAGCGGAATTGGAGGGCTGGCGGGGTGCGCCAGTATTCCTCGAAGCAGTGCGGTGGGGGGTGCACGCACATGCGGTTGCGGTGGAAGTAGTCGGTCTCCAGGCGGTTGCACGAGACGCACAGCAGGCCGCGGACGAGACCAGTGCGGTGATCGTGGTCGATCGTGGCGGGGGAGGCGGGGCAGCAGGCGCAGCGTCCGCCCTGCAGGTCGAACAGGCGCCACCACACGTACCAGCGGGGGATCTTGGTGCCCTTCCAGTTGTAGGGCAGCGGCCCCGTCCACGGCCTGGCGATATACAGCGGCCATATGGCGAGCTGGCGCTGTCCGCAGCGCTGGCTGTGGGGAACGAGCGCGGCGGCCACGGGTTCACCGAGCCGGTCCTCGGGCAGCGGGCGGCATCCGTTGATCCTGGGGCACGGAGTGGTGTTCATGCCGCGTTGGGGGTCCCACAGGTGGTAGAGCCCGCTGCCTGAGACTGCGCGGCGCGCGAGTTCGGGCGTGCGGGGCCCCTGCGCGCTCGTGGGGCGGGAGGCGCAGGGCTGGTACCCCATCGGCATCGGCGGCCACAGACGAGGCGGTTCGTGGACAAGGGCGTGGGTTGACACTGTGTGCCTGCTACGGGCCTGGTCGGCGGCTTGGGCGCCGCCGGGCCGGGAGCTGTCGCTCGGTCATGCGGGTCCGCCCGCCTCAACGCGCGTGCAGAGGTGCGCGGTCGGGCAGGTGGAGCAGCCCCTTTTCTGGGCGAGCTCGGCTACGGAGGCGAACAGTTCGCGGGCCCGTTCCTCCGATCCGATGCCCTCGTGCCTGGCGAACTGCTTGGGATCGGCTTCGGTGCCTGCGGACATGTGGGCTCTGATGAAGGCCAGCGCGGCGAACTCGTCGGGCGGCAGTTCGCCGGGCCGGGCGGGAACGCAGGTCTTCGGGACGAGCATGTCCTCGGCATCCTCGGGGAAGATCCACGGGTCGCCGGGGCGCTGCGGGGGCTGGCTGACGATGCGGACCAGCGGGATGTCGTCGTCCCCTTGGACCAGGAGGGCGCCCACAGAGTGGAGCCGGTGAATGCTCTCGCGGATGTCACCGCCGGTGGAGCCGGTTCCCATCGCGGCTGCGACGTCCTGGATGGGGACCAGTTCCACGTCCTCACCGCCGTTGGACAGAGGGATGGAGCCCGTGTCCAGGACCATGTCGAGGTGGACGGCCTGCATTGGCACCAGGCCCCGGTAGAGCGGCCGCAGCCGTGCGAAACGCCGCATCAGGTCGATCGCTTCCTCGTCCAGGCGGGGATCGACGACGGCCTCAGAGGTGAGCTGCGGATCGACATTGATCCACTCGTCGTAGCCGGGAGGCTGCAACTGCTGGAGGGTGTAGGGCCCCTTCCGCTGACGTCCCGGCTTGCCGGACTTCTTCCTGCCCATCGTGACTCCTCCTCCACCTGACGGGCACCCGTGCACCCTGCCGCCGACCTCACATGCCCCACGAGAGGGAAGCCGCTCGCCACTCCAGTGCCGACGCGTAGCGCACCCGGCCCGCCGATCGCCGACGCCTGAGTCCTGTCTGGGGGGAGAACGCACGCCAGCCGGCAACGACGCGGCACAGCACCCCAATTCCCGCGATCAGCCCATCCAGGCGAGTTCCGATGCGCCTGGCGGCCGACCGTTCCCCGCATCGCCGCCCCGCCCGAGGGTTCCCCGGAGATCAGTCCCACGCCAGCGGCGCAGCGGTCGCAGGGCGGGCGAGCGGCAGGTCGGCCAGGGACTGCTCGGCATCCGCTCGCAGACGGGTGAACCGGGCCTTCATGTCCGGCTCGGCAGGCTTTCAGCCGCGCGGTGTCCGGGTCCGCCGCGGCGGGGCATGAGCTCGTGGGGCCGGGCGAGAGCGCAGTCGGGCTGTGATCGCCCGGAGCCCGGCACAGCGGCGGTCTTGGACGGTAGTTCCGCGTGGACCGGAATCGGGGCGGCCCCTGCCCTCGGCCGGTGCGGCACGCTGCCCGGCTCGGTGAGGACGTTCTGGCGTATGGGCGTGGTGGACAAGGTGCGGGCGGTGAAGCGTCACCACCGGGACTCGCGAGCTGTGCCCTGCGCCCGGAGTTCCACGCACCCGTGACGAACCTCTCCATAGGCCGTTTACTCGTCAATACAGTGTCAAATTAGGCATAGGTGGGCGTGATGGGGAAGAGAGCACAGCAGAAGCGGGCGGCCAAGCGCGCCAAGCAGGCGAAGCAGCGCACGACCCTGTCAGGCAACGACGCCTTCGCGGCGATGGCGGAAGTCCTGCCGCAACTGGCGGCGATGGACGCCATCCTTGCCGGTCCCCTGGCCACGCCGTGGGGCGACTTCACCGACACCTACGCCACGGTCGCCGACGCCGTCGCCGCGGCGGAGAAGAGCGGCGGGCTCCTGTCGTGCTACTCCTTCGACGACTCCGGAGAATACGAGCGCAGCCTGCGCCGGAACAGCGACGGCTGGGCATACGAGGTAACGCTCTATCCGCGCGGCACCCTGCGGGAGCTGGTGAAGACGAGCTGGCTGGACGCGGACGACCGGGACCAGGCCGTGGAGCAGCTGCGCCGCGCGCTGGCCGCCTACGTACCCCAGAGCCTGCACCGCCCGGGCCTGGAGACCGTGCAGCGGCCGTCGACCACGAGCATGCCGCGCATCGGCTGGACGCAGAGCCTTCCGGTGGCCGGGATGCAGACGTGGGAGGACGTGCGCCTGGCGGAGAAGCAGCTGCCGCTGTTCGACCTGGCACCGCTGGCCGACGGCCCCGGCGGCTGGTGCCTGGTGCTGCCAGAAGAGACGTTCGCCTTGTTCCGCGCGCACGGCCTGTCCGCGCGCGAGTGCGCCGGCTGCGGGGCGCCGGTGACCGACCGTCACCCGCACTGGCCAGGCGTGCTGGTCAGCGTGGAGAACGAGGGCGGGCCGGTCTGCGACCGCTCCCGTCTCGGGGGAGAGTCTCTGCAGCGGGTCGGCCATGTCCTCGATGCCGCCCAGGCCCGCCCGGCCGGGAAGCTGACCGGCAAGGAGCAGAAGGTCCAGTGCCAGCACTGCGAGGTGCACATCACCGAGCAGCACCCCGACTGGCCCGGCGTATGGGCCGAGGCCGGCGGATACAGTCGCCCCGTCTGCGCAGTGGTCGGTTCCGGCTGCGACGACGGCCAGGCGTACGACCTGATCGACTGTGTCTACCCGCACATCCCGGTGGGCGCCACCAGCCCGGCCGCCTCCGCCGTCACCACTGCCCGGAAGGACGGGTACTTCCTCCAGCCGCGCCTGCCACGCTTCCTGCCGGGCTGAGCGCACTCGCCTGCTGGAAGGGGCCGCCGGTTCCTGGAAGGCGTGAGGCCGGGGGCTCGGGGCCTGGCCGGGGGAACCGGACTGGCACATGGCCGGGCCCGGTTGCCGTGACCGCGTGCGGCGGGTGAACCACCGTGCTGGCTGCGCGGTGGACCGCTGTTTTGCCCGAGGGCTCATACCCGCTCAGTCTTCGGTCGCCAGCGTCGACAGCGTGGTGACGAAGGACTCGATCCAGCGGTGGCCTGGCGGGGAAGGGGCTTTGAGGAGCGGCACTGCGCGCGGCCAGTTCGCTCACGTGCACCCTGACAGAGACCGGCCTGGGCAGAGCTCTGCACTCGGCCCGGCGTCCGCTGGGTGAGCCGCTGGTGTCCCGGCGGCTCTGCCAGACTGCCGGGTGGGCCAGGGACAGCGGTGACCGGGAGGCGGCGTGCGGCGTCGGGTGTGGCGGTGGAGCGTGGCCGCGTGGGGCGTCCTCGTGATCGTGGGAGGTCTGTTCACCCTTGCCCTGCAGGCCGGTCAGGCCAGTCAGGGCGGCGGGGCTGCGGATCCCGGGAGCCGCACGCCGGACAGGCCGGTCAGCACCAGCACCTACCTCCCGTGCCCGGCCCCGCCCGGAGAGGAAGAGGGAGCCACGCTACGCGCGTGCGCCGTGTCCGACGGCTGACCTGCGGGCCCGGGGCCGTGCCGCTCCCCGGCCTGCAGCAGCTTGGTGGCCAGGCCCTTGGCCCCGGCCAGGCGCCGGGCGGCGTCGATCCCGTGCCGCTGGGCGCACCGCTCGATCAGCACCTGGCGCTCGTCGGCGGCCGCCGGTATGACGGCGTCGCCGCACGCCTCGGGGCCGAGGCCGGTCACAGCAGGCTTCGGCGGATGGCCGCCGACTTGGCGGCCTCGGCCACGTCGACGTGCTGGACGTCGCACCAGCGGGCGGTGTCGTAGCCCGCGGCGTAGTCCCACGGCGCCGCGAGTAGGACCAGCCGGTTCCACTGGCGGCGCCGGGCCCGCAGGAGCCGCCCCGTCCCGCGATTCACCAAACGAGCCGATTCCCGTACCGACAAGGCCCAACTGGAGCTAGTGAACCCGGGGGAAAGGTGACTGGGCAGACGGTCGCCGAAGTCAGACACGGATAGTCGGCACGGGTGCGCGACTTGTAATCCTGTGGCCAAGGGCGCCCTGGGACCCATGACCACAAATTCCGTGTACACGGCTCCAGATCAGGCTCTAAACGACATCGAGACGTATGGGCGTGCCGTGGAAGACGGCGAGATGGCGTTGCAGGAAGCCGTGGCAGCGCTGGTCACCGCCAGCGATGGCGGCATGGCTCCGCTGGGAGCCGCTGACCTCCTGGCGAATTGGAAGACTCCCCCTCCGAATACGCGGAGGTGGAGCCTGAAGATCACCCTTCCTGGGGCTCAGCGCGGACACTCCGCCCCGCACCGGCTCCATGTGCGCCCCGGTCCGGGGGAGTTACGGGCTGGCCTTCAAGGGCTGTTCGGCCCTATTGGCGGGGTCCTGTTCCCCTTCAGGATAGTTGACGTCTGAAGCAATATCAGGACTGCGGGTCAGTGGCGGCGTTGAGCTGTCCTGTCACAGGAGCTGCCCCGCTGTTGACCAAGCAGGAGTGGAAGCGGCCGCATCCCGTCAAAGACCACGGCCGCCCACCCGTGTGAATACACAAGGGAGAGAGTACGTGAAGCGCACAACCCTGCGCATGAGCGCGGCCACGGCTGTGGCCGTTGTGGCCTTCGGTATCGCTGCCCCGGCCGCTTCGGCCGTCGAGGAGCACCGCGCCGAGGCCCCCGTCGCTGCCGCCTCCCCGGCGGAATCTGCCTTCGGCGCTGCCGAGGCCGGGGCTCTGCTGGCCACGCCTGCAGTCCATGCCGAGCTCACCCCGGAGGCCCGCGCCGAGCTGCAGGCTGTCGCCGGCGGCAGCGCCACCGAAGCCCAGACCAAGGGCGCTGCCTCGTCCGCGGCCAAGGCGTTCTGGAAGCTGGTCAAGAAGGCGGGCCCGAAGGTCGTCAAGGCGGCGAAGAAGGCGGCCGGGAAGTACTCCACCTTCCGTAACTGGGTTGACGGCCTGAAGTGGTACAACCCGATCAAGCTGACATGGATGGCGGCGGGTCAGGAAGTCCAGTACCGCATCTGGAAGTTCGTCCACAGCCAGACCGGCTGACACCCGCCCGGCCGCGGGGACGGGCGCCGTCCCCTGTGCCCGGCCCTGCGGCCGCCCATCCTCAAGAAAGCACACATGCCTTCCTCACCCCCCACCCCCGACGAAACGGCCATGGCCTCGCCGCGGAATCGCACCGAGACCGTCCTCGCCGCACTGCTGCTGATCGCATTCGTCGGCTTCTTGTGCCTGTTCGTCGCCGACGCCCGCCACAACGACACCCTCGCCACCATCGGCCTGGCCCTGCACTGGGCATCCGGAGCAGGCACCCTGGCCACCATCATCCTCAGCCGCACCGTGCTGCGCCGCTGGCGCTCCGGCTTCGACTGGATCTTCGCGGCCCTGTGGTGCGTGCGCACAGTCCTCATATTCCTCAACGGCGAGATGTAGCCCCGATGCCCGACCGTCCTGCTGCGCACGAGCCGCCCACCCGCCCCGCCAGCGTGCCTTGGGAGAACTGGCCGCCGCCGCAGCTGGATCCCACCGCCAGTCCGAAACCGGGCCCCACCCCGGCCCCGCCCGGGACGCCCTACCACGCGCAGGGCAAGAACGGCCGGGCCACCAGAGGTGACTGGTGGGGCGAGCTCCTGCTAGTCGTGGGCCTGATCGTGGTGACCGTTCTCGGCGTCTACGTGATCGGCATGGTCCTCGCGGACATACTGCACGCCGGTCCGGCCGCTGCCGACAGCGACCAGGTGTTCTCCTCCCCGCTCGCCGACATGGCTCTGCAACTGGCCGCACTGGGAGCTGCCGTGCCCGCCGTCCTGGCGGGCGTGCGCCGCTTCGGCCGCCGCCCAGCCGGCACGGTCTCCTCCGTCACCGGCGGCCTGCGTTGGAGCTGGCTCCTGCGCTGTGGCATGGTGGCCCTTCCCGTGATGATCGTGCAGTTGGGGCTGCTGCTGGCGTGGACCTGGGACGCGGACAGCTCCACGTCATCGGGGCAGGGCTTCCCTGGCTGGCCGATGCTGTTGCTGAACCTCGCGGTGCTGTGGACACTGATCCCGTTCCAGGCCGCCGCCGAGGAGTATGTGTTCCGCGGCTGGCTCCCCCAGCTCACAGGACGGGTCACCCGATCTCCGTGGCCGGGCATCGCCCTCGCCTCGCTGCTCTTCGCTCTGGCCCACGGCTTCGGCGAGCCCACCGGGTTCGCGTTGCTGTTCTACTCCGCGATGTGGTGGGGCTGGCTGGTCATCCGCACCGGCGGCCTGGAGGCCGTGATCGCCCTGCACACAGCCAACAACGCCCTGGCCATCGGCCTGGCCGCCGCCTTCGGCGAGCTCGCCGACGATGGCACCGCGGCCGACGCCCCCTGGCAGGCCCTCGTCCTCGAGGTGGTCTTCACCCCGCTGTACTGCCTGACCATGGCACGCCTCGCCGACCGGTACACACTTGCCTCCCGGACCCCGTAACCGCCGCCCTCGGGACCAACCTGGTTCGCTGCCGCGCTGGATCGGTAACGGCCTGGCCAGGGCCTGGCTGCGGGGTGGGGCTGGTGTGTGCGGGCCGTTTCAGGGCTGCGGCAGGTGCAGGGGCGGCAGGTGTGGGTGCTGCAGGTGCTGCCCGCCCTCGTGGACGCGGAGGGTGAAGGTTTCAGGTCCTGGCCGCCCGGCCGCGTGGTGGGCGTCCAGGAGGTGCTCGATGCGTTCCCACAGCTTGACCGGGCCGGCCTCGCGCACGGCCCATCCGCCGTCGTCGTGGGGGGGTGAGGATGGCAGCGGAGCCGGTGGTGACGTCGATCAGGTGCACTGCCTGTCCTACGTAGGTCATCTGTGCGTTGGGGATGGTGCTTTGGGCGAGGAAGCGCAGGTGGAAGGCTTCCTTGGTGGCGGCGCTGAGCCATTGCGGTCCGTGCTGGGTCCGGCGGGCCGTCTCGGGCAGCTCGGCGGCCCAGTGGGCGGGGTTGCCGAAGGCGGGGGCGGCGTGGGTGCGTGCGGACATGAAGGAGATGGTGCCGCCCAGCAGCGGCCCGTGGGCGGTGCCGTCCCGGTCCACGGTCAGCAGGACGCGGGCGTAGCCGTGGAGCCAGCCGGACAGGGTGAGCAGGATCTTCCCGCCGGGCCGGGTCTGTGCGATCAGGGCGGGCGGGACGGCGCGGAAGGAACAGGCGGCGACGATCCGGTCGAAGGGGGCCTCGGGCCAGTACCCGTACAGTCCGTCGGCCACGGCCAGGGTCGGGGCGAAGCCGCAGTCGGACAGCGCGCCCGCGGCCGTCTGGAGCCGGCCGCTGTCGATCTCGATCGAGGTGATGCCGCCGGAGCCGAGGCGCTGGCAGGCCAGTGCGGTGGAGTAGCCGGTCCCGGTGCCGATCTCCAGCACCGTGTGCCCCTCCCGCACGTCGGCGTCGGCCCACACCCCGACCACCAAGCCAGGCCGCCACGAAGACAAACCCCACCTCAACCCCCATAGCGAGCCGCGCCCCGAAAGGCCACACCCGCCCCGAACCCCGCCGACGCTCACCCCGCCAACGGGGCCTGGGCCAAGCGGCAGCCGACCGCCGCGCCGGGCCGTTGGAAGCCTGTCGACCGTCTGGTGGTCCTCGCCTACGACCAGTACGTGATGGAGCGGATGGCGCTGCCGCACGGCCCCGGCAGCGACTTCGTGCTGGTGAACCTGTTCGCCGAGCCGCTCGGCGCCCCGATGACCCCCGACTCGATCACCGAGTTGTTCGGGCGGCTGTCGAAGCGTGCCGGGCTGAGCCGGAACGTCACACCGCGGATGCTGCGCCGGGCGGCGGGCAGCAATCTCGCGGACGCGGGCGGTGGGCAGGACGAGATCACCGCGCTGCTGGACCACTCCCGGCTGTCCAGCGCGGAGCCGTACCTGACACCGGCTCCGGACCGCCTGCGGGACGCGGTGGACGCGGTGCCCTCGCCCCGCGAGTTCACCGGGGGTGCCCGATGAGTCGCATGCTCACGCCCGTGGTCACGTCTCCGGCCCCGGGAACGGACGCATCCGATGCCGAGGTGACCGCCTTCCTGTGGTCCATGATCAGCGAGGAGTTCCTTGCCGAGGCGGGCTGGAACGCCGAGCGTCGCGTGATGACGCCGACAGGCCATCCCACCATGGGCGGCAGGCGCTGTCCGGTGCCGAACTGCGAGTCGCCGGTGCGCGGGAAGAAGCTGTGCAGCACCTGCTACAGCCGGCACCGGAAGTCCGGCATGCCTGTGGAGGAGTTCGTCAGGGTTCCCCGCACCTCGCGGCATCTCCACCTGGGTACCGAGAACTGCCGGGTCTCGGGCTGTGAACGCCCGTGGATCAACTCGGGCAACGAGCCGGTGTGCCGGGCTCACCGCTGGCGAGCGGCGCCCGCAGCTCGCTGATGATCTACGGACGCCGGTAGGAGGCCGAGATGGCCACCGCTGTCGAGCGATGGGACGATATAGCCTGGGCGTGTGAGTGAGGCGATCTTGGGGCGCGGTGTTCTGTCAGGCGCTAAACACCCGCGTGATCGGTGCGGGCCCTGTCACGCCACGGGGGTGCCGCGGGCGGGGAACGTCCATCATCCCGTGCCCGCTGTCACCCAGTACCAGTCGCCGGAGTTCATCGCAGCCATCGCGTACGAGGGGGCGGACCCGGCGGATGACCCCTTGTGGTGGCGGTCGGGAGCCGACAGCCGGAAGGAGTACGGGTTCTGGTCGCGGAGGTCCTGCGGGATGACCTGTCTCCAGATGGTGCTGGCGCACAGGGGGCAGTCGGTGCCGCCGTTGCAGCACCTCATGCGCGACGGCATCGCTCGCGGCGCCTACCAGCCGAAGGAGGACGGAAGTGTCCTCGGTCTCCTGTACGCGCCTTTCCTGCAGTACGTGCGTGAGGTGCACCAACTCGACGGTGCTGTACATCCCGCACTGTCCCTTCGGGAGCTGAGTGAGGAGTTGGACCACGGTGGGATGGTGCTGGCCTCGGTGCACAAGGAGATCCGCCGGCCTTCGCTGCCGGCTCCGGGGCGGGGCGGGCATCTCGTTCTGGTCATTGGGCGGGACAGCCGAGGCGTCCACTTTCGCAACCCGTCCGGCCACACCGAGGAAGCACGGTACGGACTGCTGCCCGCCGAGGTGTTCGAGACATTCTTCGGTCGGCGCGGGGTGACTCTTCGGGTCGGCTGACCGCGGCAGGCGCTCAAGACCGGTGCCCAGGGCCTGTGCTACCAACCAGGCTGTCAGGCTGTGGCTTCGTCGAAATCCGTCCGTTGGATTCAGGCTGGAACCTGTTCTGGTCGTACTTCAGCGCGGCGCCGGAGTCTCGGTGGCTACCGGAGCCTCGGCCGACGCCGCCGAGTCCTCCGTCGGCAAGTCCCGCATCAGCGCCCAGTACCCGGCTGCGGCGATGGTGCCGAGCACCGCGCAGACGCCCCACAGCCAGTCCGCACCGAAGCGGTCGATCACAAAGCCAGCCATCAGCGGGGCCACCAGGGCCGCCACCGACCAGGACACGGTGTAGACGCCCTGGTAGTGGCCGCGTCCCTGCACCGGCGAGAGGCGGACCACCAGACCCATCTGGGTGGGGGAGTTGATGATCTCGGCGAGTGTCCACACGCACACAGTCAGTGCGAAGAAGCCGATCGAGCCCGCGAAGGCGGTGAGCCCGAATCCGTAACCCGCGGTCAGCGCAGAGAGGACGAGCAGATTCTGCGGGTCGCGGTGCTCTATGAAGCGGGTGACCGGGATCTGCAGCGCAACGATCAGAATGGCGTTGACCGCGATGGTGAGACCGAAGTCGGAGGCCGAGAAGCCGGCCTCGCCCATCGCCACCGGCAGGCCCACAGACGACTGAGCGAAGATCAGCGACATCAGGAAGGACAGCCCGACCACGCCCATGAAGCGGCCGTCCCCTAGGACCGTACGCATGTTGACATCCGGCACCGGAAGGTTTCCTTCGGCCTTTAGGTGGGAGCGCTCGGGCCGTGACTCCGGCAGCTTCAGGAAGACCAGCACCGCGCAGATCATCGTCAGCGCGGCCTCCGCCAGGAAGCCCGCGCGATAGCTGTACTGCGCGATGAATCCGGCGCCCGCCGAGGAGAGGGCGAAGCCCAAATTCATCGCCCAGTAGTTCAGGGCGAAGGCACGGACCCGGTCCTCAGGGTGGATGATGTCCGCCATCATGGCCTGCACGGCGGGCCGCGAGGCGCTGGACGCCATGCCGACCATGAAGGCCACGCCCGCGATCGCCACCGGGTTCTCCATGAAGCCGAGCACCGCTACCGACACCGAGGTCGATGCCTGGGCGATCAGCAGGGTGGGGCGGCGCCCGATCCGGTCCGTCATTACCCCCGCACCGAACGAGGAGACGACACTGCCGAGGCCCAACAGGGCGGCCACAAGTCCCGCGTAGGAGGCCGAGTAGCCCCGGTCCAGGGTCAGGTACAAGGCCATGAATGTGGCGACGAAAGCCCCGAGCCTATTGACCAAGGTGCTGGTCCAGAGCCACCAGAACTCGCGGGGGAGCCCGGCGACACTCTCCCTTGCGGCCCGTCTCATCGAGACAATGGACATGGTGCTCCCCCTAGCGTTGTAAGGCTCTCTTGCGGTACTTGAAACTTACAGTTGGGCCTAGGCCCCAGATCTTGATCATGTCTATGCGGCTCGGGTCAGGGCAGTTCGTGTTGAGTGGAGGGCGTTCTCGTAGGTGACCCGCCGTCAACTCCGTTATCCAACGCGCCGCCACGCGTAGTGGAGCTGAAGGGTCGAGGTCACCACGACGACCGAGGCGAAAGGTCCGTCGCGCAGGCAAAGCCAGAGGCTGACGGGCGTCATGTGCTCGGCTGGCGGAACCGCGGGCACGCCGTCCATCGCGGCGGCGGCCGAAGCACAAGGCACCAAAGACGAACAGCCGAAGGTGTGCGGGAAGCCCGCGGCTCGCTGGAAAACCGGAAGGCATGCAGTAGACCTAGGGGGCCCACGCGGTCGGACAAGCGACCGAAGGGGACCCCAACCTGGGGACTGACCAGCCCGGAGATCGTCAGCCTGACCCAAATATTCCACCTACTTCACGCAGATCGTCGGAATCTACGGGTGCAGGAGCGTGGTCACGGCAAGCGGCGCGACGTCCGGGTGGGTGGTAGGACCAGTTTCTTCCCGACCCGGGCGGACATCGAACATACTGCGGGTAAACGGTGCGCTCGGGGGTCGGCACGTCCCTACTCACCGGGATACCCGCGCGCTTCGCTCGTGGGTGAAAGCGAAGCAGTCGTCGGAGTTGAGCGCCTCGTGCGTCGCAAGGAGGTCGTCGGTGTCCTCGGCGACGGCGAAGACGCGGGCCAGGTTCGCCGACGTGCCGCGGCGCCAGTCGGTGGGACTTCCGGCCCGGCAGAGGACTTCCGCGCTCACCACACCGGGCAGGGACAACAGGCGAGCCACCTCCGGCGCGCGGGCGACATGCGTCGCAGTGTGGGGAGGCTGAGGGGTGAGGAATGCGGCATGGCGGCGGTGCTGCGGGACGGGAAGGTGGGCTCTGCCCACGGCTACGGCAGCCAACTCGGCCACGACATCGTAGTCGGCCGAGTAGTGCAACAGCTCGGTCACGCCGCCGCCGATGCGGCCGTTGACCTCGATGACGCGCGGGCCATCGGGTGTCAGCTTGAACTCCGTGTGGACGGCCGAGTTGTCGAGGTCAAGGGCATGGATGGCGGCCGTGCTGATCTGACGCAGTTCCTCCTGCATGGAGGAGGGCAGGCTCGACGGTGAGATGTCACCGGTTTCCCGGAAGTCCCGTTCGAGCGGGAGCTTATCCGTGACGGTCAGGTGGTAGACCCGTCCATCGCATACGACGGACTCGACACTGACTTGGTCGCCGAAGCGCTCGTCGCCGTGTTGGTTCCGTCCGAACAGCCGTGCCTCCAGGATGAAGGACATCTGTCCGTTGCCTCGGAGGTCGGAGAGGTAGGCGCGTTCGGCGGTCCGCCAGAGGGCAGCGAGATCGGTAGCCTGGTCGACGGGGTACGTCGCTGCGCTGCCCACCCCCACCACCGGCTTGAGGATCGCTGGCAGACCAACGCGCTCGGCGGCATCGCGGAGCTCCTCAAGAGTGCCGACACAGCGGAACGCTGGCATGGGGATTCCCGCGGCGGCCATCAGCGTGCGCTGGCTGTGTTTGCTGCGGAGTCTTTGAGCGGCGTGGACCGGTGCGCCGGGAAGGCCCATTTTCGCGGCCGCCGCATGGCAGTCCGCAGCAACGAGTTCGCTGAAGGCCAGGATTCCGTCGGGTTTCCAGTCGGTAGCTTGTTCGAGGAGGAGTGGGCCCCATGAGGTGTCCGGGTCGACTGCGACGCTTTCGCCGTGTTGGCCAAAGCTTTTCGCCAGGGCAGCGTCGGACATGGGATCGCCGCTGGGGCGCCAGAGGACCCGCAGCCGGTACGTTCCGCTCAGCCGGGGCAGGTACCAGGACGGCTGGGGGCCGCCGGGGCCATGGACAAAGAGAAGCCTTTCCCGCTGCTCAGTCATCTTCGATCT
Organism: Streptomyces sp. NPDC045778; assembly: GCF_056431945.1. Classification (NCBI taxonomy): domain Bacteria; kingdom Bacillati; phylum Actinomycetota; class Actinomycetes; order Kitasatosporales; family Streptomycetaceae; genus Streptomyces; species Streptomyces sp. NPDC045778. Next base: position 59,140 of record NZ_JBWKJZ010000042.1, read on the forward strand.
CTCTCAGTCTTGACGACACGTTGATTGTTTCCGGGGACTGTCAGCAGGCCAAGGCACTGAGGTCGTCAGAGCGGCTTCCGAGATCCGCGAGCGTGCGGAAGTTGCTCCAGTCGACGTTGCCTCCGGACAGCACCACGCCGGCTCGTTTCACGCCGCGCAGATGCCGGCCGGCAATCACTGCAGCCATGGCACAGGCCCCGCTAGGCTCTGGCACCACCTTGAGGTGGGTGAAGGCCAGCCGCATCGCTTCCGCGATCTCGCTGTCGCTGACCAGCACAACGTCGTCTAGGAGCCGCGTGTTGACCGCGAGGGCTCGGGAGCTCGGCGTCTGATGGCGTAGTCCGTCCGCAATGGTGGAGACTCGCGAGATGGTCGACCGCTCGCCCCTGCACCAGGAGACGTAGGTGTCGTTGGCGCCCTCGGGCTCGACTCCGATCACGCCGATGCCTGGCTTGAGTGCCTTGGCAATGGTGGCGCAGCCAGCAGCGATGCCCCCGCCTCCAAGCGGCACGAACAGGGTGTCCAGCTCGGGGTCGTCCTCCAGCATCTCCAGCGCCACCGTGCCGTTGCCCGCCATGACAGAGTACGCGTCAGACGAAGGAACGACGTGGGCGCCGGTCTCCTCGGCGATCTCCGCGACGATCTTGTCCCGCTCGTCGGTTTCCCGGTGGTAGCGGACGATGTCCGCTCCGTCGGCCGCGATGGCGGCGATCTTGGTCTGCGGGCAGTCCTCCGGGACCACGACCGTGGCGTGAATGCCCAGAAGCCGGGCCGTCAGCGCCAGCGCCATGGCGTGGTTTCCGGAGGAGGCGCCGACGACTCCCCGGGCGCGGGACGAAGGGGACAACCCCATCACGTGGTTGTACGCCCCCCTGAACTTGAACGCGTTGGTGTGCTGGAACAGTTCGGCCTTGAACTTCCCGGTGACGCCGGTCAGGCGGTCGATGGCGCGGGAGGAGAGCATCGGAGTGCGGACGGCGACACCGTTGAGTAACTGAGCCGCGTGCGTGACGTGGTGCTCTGTGAGAGCCACCGCCGAATCGTTTCCTTCGTTCATGCCACGTACCCCTCGCGTGCAGCGGCGGACTCGAGGATGAGCCGCACTAGGCTGTCGTAGTCGATCCCCTGGGCCTGGGCCATCGTCGCGAGGTTTCCGGTTCGGGAGAGACCGGGGAGGGTGTTGACCTCCAGGAAGTACTCCACGCCGTTCTCGTCGACGATGAAATCTGTACGCGAGTAGCCGATGCAGTTCAGCACCTTGTGGACTGCGACCGCGATGTCAGCGAGCCGGGTGCGGATGTCCTCGTCCAGGGAGGCCGGGCACTCGTAGCTGTGCAGGGCTGGGTTGCGCTTGGTCTCGTAGTCGTAGAACTCACCCATGGTCCTGGCCTCCAGAGGTGGAAGGGCCTGGGGACCGGCAGGGCCCTCCAGGACACCCACTGTGATCGAGCGACCGGGGCAGTAGCGCTCTGCAAAAAATTGCTGGCCGCTCTGGCCGACCGACTCGATCAGATCGCGCAGCTCAGGAAGGTCGGACGCGATAGACATGCCCACGCTGCCCCCTTCAGAGACCGGCTTGATCATGACCGGCAGACCTACGGTGTCTGCGACCTCCTTGGCCAGGGCGTCGGACGAGTCATTCGAGCCGAATTCGGCGTGGCCGAGAATGGGTACGCCGTGAGCCCCCACGAACGACTTGAGAGCGGTCTTGTTCATGCCCAGCGCACTGGCCATGACGCCCGACCCGGTGTAGGGGATGCGTAGCATTTCAAGCAGGCCCTGTAGCTTGCCGTCCTCGGCGTATTGGCCAGCAATCGCTAGGAAGGCGATGTCAACCTCTCTCACCTGCTCGACGAAATCCGGAGTAGCCGAGTCGATGAGCTTGACCCGATACCCTTGGGTGAGAAGGGATTCGTAGACGGTCCGACCTGAGAGCAGCGAACGGTCGCGCTCTTGGGAGACTCCCCCAGTGATGATGCCAATCAGCACCGCGCGGGAAATTTTCAGCGGGTGGGGTATATTCTCGTGCACCTTCGGTGACTCCCTCATTTCGGTGGGATCCACTGGATTCTGCATGCGGATGTCCACTACTTCCTTGCTGTCATCGGCGCGTTGAATGCGTCGAATGCGTGACTTCTTCCTCCGTGAATACCTTTCCGCAGGAATATAGGCCGCCGTCGAAGCTTCGGATCTGGATCTGTGAGGCGTGGAGAGTGGCGCGCCATGGGGTCGCCGACGTTTGTTCCCAGGGTGATGACGTAGTCTCCCGGCTACCGGAGTTTCGCAGGAGACTTCGCCGGGGCTCGTGGAGATCTCGACTCTGGCACGTTCCGATCGGCCGCAACCGAAGAGACGCCGCTGATGTCCTGAATACCGCCATGTTCGGCGATCAGAATGGCGGCATTATTTGTCGCCAGCGGAATCTCAGGCAGGCGAGTACCGTCATCGGCGGCGAGCTCAAAAGCCAGTCGCTCCATGTCGATTCCGTAGACCAGACGCACGAGCTCGTTGACGTGCCCACCAGCCCGGTGGCTGTGTGATTCGACCAGTTCGGGGCCCTGCGCCGTCAAGATGATCTCCGTGTGCGAGGGGCCCCACGCGAGGCCCGCCGCGTCGAGAACGGTGCGGACCAGCCGGGCCGCTTCGTCGTACTGCCGCTCGGCAAGTGGGGCGGGCACGGCATGCCCCAGCTCCACTGAACCGGGGAAGAATTCCTTGGTCGTTGCAGCGAGAGGGATGTGCGTGGGGGACACGTCGGCAGCTTCGATGATCTCCTCAGCCGGTATCTCCGACAGACCGATCACCGAGGCCCATTTCCAGGCCGTTGCGGCGTTCTCGGCGCCGTGGACGAAGCGGACGCCGACGGCGCTGTCTCCACCGTTTCTCGACTTTACTACCGCATCGCTGTGCCGTTCGACGAAGTTGTGAATTTCCTGCTCGATCGTGACGATTTGCGCTGCGATCGTCCGCACATCGTGTCCACGCAACAGGCTGCATATCCGGTACTTGTCACGCAACTCCTGCATCGTGTCGAACGAGTCTACAGAAATACCGAGGTGCGCGCCGAGATAGCCGGAGAGCGTGTGAAGCGGCTCTGAATGGCAGTTTGTTCGACTAAGCGGCTCTCTGCCCTGCACATGCTTCACCAATTGCACTAAGCCAGTAGTGCTGCTGACATCGACCTCGCGCATCTCGGTACAGAATCGCACGACGGTCGGATCTAGATCGAGCCTGGCCCTGACGTTGACGACATCCAAACTCAGTCCAGTCACCTTCTTGATGAGTCGGCTGATTCCCCCTAAGAGGGGAATTCGTCGTCGCCCCATTAGAACTGTAACCTCTCGCGGCCGTATTCGAAATCGCTGAATCGAGATCATTGCGACAGCCATCTAGCCGGGTTGCGATGGCATATGTCAACTATCGGTTTCCAGTCAGAGACGTTCGCGTAACAGAACTACACTTTTCGTGAGAATAATCCACGAAAAGGGCAGATGCTATATGGGATAAAAGTATTATTGATGCCCATTTTCGGGCACAGGCATAGCCCTGCGGCGTTCTATCGATTGCTGCATGGCCAGTTCCAGGTGTGGAACTTTGGGATTACTTTACTGTTGCATGCAGCAAATTGAGCAACATCTCCGCCTCGGGTGAGGGCATCAACGGACGTGCACCCCGGCACGGTCCTGGCCCGGTGGTTCTCTCCATGGCCGTGACCAGCCCCAGCCGGGCACATGCAGCAGCGGGGTGGGAAGGGCGTACTCGGCAGTCCCGAGCGGAGCGGCGGTCAGGGCGACAGGGGAGTTCACTGATTCTTATGAGCAGACCCAGAGGGGCATCAGGCTCTGCTGCCAGTCGGGATGAGCCCGGCACGGCGGCAGTCATGGCACCGGGCGAACGCCTGCCAGCCCTCGTGGCGGCCAGCCGCCGCCTCAGTCCGCAGGACCACGTGGTCAGAGCAACTGTTGTGCCGCTGCGGTGGGACGCGGGCCACACGCCGTCGCCACCTGCCTCGCAGTAGTAATCGGTACGGGTGCGTACCCGTACCCATACTGTGTGGAGGGAGCCCGATGATGCCTGACGCCAATGTCTGCATTCCCGAAGAAGCCCGCGACCGGTTGGCCGCCCTCGCGGCGGCGGAGGGCAAGTCGCTGCGCGCCTACCTGGCCCGGCTCGCCGAAATCCTCCTCACCCCGGACGAGCGGGCCGCGCGGGCCGACCAGGCCCGGGCCGCGTTGAAGGAGTGGACGGCTACGCGCCGACCCCCGCTGAGGAGCAGGGCCTCGACAGTGAACTGGACCGTCGGCTGGCCCAGGCGGCCGCCCGGTGAGCGACGCCATGCACATCGTCCTGGACGAAACCGCGGTGGCCGCCGCTGGCCGCGGCAACGTCCTTGCTTCCCGTCTGATCCACCGTGCCCACAGGGCCGGCTGGTACCTGTACGCCCCCACCTGCGCGCTCGTCGAAGCCGACCGTGCCCGGCGGACACCTGGCCGCGCTGCCGGGCATCACGGTCTTCGGCCTGGACCTCCCGGCCGCCATGGCCGTAGCCCGGCACGAGACGTGGGCGACGGCACACTGCCAGTACGCCGCGCAGCCGACCCCGCACCGTCCCGACGGCGCGATCATCGCCACCACCGCCCCCGACTGGTGGAGCGGTGAGCTGGTCCGCGTCCTTGACCTGACACCCTGACCCGCACTGCCCGCACGCGCCGAGGCGGGCTCGGCGAGTCCGGACGAGGCGATGCCAGCGGGCACGGACGGTTTCGGCTCCGTCGGGCCACTGGGTGACAGCACTTCGGTCGACCTGCGCTGTGGTGTACATAACCCAGGGGCGCCGCCGGCGACGGTGCCGCCCCCGGGACGATGAGCCACACCGTGGCCTGCCCACTGCGCCCGAGCGTGGAAGACAGGGGCGGGCACACTGGGGGAATGAAGATGACGCCACCGTCCGTGTGACTGGCCCGACCAACATTGCGATGTCGGTTTGTTTTTGACGTCAGTCGGGGGCTTGCGATGGGACTGTGAGGTGTGCTGCTGCCGCTAGGGGCCGCATGGGTAGCTCGCAGTCGAAGGTCAAGCTGTACACGGCAATCCGCAAGGACCACCTGCTGGGGATGTCGATGCGGTCGTTGTAGCAGGTCCGCAACGTTGCATGGCGGAGAAGAGCGTCTAAAGTCGGCTGATCCTAGCCAGGTTTGATGGTGGCGAGCTGCGCGAGCAGCAGGACCAGCCGATAGGCGTCGGCAAAGTCGGCGGCGGTGAAGGTGACTGTCCGGCCACCTTCATGGCGTGAGACCCCTGGCACGAGGGTCGCGAGGTCGACCATGAACGGCGCGGAGAGGTCCACCTCGACATCGAGCGGTCCGGCAAGAGACAGCGGTGAAACCTGGGTGCGCCGGGAGATGGCCTCGGCGGCCGCATGGCGCAACCGCTCACGAGCTTCTTGGGGGTGCAGGGCGACGGCAGCGCCCTGCGCGAGGGCTTGCTTGACCGCGACGGTGATGGCAGAAGGGAGCAGATCTTGAAGTTCGGCGCAGGCCCTATCGTCACCACTGAGCAGCACGACCGGTACGTTCAGATGTCCGGCCATGGCGGCGTTGAGGCCGATCTCGCCCAGAGAACGTCCCCCCACGCGCACGTCGAGGATGCCGTCGTTCATGGTGTGTGCCAGCACGGCTGGTCCGCCGCCGGCACGGGCGTGATAGCCGACTAGCAGGACGGCGTCGGTCTGTTCGTCGAGTCCGCCGAGCATGCCCAGGGGGCGCGGCTTGCCACGGACCAGGTGCGCCCGACGGTCGAGTTCCTCAGGCAGCAGGTTACGGAATGGGCCGTGCGCGTCGGCGATCCGCACCTCGGCCGTGGGTTCGGCGTCCAGGACACCAGCGGTCACGGCGTTCGCCTCAGCCGTCATTAACGCCCGGCCACGCGCGTAGTCGTAGCCATCCGGCTTCGTCTCGGTGGGATGCACGACCCCTGAGATGCCCTCCATGTCAACAGAGATCAATATCTTCATAATTGGAAGCCTACGTGTTCTGCACCACGCACGACAGAACTCGTGGTTCTGTCGGCCATGGCGTCGTGCGTGGGGGCGGCTGGCGGTCAGCGTCGGCAGTACGGGCAGCGCCCGCTGCGCCGCGCGGGTCTCCACGACCACACTCTGCGCGCGCAGCTGCTGCAATTGATAGTGGACTGAGGGGGCCGCCGTGCATGCCCGCCGACGCGGAGCCGACGGCATGCTGCAACTCCTCGCCACCGCGATCACACCAGGCAACATCATGGCCCTCGCCTCCCGCGGCAGCCCGTACGACCGGCAGATCGAGCACAGCCTCACCGAGCGCCCTGAGCCTGTACTCACCGAGGCGCCGCTCCAGGACCTTGCGGCTTCCCCAGAAGATCGCCGTGCAGCGGCAAACCGCCTGCTCCTCGACCTGACCCACCAGTTCAGCGTCCCCGACCTGCTCGAGACATAGAGCCCGGCCCGCCGGAACAGCCCCGACCGAGGACCCCGCTGAGCTGGTGGCGTTCGTGAGGCAGTACGGCAAGGGCGACAGGGCGAGGTTCGCTGACCTGGACTTCGCGATGGAGAACGGCATCGTCCCGGCCCGGTTCCGGGACTGATCCGCAGGACCCTCGGCATGGCCTGCTGACGAAACGGCCCGGCCGCCCGGCATCGGGGATGCCCCTGAAGTGGCTCAGAGGCGGGCTCGGCGGCGCTCTCAGGGGGAGCCTCTACCGGCTGCCGACCTCGTGCGGCACCCAGCCATGACCCGATCATGGTGCGAGGTTGGCCACGTGTCCCACTGCGACAAGACCGATTGCCACGACGAGCAGTGACGGGGAGCGGGTGGTCCAGCTGACCGCGATGAGTACAGCGCCCGCACCCCACAACCGCGGGTGGTGCACCCGTCGGCGGAGCCAGGTTCCCGGCATCCGCCCGAGCAGAAGCCCATGCAGCCCGAGACTGGCCAAGCTCACACACAGGACCACCATCGCGAGCAGTGCAGCCATTGCGAGCACCCCGAACATGACCACTCCCTCAGCCACAGTGATCTCCATCCAACCTGACGGCACCCACCACGTGAGCAGCCGGGCCCCTACGGGGCCAATGCGAGCCGCCTTCCGGCGCCGGTTCAACACGCGCGATCTTGACCGGACCCCCGCCAACCGAGGCCACCCGAAGTCGCCCCCTAGCCAGCGCAGGGGCCCAAGACGGCCAGCAGTCCAAGGGCGTCTGTCACACGCCGAGCCGCTACTGTCCGGTCCCTGTCTGTCCGTCGCCGTGCTGCGCCTATCCGCTGTCGCGAGCTGCAGAGGGCTGCGCCCAGGGGAGGTCGAGGCCGGTGAACAGCGCCTGCTGTTCGGGGGTGTAGGTGTGGTAGCGGGCACGCACTGCGTTCAGCCGACGCCTGAGTTGTACGGGGACGCCGCCTACACGGGGCCGGTAGCTGTCGTGGACACGGTGCCGACCGTCTTCGCCCACCAACGGTCCGACGTCGTCGAGGTGCTGGCGTGCGGCGGTGGCGATCTCCATCAGCCGCTCGATGCGGGAGCGGGGTACTTGCACGGCGCCCGCGGTCTTGACGCGCTGGTCTCCGGTGGCGGGGCCCATGCGTAGCTTGAGCAGTACCCGGCGCTGTTCCTCGTGGAGCTTCTTCCACCGCCGGTGTTGGTCGCGCAGCCACTTGCCCAGGTCGTCCCCGCGGAAGACCCGGCTCCCGGTCAGGAGCTCCCCGCGGCGTCCGCCCTGGGCGTGGAAGGCCTCGAGCAGGACGAGCTTCCGCTCCCAGCTGGCGTTCCACGGTGACCCGTCCCGTACCCGCCATACGCCGAGCTCGTCGAGCGTGCGGGCGGCCTCACGCTCCTCTTCGCGGGTGCCCCAGGCGGGCCTGCGGCACTCGCTCAGCAGCTTCCCGATCCTCACCTCCTGCCCGTCCACGCTGATGGTCTCCGCAACGCCGGGCAGCAGATGCCCGTACCGCTGCGCGTACTCCCGGGCGGCCTCGAGCAGGATCTGCCGAGCTGAGGCCCGTGGTTCCCACACGAACCCGTACTCGCCCAGCAGGGCGGTCAGGTCCGTAGGGACGCGTCGCGGCCGCACGCGCCAGACCTCCAGGCCTTCTTCCGGGCCGAGCTCGGCGATGAGGGTGCGCAGGTCGTCGCGGTCGCGGCGCCACTGCCTGCGTACCCGCTCCAGTTCCCACCCCAGCCGGACCACGATCTCCGGCCCCACCACGGACTCCTGCCCCTGCCCTTGCGCCTCCGTGAGCTCCTGCTCGTGTCCTTCCCCCTCCGCCAGCTTCGGCCCGCGCGTGTGCTCCCCGCCCCCCGCGTGCCCCTCCGCCTGCTCCCCTTGCCCTTGGTTGTGCTCCTCTGCGGAATCCCGCCGCTGCTCCCGTCCCGGCACCTCCGCCTGCTCGTGGCCGTCCGCCCGTTCCCGGCCCTGCTCCTGGCGGGGCTTCTCCCCAAGCCCCTGCCGCGGCGCTGACCCCCGGCCCGGCCCCGGGCACGGCTCCTGCGTGAGCTCCTGCTCCTCCACCCACCTGTGCTCGGGCTTCTTGAGGAGCGGAGTGCGGGTGTAGTCGACGGGGAGCCTCTCGTGCCAGTCGACGGGTACGCGCAGGTGCCCGTTGCGCTGGTGGTAGGCGGCAACAGCCCGCATGAGGCGTTCGGCATCAGCGGTGACAGGGTCGGACAGCACGGTGATCTTCAGCCAGTCCGCGACCACCCCAGCCGCCCGCTTCCGGGTGAGGCTGAGCATCTGCTGGAGCTCACGCGCGCGTTCCTCGGCCCGCCGCCGCGCCTCCTCGGGCGGCTGCACGCGGTGTGCGCCGCGGCTGGTGCTGCGCCCCGCGTGCTCCACCCGCCGCGCGACCGCTCCATGACCGTCCCCGTCGGCCTGGTCCTCCTGGTCGATGAGGTCGGGCTCGTAGGACTCCAGCGCGCGCAGCATGTTGATCACCGGCACCCAGTCCGGCCCGACCAGCGTGTCGTCGGCCGCCTGGGCGAGGTGGAGGACAGGCACGATGATCGACGCCACCTTGTCCGGGTTCCCGTGGTCGTAGCGGACGGCACGGCCTGCGATCTGCAGCAGGTCGCCCTGTGCCGCGCGCGGGTCGACCAGGGCGACGGCGTCGACGGCCGGGACATCCACGCCCTCGCTCAGCAGCCGCACGGAACACACGACGGCCAGGTCCACCGGCCGCCCCCGCAGATCCGTCCCCGCCGCCAACGCCGCCAAGGCCCGCTGCCGCTCCTCGGCGGGGGTCCCCTCGTGCAGCGCCACCGCCCACACCCGCCGCGGCGACGAGGTCCCCTGCCCGTGCAGGACTCGCGCGAGCTGGGGCAGGGACGCGGCGGCCGCGCGGGCTCTGGCCACGGTGGAGTGGTAGGCCAGCAGCCGCCGGCATCCCGCCCGGCCCGCCGCCCGCAGCACGGCCCCCAACGACGCCGTGAGCAGCTCCGCCCGCACCCCCGCACCGGCACGCCCCCGCGCCGCCACGAGCTCCCGCAGCCGCTCCTCATCAACCTCGGCCACCACCACCGGACTGCGCGCGAGCTTCCCCCGCCGCTGCGCCTCCCGAAGCCCCAGCCGGTAGGCGACGGGCCCGTGCCTGCGCTCGGAGAGCCGCACCACCGGATCAGCGGCGATCACACGCCCCTGCTCATCCCAGCGCACCGCCCCGAGCAGGCGTGGTGTCGCAGTCATGGACAGCCGGTGCCGCGCGGGCACGAGATGCTGCTCGTTGACCCGCCCCCACACCTGCGAAGCCTCAGCGTGGTGGAACTCATCAGCCACCAGCAGATCCCACTCCCGCAGCGGCCCCACCCCGTCCCGCTCCACACTCAGGCGGTGTCCGGCGATCAGCGAGCCTTCCACGCTCGCGTACGTGGCCAGCACCGTGAACCGACCGTCCCCTTGGGCGGCGTAGGTGTTCGCGTGCCAGGCCACCGCTCGCGGCTCCGTCGTCACCATCACCCCCGGCACGCCTCGCAGGGCCGCGTCTCGTCGCGCGTACACGGCGATCACCGGGCCGCTGCGCCCGGCGGCGCGCAGGACCCGGTAGGTCTGCTCCAGCAGAGCTCGTGTGGGCACCACCATCAGCAGCGACCCCTGCCCGGCGACCAGGCCCGCGACCCGCGCGGCCACCCACGTCTTGCCCAGCCCTGGTGCCATGTGCAGCTGCGCGCGAAACCGCGGCCGCCGCGCCCTGGGGGAGGGGGTGTAGACGCGCATGACGGCGTCCACCGCGTCGTCCTGATGGTCGTAGAACGCCGCGAGATCGACCTCCGGCCGAGCCACCGCACCCACGTCCATGACCATCCTCCGGAGCATCCTGCAGGGGTAGCAGCCGCTCAGCCGAACACCCAACCAACTGCCTTCTGTGACAACCTAGCCCGCCACACCCGACAGCGTCCTGTGAAGCGACACATCCCTCCCCGCACGCGCGAGAGCTCGAACACATGCCCCATCATCACCCCCAGAATTCCAGCAACAAAATCCCGCGAGAATGCCGCCAACTCACTGCAGAGCAGCGCCAATGGCGGTAATGTGTAATCAAGAGGTTATGGTGACGGGAGGAGGGGAAAATGCCGGAGAGGAACATCGAGTTCGGCAAGTACGGGGCCCGCGGCATCAAAGGCCACGAGGCTGTCGCCCGCCAACTCGACCGGCTCGCTGGATTCATCGCCACACCCATTACCGCGCACCGTGGTCTGATGGCCCGGCTGCACTACCTCACCCGCACCAGCCACGCCCGCACCGCGGCCCGTGAGGCCGGCCTGACCGTCACCGACCGCACCCTGAACGCCTGGCTGGCCGGCCAGCGCAGCCCCTCGAAGCAGAACCTGCAGCGCATCGAGACGGCCTACCGGACGGTGCGCCGTCACAACGTGGCGCGGTATCTGACCAGCCGTCTCAACCGTGAAGGGCGGGGGACCCGGGTGGAGTTCCACCCTCTCAACCAGTCCCAGGTCAGCCGTCCCCATCAGCGGGTCGTGAGCTTCCGTGCCCTCAACGTGCGCCGCTGGGACCCGGTGGTCGCGGCCTGGGCCGCGGACGACGAGCAGGCCCTGGACGACGCCTGGTTCGGCGACGTGACCGTCGAACTCGGCAGTGAATACGGCAGTTACGAGTACGTGTCGAATATCGGATTCGCAGCCTAGCCACGGATTCGATATTCCAGGAACGGGATATCGAATCCAGAACTTGAAAGAGCGTCAGGGAATTCGCGGAACAGGGGGAGCGCCGAAAATCCGGCAGACCCCACCCCGCCCTCGTAGCCAGCCCCAGGAATTCGCGGAGCGAATTCCGTCCCGGATCGCGGAGCGATCCGGGCGCCGGGCAACGGAGTTGACCGGCCGTCAGCCCCGGAGGGGCTGACCGAGCAGCGCGGAGCGCTGCTCCCTCCCGCCGCGTAGCGGCGGCGCGTCGCTTCGGCGGAGCCGAAGGCGCGC
>NZ_JBWKJZ010000043.1:0-67265 GCF_056431945.1 Streptomyces sp. NPDC045778
CCCTCCCCCCCCCCCTTTCCCCCCGGCCTCCTTCCGCGCGTCCGGCAGAGGTGCCCCCCCACGCCGCCCCCGGCCCCCTCCTGTCCGGGGGGCGGGGGGGGGGGAAGCCCCCCCCCCCCCCCCCCACGCCCAGGTCAGCCCGCATCGGGTGACTCCTGGCGGGCTTGTGGCAGCACGGGCTGGAGGACCAGCATCCGCTCGACGAGGCGCAGGAACATCGCCGCGTCGCGCACCAGGTCGTCGGCGTCGCGGAGGCTGGCCGCGCCCTGGATGCCCGCTTCGGCGCGGGCCCTGCGGGCGGCCCCGGAGGCGAACAGGGCGCTCCACTCGGTCAGCTCGGGGGCTATCTCGGGCAGCACTTCCCAGGCGCTGCGGATGCGCTGCCTGCGCCGGGGGTTCAGCTCGGGGCGGCCGCGGGCGGCGAGGACCGCGGCGGCGGTGCGCAGGGCGGCCAGGTGGGCCGTGGCATAGCGCTCGTTCGGAGGGTCCAGGCGGGCGGCCTCGTCGAGTCCGGCGCGGGCCTGGGCGAGCAGTTCGAGGGCGGCGGGCGGGGCCGTGGCGCGGCGCAGGACGGGGTGCACGTCGCTCGCCGGGCCGGTCAGTGAGGGGGCAGGGCCTGTGGCGCGGCGCCGGTGTGCGGCGGCCGCTGCGTGCGAACGGGCCATGACGAACCTCCTGTCGTCGTGTGACGGCGCGGTGGCCGTATGTGCCCATCGTGGGGTACGCCACTGACAATCGGCGCTGACCTGGTCCTTTGCCTCGATCGAAGGTTCGGGCTACCTTTTGTACTGACCAGTCAGTACAAAAACTTCACTCAGGGGCTCCGGCTCGAAGGCCCGGCCCGGAGCCATCGGCAGAGGCCCCAGAGCCCTCGGTAGGGATCCCGGCTCTCAGGCCCCGCGGTATCGGCCGGGCCTGGCCCACGGGCTTCGGCACGCAAGCTTTCGACTTGCCCACTTTTCGGCTCGCACGCTTCGGACGACGTGGAAAGGCGAGGAAGACGTGAACGGTTCGCACGGCGCCGCCGTCAGCGCGGCGGACTTCGGACTCCAGGGACCACGGGGGTGGGCGTTCCGTGGCATCAGCTTCGCGGCGGAGCCGGGCGCGCTCATCGCCGTCGAAGGCCCTTCGGGGTCCGGCCGCACCTGTCTGCTGCTCGCACTCACCGGGCGCATGCGGGCCACCGAGGGCACGGCGTCCGTGGGCCGCGCCCTGCTGCCCAAGCAGCTCACCGCGGTGCGCCGGTTCAGCGCGCTCGGCCCGGTGCCGGGCGTCAACGACCTCGACCCCGCGCTGACCGTCGGCGAGCACCTGCGGGAGCGCGCGCTCCTGGAGCGGCGGTACGAGGGCTCGCTGCGCGGCCTCCTGCGCCCGCGCGCCGAGCGGGCGGCCGCGTCCCGGCTGCGGATCGACACCGCGCTCAGGGCCGCCGGGCTCGACACCGGCGCGCTCCCCAAGGGCTCGCGGACCGCGGTGCGGGACCTGGGGCGCCTCGACGCGCTGCGGCTCTCGGTGGCGCTCGCGCTCATCGGCCGCCCCCGGCTGCTCGGCGTCGACGACACCGACCTCAAGCTGTCGGACACCGACCGGGAAGCCGCCTGGGACCTGTTGCGGTCCATCGCCGCGCGCGGGACGACCGTCGTGGCCGTGTGCAGCGAGGCCCCCGAGGGCGCGGTCGTCGTGTCGACCGCGCCCGCCGCCGAACGCCCCGACCCCACCGACGACGACAAGGAGACGGCGGATGCGCTCCCCGAAGCTCGCCGCGCTTGAGCTGAAGCGTTTCAGCAGGGGCAGGCTCCCGCGCGCGGCACTCGTCGCGCTGCTGCTGCTCCCCCTGCTGTACGGCGCGCTGTACCTGTGCTCGTTCTGGGATCCGTACGGCCACCTCGACCGGATCCCCGTGGCGCTCGTGAACGACGACAAGGGGACCAAGGTCGACGGCGACAAGCTCGCGGCGGGCGACAGCATCGTCAAGAAGCTGCGGGACAGCGAGACCTTCGACTGGCGTGAGGTGAGCGCCGCCGAGGCCCGCGAGGGCGTCGAGAACGGCACGTACTACCTCTCGCTGACCATGCCGTCCGACTTCAGCAAGCGCGTCGCGTCGAGTTCGGGCGCCTCTCCGGAGACGGGGGCCCTCCAGGTCCGCACGAACGACGCGAACAACTACATCGTCGGCCAGATCTCCCGCTCGGTGTTCTCGGAGGTGCGCAGGGCGGCCTCCACGAAGGCCTCGCGCGGCTTCCTCGACAAGATCTTCATCTCGTTCTCCGACATCCACGGGGCGACGGCCAAGGCGGCCAAGGGCGCCGACAAGCTCGAAGGCGGCATCGGGAAGGCGAAGAAGGGCTCCAAGGACCTCGTCGACGGCCTGAAGAGCGCCAAGGCCGGCAGCGGGAAACTCGCCTCGGGCATCACGAAGCTGCACACCGGCGCCAGTGACCTGGAGGACGGCTCACGCCGCGTCGCGGACGGCACGCAGAAGCTGGCCGACCGCGTCAACGGCGAGGCGGCCAAGGTGCGGCCGTATCTGAAGGACAACGGCAAGACCCTCGGCGACAGCGCGCAGCTCGTCGCCGACTCCTCCAGGGCGGTCCGCCACAACCTGAGCACCCTGGTCGAGAGGGCCCCCAAGGCGGCCACCGACGCCAAGGAGGCGTCGGCCGCCCTGGACGGCCTCTACGAAGAGCAGTGCCAGCAGGCCCCCGACGCCCCTTCCTGGTGCCCGAAGCTGAAGAAGGCCAAGGAGGTCGCGGCCGACGTCTCGACCATCGCCGGGGACGTCGACACGCTGGTCAAGGACCAGAACGGCGATCTGAAGCAGCTCGACACGAGCCTCGCCACGCTCCAGAAGAAGGCCCAGGGCCTCGCCGACCGCGCCCCGCACCTGGACGAGAAGCTGGAGAAGACCGTCCGGGACGTCAACACGCTCAACAAAGGCGCCGGGGACGTCGCCAAGGGCGCCAAGAAGCTGCACACGGGCCTCGGCACCGCCAAGACCGGCGCCACGGACCTGGACTCGGGCGTCAGCAAGCTGAAGACGGGCGCGAGTGACCTCAACGACGGCCTGTTCAAACTGGCCGACGGCTCCCAGAAGCTGGCGGGCGGCCTGCACGACGGCGTCAAGAAGATCCCCGACTACGACAAGAAAGACCGCGACCAGCGCACCGACGTCATGGCCGACCCGGTGCAGCTCGCCTCCCGGTCCCTGCACAAGGCGCCCAACTACGGCACCGGATTCGCCCCGTACTTCATCCCGCTGTCCCTGTGGGTCGGCGCGATGGTGGCGTACATGCTGATCCAGCCGCTCAACCGGCGCGCGCTCGCCGCGGGCGCCGCCGCCTGGCGCGTCGCCGTCGCGGGCTGGCTGCCGGTCGCGGCCCTGGGCGTGCTGCAAGTGGCCGCCCTGATGTCCGTGCTGCACTGGGGCCTCGGGCTCCAGATGACGCGGGCGGCCGGGACCATCGGCTTCCTGACCCTGGTGACGGGCTGCTTCGCGGCCGTCGTGCAGTGGCTGAACGCCCGCTTCGGAGCGGCCGGGCGCATCCTCGTCCTCGCCCTCCTGATGCTCCAGCTGACGTCGGCGGGCGGCACCTACCCCGTGCAGACGAGCCCGGGCTTCTTCCGCGCGATCCACCCCTACTTGCCGATGAGTTACGTCGTCGACGCCCTCAGGAGGCTCATCACGGGCGGCGGTCTCGGCCCCGTCTGGCAGGCGTGCGCGGTCCTTGCGGCCTTCACGGCGGGCGCCCTCGCGCTCACCGCCGTGTCCGCGCGCCGCAAGCAGGTGTGGACACTCGACCGGCTGCATCCGGAGCTGAGCCTGTGAACGGGACGGAACCTGTGAAAATCAGGCACATGGAAAGCAGCGCGAGCAGCACGCGGCGTGAGGCCACCAGGCAGAAGTTGTACGAGGCCGCCGTCACCCTCATCGCGGAACAGGGTTTCTCCGCCACGACAGTTGACGAGATCGCCGAACGGGCGGGCGTCGCGAAAGGCACGGTCTACTACAACTTCGCCAGCAAATCCGTCCTCTTCGAAGAGCTGCTGCGGCACGGCGTAGGACTGCTCACCGCCTCCCTGAAGGACGCCGCCGAGCGGACCGTCCTGGAGGGCGGCAGCAAGGTCGACGCGCTGGACGCGATGATCCGCGCGGGCCTGCTCTTCATCGACCGCTACCCGGCCTTCACCCAGCTGTACGTCGCCGAGCTGTGGCGCACGAACCGCGCCTGGCAGTCCACCCTGATGGTCGTGCGCCAGCAGGCCGTCGCCGTGGTCGAGGACGTCCTGCGCGCGGGCGTCGCGAACGGCGAGCTGAGCGAGGAGATCGACATCCCCCTGACGGCCGCCGCCCTCGTCGGCATGGTCCTGGTGGCCGCGCTCGACTGGCAGTCCTTCCAGCCCGAGCGCTCGCTCGACGACGTGCACGCGGCCCTGTCCCGGCTGCTCCAGGGGCGGGTGAGCGGCAACCGCTGACCCCGGACGGGCTCCCGTTCACCCGTTCGTACGCATTCCCCCGACGCATGGCGCCGGTCCGGCATGCCTGGCCCAGGCCCACCGGACCGGCGCTGTGTCGGTCCCCCCGCGACCCCCGTGGTCGTTCCCCCCGGGCCGCCCCCGTCGCCTCGCTCCCGCCCCGTGAGGGCAGGAGGAGCGGCCAAGGGCGCCGCCCCGTTCCGCCGCCCCGTGTCGGCGGTGCCGGTGCCGCGCCCTTCTCCGTGTCACCACTCTCCCGTCCACGCACGTCGGACCCCATCCGCGCGCGTACTCATCTCCATCCCTAGGTACGGATACTCAGGCCCGGGTGCTCACGCGCAGGCCGGAACGTCGCTTGCTACTTGCGATCACGTCCGTGTCCGTGCCCGGCCGTCCCCCTCCGGGCCTTGATGCGGGCCGCCCGGTCGGCGTGAGTCGTGGTGAAGGCCTGGGCGAGCTGAGTGGCCAGGGCGGCGAAGACACCCACCGCGAGGAGCCCGTACGGGATCGTGAAGACCCTTCCGAGGGCGGTGGCGGGAGCCAGGTCCCCGTACCCGATCGTCAGCCCGGTGCACACCGCGAAGTAGTAGGAGTCCAGCACGCCCCACCCCTCCTGGTGCGCGTAGAAGAAGGTGGCCGAGGTCCACAGCAACGCCAGCGTCCACGCCGTCCCCCGGAACGCGGGCCTTCCCCAAGCCGTACGCAGCGCGCTTCCGAGCCGCACGAGCATGATCACAAGACCGAACACGCCCGCACCGTAGTCCTCGCCCCGCGGCGCTCCGCGCATTGCCGCGGTCCCCGTGCGTGTCGCTCGCTGCGCGCCGAGGGTTCTCACACCCGCACACGGCGAGGTTCGGCAAGTCGTCGCGGCTCGGACCGCGTCGTTTCTCGATGGCGTACCGCGTCCAGCTGCACGATCCTGGGGTGGTGCTGAACCGTGCTGCATCCTTCGCCCGCCTGCCGCGCGTTCCCGCGGGCCGGTGACCTTGTGAGTGTCCTCCCGCTGGTGTTCACCAGCGGCTGGGCCAGCGGGATCAACGCCTACGCGGTGGTCCTGCTGCTCGGCGTGTTCGGCGCCACGGGGGTCTCCGACGACGTGCCCGATGCGTTGCAGAGCCCGGGGGTGCTGATCGCCGCGGGGGTGCTCTTCGCCTGCGAGGCCGTCGCCGACAAGATCCCGTACGTGGACTCGGTGTGGGACACCGTGCACACCGTGGTCCGGCCGCTGTCCGGCGCCTGGGTGGGCGCGCTTCTCGCCGGGCAGAGCGGCTCGCTCCCGGACGTGGCGGCGGGCGCCATCGGCGGCTCCACGGCCCTGGCGAGCCACGCCGTGAAGGCCGGGACGCGGATGGCGGTCAACACCTCGCCGGAGCCGTTCAGCAACGCGATCGTGAGCACCGCGGAGGACCTCGGCGTCGGCGGGGTGGTCAGCTTCGCGATGTTCCACCCCGAGGCGGCGGCGGTGATCGCGGGCGTGCTGCTGCTCCTCGGCCTCGCGCTGCTCGTCTTCCTCGCCTCGCGCATCCGCCGGTTCCTGCGGCGCAGGGCGCAGCGCCGCGAGGAGCGCCACCTGGCGGCCGCGGCGGACCGCCCGCCGGACCGAACGGCTCACGGGCCGCGTCCCCGACGGGACGGGAAGCCGTAGGGGCGGGAAGCCGTAAGGGAGGGAAGCCGTAAGGGAGGGAAGCCGTAGGTGCGGGCGGCCGACGGCGTTGTCAGTGACGGCGGATAAAGTCCCTGGCATGGCACGGATTGTGG
The DNA here is from genome assembly GCF_056431945.1 of Streptomyces sp. NPDC045778. NCBI lineage: Bacteria > Bacillati > Actinomycetota > Actinomycetes > Kitasatosporales > Streptomycetaceae > Streptomyces > Streptomyces sp. NPDC045778. Next base: position 6,232 of record NZ_JBWKJZ010000043.1, read on the forward strand.
TGATCGGCGCCGGGATGGGCGCGATGACGGCCGCCGCCCGGCTGGCCGTCGCGGGCCACCGGGTGGTGGTGCACGAACGCTCGCGGACGTACGGGGGCGCGGTCGGCCGCGTGGAGCGCGACGGCTTCGGCTTCGACACGGGCCCGGCCCTGCTGCACCTGCCGGCGGTCTACCGCGACCTGTTCGTGAAGACGGGCAAGCAGCCCCTTGAGGACTGCGTCGAGCTGTCGCAGGTCGAGCCCGCGGTCCGGCACGTCTTCGCCGACGGCACCACCACGGACCTGCCGAACGCGTCGCGGGCGGGCGTCAGCGAGGCCCTGGACGCGGCCCTCGGCTCCGGCGCGGGTGAGCGGTGGTCGGCGTTCATGAACCGCGCGCGGGAGGCCTGGGACCGCACCCGCCGCCCCCTCCTGGAAGAGCCCCTGTGGCCGAACTGGCAGGTGCTCGCCGAGCGCGAGCCCTACCCCTCGGTCGCCCGGCGCCGCCTGCTGCGCAAGGAGCTGCGCGCGACCACGCTCGCCGAGATCGGCGCCTATGAGCTGGGCGGCGAGCCCCGTCTGTGCGCCCTGCTGGAGCACTTCGCCCTGGCCCACGGCCTCGACCCGCGCACGGCGCCCGCGAGCGCGGCCGTCCTGCCCTATCTGGAGCAGACCTTCGGCTCCTGGTCGGTGCGCGGCGGCCTGCGCGCGCTCGCCCGGGCGGTGTATGAGCGGTGCCTGGCCCGCCGGGTCGAGTTCGCCTTCGGTTCCGCGGTGGCGCGCGTCGTGGTCAAGGACGGCCGCGCGGCGGGCGTCGAGCTGGCGGACGGCACCGTGGTGGACGCGGACTTCGTGGTGGCGGGCGTCCCGCCGCGCGCCCTGGAGGCCCTGCTGTCCGACGCGGCAGGCCCGGGCCAGGAGGCACAGGTGCGCGCCCCCGGCGCCGTCCCCGCCCGGTCGGGCCTCCCCAGCCGCCTCACCGTCCTGCTCGCCCTGCGCGGGGCCCGCCCCGAGGGCACGCCGCACCGCACGGTGCTGCACACCCCGGACCGCGCGGACGAGCTGGACCGGGTCTTCGGGCCGCGCCCCGGGCTCCCGGCCGCCCCGACCCTCTCCGTCCTGCGCCCGGACGACCCGGAGGGCAGACCGGACGCGGACCACGAGGCCGTCACGCTCACCGCCACGGTCCCGGCGGGCGCCACCGTCACGGACGCGGACGTACGAGCGCTCGTGGAGCGCGCCGAGTCCGTCGTCCCCGGCCTGCGCGACCGCCTCCTGTGGCACGAGGTCCGCACCCCCGCGGACATCGCCGAAGTCACCGGCGCCGAGGGCGGCGCGGTCCCCCCGCCCGCTCTCGCCGCGGCCGCCGGACGCCTTCTGCACCCCGCCAACAGCACGGCGACAGCGGGCCTGTTCGCGGCCGGAGGCTGGGCGCACCCCGGCGGCGGCCTGCCGCACGCGGGCATGTCCGGCACGCTGGTGGCCGGGCTGATCGTGGAGGGGCCGGAGTTCCGCGGCTCCCGGTGAGCCGGGCGGAGCGGGCCGCGGGGCCCGCGTCCGCTCAGTAGCGGTACTGCTGCTCGCCGTTGTACCCCGGCTCGTGGCCGAAGACGTTCTTGTGCTCCGGCTCGCCGTCCGCGGGGTCGAACGGCGGGTACGGGGGCTGGCCGGGCGGCAGTTCGCCGCCGAGGGGCGCGGCGTCGCCGGTGCGCTGGTGCGGCACCCAGACGCCGCCGGGCGGGGTGTCCTGGTAGCCCGTGCCGTAGGTGTCCCCGCCGTAGGGCGCGTAGGCGGCCTTGTCGGCGTACGTGTCGTAGCTCGGCTGGGCGCCGTACGTCTGCGGGCCGATGTACGGGTCGGAGTAGGCGGCGTACCGCTGCTCCCCCGTGTCCCCGTAGGCGAAGTGCAGGGGGTCCTGCGGGGTCGGCGCGCCCTGCTGGTCGTACGGGGCGTAGGTGTCGAAGCCGTAGCCGTCGGCGGCGGTGGGCGGGGGCTGCGGGGCGTCGGTGTAGACGCCGTACTGGGCGGTGTCGTCCGGCATCGGCTCGGGCGCGTACACCCCGGGTCCCGCGGTCTGCACCTCCATCATGGCCGTGGACTCCAGCGCGTCCGGCTCGGCGGACGCTCCCGGTCCTGGCGTGTCCGACTCGTACTCGAGGTCGGAGACCTGGAGCGTCGGCTGGGGAGCGGCGCCGCCGGGGCCCGCCTTGCGGCGCTTGCTCGCGCCGGGCTTGCCGCCGATCGCCCAGCCGGCGGCGAAGCCCCGGCGGAACGACAGCGTCACGTACGTCTGCCCGACGGCGAAGGCGACGGCGCCCGCCGCGATCACGAGGACCGACGGAAGGAGCACGCCGACGACCACGCCGAGGAAGCCGCCGAACGCGAGCAGTCGCCAGCGTAGCCGCGCCTTGTACTGCAACAGCACCTCGCCGAGCAGCCACAGCGCGACCACGCCGAACGCGAAGTAGAGGACCGCCAAGCCCATGTACGCCCCTCTCCCCTGCGGCCGCCGCGCGGGTACGACCGGTCAGGCCTGCTGGTGGTGCAGGCCCAGATTCTCGTAGATCTCCAGCGTCGCCGTGGAGTTGTTCAGCGTGATGAAGTGCAGCCCCGGGACGCCCTCGGCGAGGAGCCGCGCGCAGAACTCCGTCGCGAACTCGATACCAATGGAGCGTACAGCGGCGGGATCGTCCTGTGCCGAGAGGATCCGCTCTTTGAGGGCGGGCGGGAAGTCGGCGTTGCTGAGCTGCGGCAGCCGCTCCAGCTGGCGGACGTTCGTGACCGGCATGATCTCGGGGATGATCGGTGTCTCGCAGCCCGCCGCCGCGACGCGGTCGCGCAGCCGCAAGTATTCCTCGGGGTGGAAGAACATCTGCGTGATCGCGTAGTCCGCGCCCGCGCGGCACTTGTCGACGAAGTGCCGGACGTCGGAGTCCCAGTCGGTCGAGCGCGGGTGCATCGCGGGGAAGGCCGCGACGCCCACGCAGAAGTCGCCGGACTCCTTGATGAGCCGGACCAGCTCGGCGGCGTAGGTGAGCCCTTCGGGGTGTTTGCCCCATTCGCCCATCGGGTCGCCGGGCGGGTCCCCGCGCAGCGCGAGCATGTTGCGGATCCCGGCGTCCGCGTACTGCCCGATGATGTTGCGCAGCTCGGCGACCGAGTGGTCGACGGCCGTGAGGTGGGCGACCGGCGTGAGCGTCGAGTCGGCGACGATCTGCTGGGTCTCCTTGACCGTGCCGGCGCGCGTGGAACCGCCGGCCCCGTACGTCACGGAGACGAAGCTCGGCGCGACCGCCTCGACCCTGCGCAGCGAGTTCCACAGGTTCCGCTCGCCCTTGGGGGTCTTCGGCGCAGAGAACTCGAAGGAGTACGTGGTCTTGCCGGTCGCGAGCATGTCGCGCACGGTGCGTGCGCGGTCCGTCCTGGTGGAAGCAGTGCCTAGGGCCATACCGGCAGGTTAGCCAGGCCACGCCGGTCGCCCAACCAAAGGCAGGTGATATGTCCATTTGGTCAGCTTGTTGTCCGCTCCTCGGACACTCACAAGCTATTGATCAGACAGGTGTACGTACATATTGATGCGACCGGGGTACCCCCCGGCCGCATGCCTCCGTCGTATGCCCCGTCGTATGCCCCGTCGCATGTCCCGTCGTATGCCCCGTCGCATGTCCCGTCGTATGCCCCTCTCGCGGCGGTCGCCGCGAGCGCCGCCGTCCCGTCAGACGGTACGCAGCCTCTTCGCGAGGTCCGCCGCGGCGGCGCCGGGGTCGGCCGCCTCCGTGATCGCGCGCACGACGACCACGCGACGGGCGCCCGCTTCGAGTACTTCGTCCAGATTGCCCGCGTCGATGCCGCCGATCGCGAACCAGGGGCGGTCCGTGCCGAGCGCGGCCGTGTGGCGGACGAGGTCGAGGCCGGGGGCGTGGCGGCCCGGCTTCGTGGGCGTCGGCCAGCACGGGCCGGTGCAGAAGTAGTCCACGCCCTCCTGGGCGGCGGCAGCGGTGGCCTCCGCGTCGGCGTGCGTGGAGCGGCCCACGAGGACGTCCGGGCCGAGGATCGCGCGGGCCGCGGGCACCGGCAGGTCGCCCTGGCCCAGGTGCAGCACGTCGGCGCCGACGGCGTGCGCGACGTCCGCGCGGTCGTTGACCGCGAGGAGCTTGCCGTGGCGGCGGCAGGCGTCGGCGAAGACCTGGAGGTGCTCCAGCTCCTCCGCGGCCTCCATGCCCTTGTCGCGCAGCTGCACGATGTCGACGCCGCCCGCGAGGACGGCGTCCAGGAACTGCGGAAGGTCCCCCTGGCGCTTGCGCGCGTCCACGCACAGATAGAGCCGCGCGTCCGCGAGCCGGGCGCGCGCGGAGCCGCCCGCCGTGTCGGTGGCCATGGAGCGGTCCCCCCGGATGTCGGTGGCGTACGGGCCGGGCGGCTGCCGGGCCCGTACGCCGAATGGTTGTCAGGTCAGACGGCGAGCGCCTGCGCGCGGCGCTTCACCTCCGTGCCGCGATTCTCGCTCAGGGCCTGCGCGGGGGTGCCGGGCAGGGTCGGGTCGGGGGTGAAGAGCCACTCGAGCGCCTCTTCGTCGGTGAAACCGTCGTCCCGCAGGAGCGTCAGCGTTCCGGACAGGCCCTTGACGACTTTGTCGCCGTCGATGAAGGCCGCCGGCACCTGAAGCGTCCTGTTCTCACCGCGGCGCACGGCGATCAGCTGGCCCTCCTTGACCAGCTGCCGCACGCGCGTCACCTCGACGTCGAGCATCTCCGCGATGTCGGGGAGGTGGAGCCAGGCGGGGACGAGAGCATCGGTCTTTGCGTCAATCTCGGTCACGGATCAAGCGTGCCACCTCCGGCCGGGTGCCGGTAGCGGGGGGCCGTGCCTTCGCCCCGGGGCCCGTGTGCTGTGACGCTCCGGCGCGGCCCGCCGCGCGCGGGTGCTAGGCCCGGACCGCCTTCTTCAGCGGAACCGCCGGGTCCGCGACAAGGGCCGGGTCCATCGGGGTGGCCGCGTCGATCAGCTTCCTGGACTGGGCCAGGTCCCGTGGGCGGCCCACCGCCAGAACGGCCACCAGGGCGCCCTCGCGGAGCCAGCAGACCGTCCAGGACGGAGTCGCGGGGTCGCCGCGCCAGATCAGCTCGTCGGCGCCCGCGTGATGGCCCGCGTACTGGACGAAGCGGCCGAACTGCTCGGACCAGAAGTACGGGACCGGGTCGTAGGCCTGGGGGGCCTCGCCGACGAGGGTGGCGGCCACCGTGCGCGGCCCCTGCACGGCGTTGTCCCAGTGGTGGACGAGGAGCCGCTCGCCGTACCGGGCCGACGGGAAGGACGCGCAGTCGCCGACCGCGTACACGTCGGGCGCGGAGGTGCGAAGCCGGTCGTCGGCCACCACCTCGTGGTGGACGCCGAGGTCGATGCCGGAACCGGCGAGCCAGGCCGTCGCGGGCCGGGCGCCGATGCCGACGACGACCGCGCCCGCGGGCAGCCGGCTGCCGTCGTCGAGGAAGACCGCGCCCGGCTCGACGCGTGCCACGCGCGCGTGGGTGCGCAGGTCGGCGCCCGCGTCGGCGTACCAGGCGGCCATCGGGGCCGCGACCTCGGCGGGCACGGCGCCCGCCAGCGGACGCCCGGAGGCCTCCACGACCGTCACGGCACAGCCCGCGTCCCGCGCTGCGGTGGCGAACTCCGCGCCGATCCAGCCCGCACCGACGACCACGACGTCGTGCTGCTCGGCGAGCACGGGCCGCAGCCGCTCGGCGTCGTCGAGCGTGCGCAGCAGATGCACCCCGGGCACGCCGTCGGAGCCGGGCAGGCGCAGCGGTTCGGCGCCGGTGGCGAGCACCAGGCTCTCGTACCCGACGGGGCCCGCCTCGGTGTCCAGCTCGTGGTCCGCGGGCCGGACGCCGGTGACCTCGACGCCGAGCCGCAGCTCGATGCCGAGGCCCTCGAAGTCGATGTCCAGGGCGGAGCCCTCGGCCTTGCCGAGCAGCACCGCCTTGGACAGCGGCGGTCTGTCGTACGGCTGGTGCGGCTCCGCGCCGATCAGGGTGACCTGGCCGGTGAACCCCCGCTCGCGCAGCGCCACGGCCGTCTGCACCCCGGCCATGCCCGCGCCCACGATGACGACCCGCTGTCCCGCCCGCTTCCGCTCTTCGCTCACCCGATCAACTGTAGGACGGCCCGTGGCGCCCGCCCACGACGGGCTTACCGCCCCGGCGGGCGACGGGCTAGGGTGGCCGGTGCAGAGCACTCGCGGGAGCCCGGACGACCGGGCTGAGAGGGAGGCTGGACGGCCTCCGACCGTACGAACCTGATCCGGGTCATGCCGGCGAAGGGAGGGGCTGGACGCCCATGCGTTCCCGTACGAAACCACCGAACGCGTCCGATTCCCGTACGTCGCCCACGCGTACGTCGTCTTCTGGTGCGCCATCTTCTGGAGCTTCTGGTGTGCCGTCATCCGGAGCGTCATCTTCTGGTGTGCCGTCTCCCTGTACGTCGCCACCGGTCGGCCGCACCGCTGACGTGCTGGTCGTCGGCGGCGGCGTCATCGGTCTCGTCACGGCCTGGCGGGCCGCGCGGCGCGGCCTTTCCGTCACGGTCGTCGACCCCGAGCCCGGCGGCGGCGCCGCGCAGGTCGCCGCGGGCATGCTGGCCGCCGTCACCGAGCTGCACCACGGCGAGCAGACGCTGCTGGGCCTGAACCTGGCCTCCGCCCGGCGCTACCCGGACTTCGCCGCCGAGCTGACGGAGGCGTCCGGCGAGGACATCGGCTACCGCGCCTGCGGCACGCTGGCCGTGGCGCTCGACGCCGACGACCGCGCCCACCTGCGCGAACTGCACCTCCTCCAGCAGCAGTCGGGGCTGCGCTCCGAGTGGCTGAGCGGCCGCGAGTGCCGCCGCCTCGAACCGATGCTCGCCCCCGGGGTGCGCGGCGGCCTGCGCGTCGACGGCGACCACCAGGTCGACCCGCGCCGGCTCACCGCGGCCCTCCTCGTGGCGTGCGAGCGGGCCCGAGTGGTCTTCACGCGCGCGTGGGTGCGGGAACTCGTCGTCGTACGGGACCGCGCCACCGGTGTCGTGCTCGCCGACGGCACGACACTCACCGCCGGGCAGACCGTCCTCGCGGCGGGCAGCCTCAGCGGGCGCGTCGCCGGGATCCCCGATCACGTCCTGCCGCCGGTGCGGCCCGTGAAGGGCCAGGTCCTGCGGCTCACCGTGCCCGAGCGATACGCGCCGTTCCTCAGCCGCACCGTGCGCGCCGTCGTCCGCGGCAGCCACGTCTACCTGGTGCCCCGGCTGAGCGGCGAACTCGTCGTGGGCGCGACCAGCGAGGAGCTGGGCTGGGACACCACGGTCACCGCGGGCGGCGTGTACGAGCTGCTGCGCGACGCCCACGAGCTGGTCCCCGGCATCACGGAGCTGCCGCTCACCGAGACCCGGGCCGGGCTGCGCCCCGGCTCGCCGGACAACGCGCCGCTGCTCGGGCCCACCACGCTGCCCGGACTGCACCTGGCCACCGGCCACTACCGCAACGGCGTGCTCCTGACCCCCGTCACGGGCGACGTCATGGCGCACGTCCTGACCACCGGCGAACTGCCCGACGAGGCCCGGCCGTTCACGCCGCTCCGCTTCGCCGCGGCCGCCCCCGCCCCGTCCAAGGACCTTTCGGAGCTGCCCGTATGACCACGCCCTCCGCCGTCTCCGCCATCTCGGTCAATGGCGAGGCACGCGACGTCGCCGCGGGCACCACGCTCGACGCCGTCGTCGCCGAGCTGAGCGCCGCGCCGTCCGGCGTCGCAGCGGCCCTCAACGAAACCGTCGTCCCGCGCGCGCAGTGGGCCACCACCGCGCTCCGGGACGGCGACCGCGTCGAAGTCCTCACCGCCGTCCAGGGAGGCTGACGACATGGCGGACGACCCCCTCGTCATCGGCGGCCTCACGCTGTCGTCCCGGCTGATCATGGGCACGGGCGGAGCGCCGAGCCTCGACGTCCTGGAGCGGTCCCTCGTGGCCTCAGGGACGGAGCTGACGACCGTCGCGATGCGGCGCGTCGACCCGGGTACGCACGGCTCCGTCCTGTCCGTCCTGGAGCGCCTCGGTATCCGCGTCCTGCCCAACACGGCGGGCTGCTTCACCGCGGGCGAGGCCGTGCTCACCGCGCGCCTGGCGCGCGAGGCGCTCGGCACGGACCTGGTGAAGCTGGAGGTGATCGCCGACGAGCGCACCCTCCTGCCCGACCCCGTGGAGCTGCTCGACGCCGCGGAGACACTCGTCGACGACGGCTTCACCGTACTTCCGTACACCAACGACGACCCCGTGCTCGCCCGGAAGCTGGAGGACGCCGGCTGCGCGGCCGTCATGCCGCTCGGCTCCCCCATCGGCTCCGGGCTCGGCATCCGCAACCCGCACAACTTCCAGCTCATCGTGGAGCACGCGCGCGTGCCGGTGATCCTGGACGCGGGGGCGGGCACGGCGTCCGACGTGGCGCTCGCGATGGAGCTGGGGTGTGCCGGGGTGATGCTGGCCTCCGCGGTGACACGGGCCCGCGAGCCCGTCCTCATGGCGGAGGCCATGAGCCACGCGGTCGTCGCCGGGCGCCTCGCCCGGCGGGCCGGGCGCATCCCCCGGCGGCACTTCGCCGAGGCGTCCTCGCCCGTGGAGGGCCTGGCGGCCCTGGATCCGGAGCGGCCCGCCTTCTGACCCGCGGGCTCGGTCACAGCTCCGCTGCAGTCTGCCCCGGGCGGGACCCGGGGCGGCTCGGGCGTCAGTGGCGGCTCGTAGACTCCCTGCGTGGACACGACCCTTAAGGACCCCCTCGTCGGGCAGGTGCTCGACGGGCGGTATCGCGTGGACGGGCGGATCGCGGTCGGCGGGATGGCCACGGTCTACCGGGCCGTGGACACCCGCCTCGACCGCGTGCTCGCGCTCAAGGTGATGCACCCGACGCTGGCCGCCGACGCGTCGTTCGTCGAGCGCTTCATCCGGGAGGCCAAGTCGGTCGCCCGGCTCGCCCACCCGAACGTGGTGGGGGTCTTCGACCAGGGCACCGACGGCCCGTACGTGTACCTGGCGATGGAGTACATCGCGGGCTGCACCCTGCGCGACGTGCTCCGCGAGCGCGGCGCGCTGCGGCCGCGGGCCGCCCTCGACATCCTGGAGCCGGTCCTCGCCGCCCTCGGCGCCGCGCACCGCGCCGGTTTCGTGCACCGCGACATGAAGCCCGAGAACGTGCTCATAGGGGACGACGGCCGCGTCAAGGTCGCTGACTTCGGCCTCGTCCGCGCGGTGGACACGGTCACGAACACCACCGGCACCGTCCTCGGCACGGTGTCGTACCTCGCCCCCGAGCAGATCGAGCACGGCACGGCGGACACCCGCGTGGACGTGTACGCGTCCGGGGTCGTCCTGTACGAGATGCTGACCGGCGCCAAGCCGCACTCCGGCGACTCCCCCGCGCAGGTCCTGTACCAGCACCTGAACGAGGACGTGCCGCCGCCGTCAGCGGCCGTGCCCGGCCTCGCCTACGAACTGGACGAGCTGGTCGCGACGGCCACCGCGCGCACGCCCGACCTGCGCCCGTACGACGCGGTGGCGCTGCTCGCGCTGCTCCGCGAGGCGCGCTTCGCGCTCACCGACGAGCAGCTGGACACGGTGCCGCCGCTGGCCCGCGCCTCGGAGCACACCGCCCACGACACCTCCGACGACCGTACGAGCGTGCTGCCGCGCGCGGAGCGGGCGGTGCAGCCGCCGCTGCCCGAGACCCGGGACGTCGGGGCCCCGGGCCCGGTCGGCCGGAACGGGCAGAACGGCCAGCACGGGCAGGACGGGCAGGACGGCCTCAACCGCACCAGTGTGCTGCGCACCCCGCAGCCCCCGGCCGGGGCACCGGCTGCGCGCCCCGCGTCCGTCAAGGAGCGCGTCCGGCAGCGGCTGCTCGCCCGGCGCGGGATAACCCTGGCGATAGCGGCCGCGCTGCTCCTCCTGGGCGTCGGAGCGGGCGTCTGGTACATCAACTCGGGCCAGTTCACGACGGTCCCCGCGGTGCTCGCCAAGACCGAGAAGGAGGCCCGCACGCGGCTCGACGACGTCGGGCTCGACGTGCGCAAGGTCCAGGGCAAGTACAGCGACACCGACAAGCGCGGCACGGTCATCGCCACCGACCCGGACGTGGGCGAGCGCATCCGGCAGAACGGCAAGGTGACGCTGACCGTCTCCCTCGGCCCGCAGACCGTGAAGGTCCCCGACCTGGAGGGCACGCCGCTCTCCGAGGCGAAGGACAAGCTCGACGGCGTCGGCCTCGGCGCCGGCATGGTCACCAAGACCTTCAGCGAGGACGTGGCCAGGGGCTCCGTGATCAGCACCGACCCGGAGCCCGGGACGGTCCGCAGGGCGGGCACCGCCGTCGCCCTCGTCGTCAGCAAGGGCAGCCCCATCGACGTGCCGGACGTCACGGGCGACTCCGAGAGCGACGCGCGCGCGGAGCTGGAAGAGGCGGGCCTCAAGGTGAAGGTCGAGTCGACACGGGTCTTCTCCGAGGAGGACAAGGGCACCGTGGCCGAGCAGTCCCCCAAGGAGGGCAAGCGCCTCGCCGGGGGCGACACGGTGACGCTGACGCTGTCCAAGGGGCCCCAGATGGTGGAGGTCCCCGACGTCGAGGGGATGAAGGTCGGCGAGGCCACGGACACGCTGAAGGCCGCGGGCTTCGACGTCGACGAGGACCGGGGGCTGCTCGGGCTCTTCGGCGACACGGTCAAGGACCAGTCCGTGGACCCGGGCGACACGGCCCCCAAGGGGTCGACCATCACGATCGAGATCCGCTGAGGCGGGCCCCTCGCGGGCCCGGGGCGCCCCCGCGGGGGACCGGCCCCGACGACGTGCCACCCTGGACCGAATGAGCAGCAAGAAGTCCCTCATCGGCAGCCACGTCCCCGTCGCCGGCGGTCTCGCCCGCGTCGGTCTCGCCTACGCCCGCGACCTCGCCGCGGAAACCGTCCAGGTCTTCGTCGCCAACCCGCGCGGCTGGGCGACGCCTCCGGGCAATCCCGAGCAGGACGAGGCCTTCCGCGCGGCCTGCGCGGCCGAGGGGATCCCGGCGTACGTCCACGCCCCGTACCTCATCAACTTCGGCTCGCACACCGAGGCCACGGTCGAGAAGTCCGTGGAGTCGCTGCGGCACTCGCTGCGCCGCGGGCGTGAGATCGGCGCCCTCGGCGTGGTCGTGCACACCGGCTCGGCCACCGGCGGCCGCGACCGCGCCGTGGCGCTGCGCCAGGTGCGCGAGCGCGTGCTGCCGCTGCTCGACGAGCTGACGCACGACGACGACCCGTTCCTGCTCCTGGAGTCGACCGCGGGCCAGGGCGCGTCGCTGTGCTCCCGGACCTGGGACTTCGGCCCGTACTTCGAGGCCCTGGACGCCCACCCCAAGCTCGGCGTCTGCCTGGACACCTGCCACATCTTCGCGGCCGGGCACGACCTGGCCGGGCCGGGCGGCGTGAAGCAGACGCTCGACCTGCTCGTCGACACCGTCGGGGAGGGCCGCCTGAAGCTGGTGCACGCCAACGACTCCAAGGACGTCGTCGGCGCCCACAAGGACCGGCACGAGAACATCGGCACCGGCCACATCGGCGCCGAGGCCTTCCGTGAGCTGATGGCCCACCCGGCCACGGACGGCGTACCGCTGATCATCGAGACGCCCGGCGGGAAGGAGGGGCACGCCGCCGACGTGGCGCGGCTCAAGGAACTCAGGGGCTAGCCGGAGAGGCCGCCCTACAGATCTTGAGGAATACCCCAGGGGGGTATACGGTTCTTGCCGGAGGCAGGAACCGCTCTCTGACGTTGGGGGAATTCTCATGAGGCACGACACGCACGCCGGACACGGACACGGCCAGCACGACCAGCACGCCGGACACGACCAGCACGCGGGACATGGCCGGCACGCCGGGCACGAGCACCACGCGGGCCACGCAGGTCACACAGGCGACACAAGCCACACTGGTCACGTCGGCCATGAGCATCAGGGCCACGCAGGCCACGGCGCGCACGCCCACCACGGTGCCGGCGGCGGCAAGGTCAGCTGGTCCATGGCCGCACAGGCGACGCTGCACTGCCTCACCGGGTGCGCCATCGGCGAAGTGCTCGGCATGATCATCGGCACCGCGCTCGGCTGGGGCAACATGCCGACGATGACCCTCGCGATCATCCTCGCGTTCCTGTTCGGCTACTCGCTGACGCTGCGCGGCATCCTCAAGGCGGGCGTCGACTTCAAGACGGCCCTGCGGGTCGCGTTCGCCGCCGACACGCTGTCGATCGCCGTCATGGAGCTGATCGACAACGGCGTGATCGCGCTGTGGCCGGGTGGCATGGACGCCCATCTGTCGGACGCGATGTTCTGGTACGTGCTCGCGATCGCGCTCGCCGCCGCCTTTGTGATCACGACACCGGTCAACAAGTGGATGATCGGCCGCGGCAAGGGCCACGCGGTGGTGCACCAGTACCACCACTGACCCCCGCGGACAGCGCCGCCAGGAATCACAGCTCGGGGCCGTCCCCGGGCTCTTCCTGGTACGAGTAGCGCTGCTCGCGCCAGGGGTCGCCGATGTTGTGGTAGCCGCGCTCCTCCCAGAAGCCGCGGCGGTCGGCGGTCATGTACTCGATGCCGCGGACCCACTTGGGGCCCTTCCAGGCGTACAGGTGGGGCACCACGAGCCGCAGCGGGAAACCGTGCTCGGCGGTGAGCAGTTCACCACCCTTGTGCGTGGCGAAGATCGTACGGTCGGTGAGGAAGTCCGCCAGGCGCAGGTTCGAGCTGAAGCCGTACTCGGCCCAGACCATCACATGGGTCGCGTTCGCCGCGGGCGGCGCGAGCGCGGTCAGGTCACGGGCGAGCACCCCGCCCCACTCGGCGCCGAGCATGCTGAACTTCGTGACGCAGTGCAGATCGGCCACCACCGTCGCGTACGGCAGCGCGGAGAACTCCTCGTGCGTCCAGGAGTGCTTCTCGCCGTCGGCGGTGGCGCCGAACACCCTGAAGTCCCAGCGCTCCGGGCGGAACTTGGGAACCGGGCCGTAGTGCGTGACCGGCCAGCCACGCTGAAGTCGCTGCCCCGGCGGAAGGTCCGGCTCCACTACGTCTCGAGATGTACGACCCACCGGCTGACCCATGCCTCCATCCTGACAGACCGGAAGCAGTGGACGTGACCAGGTATACGCGGATTCGGGCAACTCCTACTAAGCGTGCACTTACTGGACGCCCCTCGGACGCCAGTGCAAAGATGCGCGCTACCTGCCAGTCCCCCGCTTGGAAGGAGCCTCTGCGATGCAGGGCGACCCCGAGGTCATCGAATTCCTCAACGAGCAGCTGACCGCCGAGCTGACGGCGATCAACCAGTACTTCCTGCACGCGAAGATGCAGGAGAACAACGGCTGGACGAAGCTCGCCAAGTACACCCGGTCCGAGTCGATCGACGAGATGAAGCACGCCGAGGTGCTCACCGACCGGATCCTGTTCCTCGACGGCCTGCCCAACTACCAGCGGCTGTTCCACGTACGGATCGGCCAGTCCGTCACCGAGATGTTCCAGGCGGACCGCCAGATCGAGGCGGAGGCGATCGACCGCCTCAAGCGCGGCATCGAGGTGATGCGCACCAAGGGCGACATCACGTCCGCGAATATCTTCGAGTCGATCCTCGAGGACGAAGAGCACCACATCGACTATCTCGACACCCAGCTGGAGCTGGTCGAGAAGCTCGGCGAGCCGCTGTACATCGCGCAGCTCATCGAGCAGCCGGAAAGCTAGGCCGCTTCCGGAAGCTCCGCCTCAGGGGCCAGGGCCACCGCGGGTTCCCCCTGGTCGAGGAGGTCGCGCCGGGGGCACGAGCCCCGGCCGAGCAGCGCTTGGATGCGCCGCACACAGGACCCGCAGTCGGTGCCCGCCTTGGAGGCCGACGCTATCTGCCGGGGGGTGCAGGCGCCGTCCGCCGCGTGCTGCCTCACCTGCGCCTCAGTGATGCCGAAGCAGTTGCAGACGTACACGCGGGTTCACCTCCCGATCGGGGCCCAGGGGCCAGCAGGCAGTGCCGTACCGAACTCATTGATCGGTGAGGCTAACCTAACCTTACCCGTGACCCCGGACCCGCAAAAGCCCCGGGTACGCCGGTGGGGCACGGATCACATGGATCCGTGCCCCACCTGTACGTATGGCCGCCGGGTGCTACTGGTCCCGGTACATCTCCGCGACCAGGAACGCCAGGTCGAGGGACTGGCTGCGGTTGAGCCGCGGGTCGCAGGCGGTCTCGTAGCGCTGGTGGAGGTCGTCGACGAAGATCTCGTCGCCGCCGCCCACGCACTCCGTGACGTCGTCGCCGGTCAGCTCCACGTGGATGCCGCCGGGGTGGGTGCCGAGCGCCTTGTGGACCTCGAAGAAGCCCTTGACCTCGTCGAGCACGTCGTCGAAGCGGCGGGTCTTGTGGCCGGAGGCCGCCTCGTACGTGTTGCCGTGCATCGGGTCGGTGATCCAGGCGACGGTCGCGCCGGACGCGGTGACCTTCTCGACCAGCTCGGGGAGCTTGTCGCGGACCTTGTCCGCGCCCATGCGGGCGATGAAGGTCAGGCGCCCGGGCTCGCGCTCGGGGTCGAGGCGCTCGATGTACTGGAGCGCCTCCTCGGCCGTCGTCGTCGGGCCGAGCTTGATCCCGATCGGGTTGCGGATCTTGGAGGCGAACTCGATGTGCGCGCCGTCCAGCTGCCGGGTGCGCTCACCGATCCACACCATGTGCCCGGAGACGTCGTACAGGTCGCCGGTGCGGGAGTCGACGCGGGTCAGCGCCGACTCGTAGTCGAGGAGCAGCGCCTCGTGGGAGGCGAAGAACTCGACCGTCTTGAACTCCTCCGGGTCCGTGCCGCAGGCCCGCATGAAGTTCAGCGCGTTGTCGATCTCGCGGGCGAGCTGCTCGTAGCGCTGGCCGGAGGGGGAGGACTTCACGAAGTCCTGGTTCCAGGCGTGCACCTGGCGCAGGTCGGCGTAGCCGCCGGTGGTGAAGGCGCGCACCAGGTTGAGCGTCGACGCGGAGGCGTTGTACATCCGCTTCAGGCGCTCGGGGTCCGGGACGCGGGCCTCCTCGGTGAAGGCGAAGCCGTTCACCGAGTCGCCGCGGTAGGTCGGCAGCGTCACGCCGTCGCGGGTCTCGGTCGGCTTGGAGCGGGGCTTGGAGTACTGGCCCGCGATCCGGCCGACCTTCACCACGGGCACGGAGGCCGCGTAGGTGAGGACGGCGCCCATCTGGAGGAGGGTCTTGAGCTTGGCGCGGATGTGCTCGGCGCTGACGGCGTCGAACGACTCGGCGCAGTCGCCGCCCTGGAGCAGGAACGCCTCGCCCTTGGCGACGGCTGCGAGGCGGGCGCGCAACTGGTCGCACTCGCCCGCGAAGACCAGCGGGGGATACGACTCGAGGTCCGCGATCACATCGCGCAGAGCCTCGGCATCCGGGTACTCGGGCTGCTGCGCCGCGGGCAGGTTTCGCCAGGTCGCCTTGGCGGCGACGGCTTGGGAATCAGCGTTCACGGTCACCTCGTAAACCTTACGGGGTCCGGGCCGGTGGTCACGCCGCTGCTCGTCAGATGAGACGACCGGGGCCGAGCGTCTCACGAACTGGAACGACGAGCCCCGCACGCCGGCACGGCCCGTCGCGCCCGCTCCCCCGCGCTCGGCGCCGCGAGCGCAAGCTCGCGATGCTTGCGCCGCAGCGTGAGGCGGGCCATGAAAGGGTGCACCCGGCGGACCACGCTCCAATAGGCACGCCCGCGCGCGGTATCGGTCCGCACGGCCGTGCTCAGAGTGACGTACCGCTCGTCTACCAGGATCGACGCCCGTGCGGTGAGGCCCTTGACCTGGACGTCCAGGAGCACCTCCCCGCCCTCGCGGGCCAGGACCGGGAAGCCGCGCAGGACGCCGGTCCAGGCGCCGGGGTCGCGGGGCTGGCCGGGGAGCAGGGGCATGCGGTAGGCGTCGCGGTACCCGGCCCTGTCGACGGCGGTGCGGATCAGGCGGGCGGCCTCGGGCCAGTCGACGGTTTCCGGGCGGTCCCAGGAGAGCCGGTTGAACAGTTGGACGCGGGGGCTCCGGCGGACGGGGCGGGCGCAGGCGCCGGTCGCCGCGCGCTCGGCGTTGTCCAGGAGTTCCTCGATCACCGCGTCGTGCACGAACCGGATCACCGTGGGCCACAGGATCCGGTCCAGGCCCTTCGGCGCGATCTCCAGGACGTGCCGCACGCGGCAGCGGCGCTCCCCCAGCGGCTCGACGCCCAGCTCGTGGAACCCGCCCGAGGCGTCGGTGAAGTCGAAGCGGACCCGGCGCCCCGGCTCGTACGCCGCCACGCGGTAGCGGATCGGGCCGTGGCCGCCGGCGGCGCCGACGGCGAGCGGTCCGTCGAAGGTCATCGCGGGCCAGGCGGGCGTGGGGAAGAGCGGGTCGTCCGGCGCGGACAGCCGGTCGAGCAGGGCCCCCACCACCTCGGCCGGAGCCTCGATCACCCGCTCGTGCTCGTTGCGTACGACACCCGGGTCGCTCATGACGCACCTCCATACGCTGGCGTATGGAAACCGTACGGTACCGTACGGTCATGGCGCAACGGCAGCGGAAGACGACCTCGGCGAAGCCCCGGCTCAGCGCGCGGGACTGGGCGGACGCGGCGCTCACCGCGATCGGCGAGGGCGGGCTCGCGGCCGTCGCCGTGGAACCCCTCGCGGTCCGCCTCGGCACCACCAAGGGCAGCTTCTACTGGCACTTCGCCAACCGCGACGCGCTCATCGACGCCGCCCTCGACCGCTGGTCGCAGCGCCACACCGAGGACACCATCAGCACGGTCGAGGCGGAGCCCGACGTGCGGCGGCGCATCCGGCTGCTCTTCGACGAGGCCATCACCTCGGCCTCGGCCGACCCGCTGGAGGTCGCGCTGCTCGCGACCGCGTCGGACCCGCGGGTCGCCGCGGCCCTGCGCCGGGTGACCGAGCGCCGCGTCGCGTACGTCGCCGGGCTCTTCGCCCTGCTCGGCTTCCCCGAGCCGGAGGCGCGCCGCCGGGGCCTGCTCGCGTATTCGGTCTATCTGGGCCACGCCCAGCTCGGGCACGCGGCGCCCTCGGTGCTGCCCGGCGAGGCCGAGTTCGGCGCGTACCTGGACGAGGCGCTCGACGCGCTGATGATGCGCTAGGGTGCGGGCATGTTCACGCAGTCGACCCGTTCCTGGTGGTGGCCCGCTCCTGTGGCGGCCCACTGACTGCGCGTACCCAGCAGACATCGCGAAGGCCGCCCGAGGGGCGGCCTTTTGTGCTTCCCGGACGGTGTCCGGGCCCGGCCGTTCCTCTCCCTCCCAGCAGAGAAGGAACAGCTCCCGTGCACCTCTCCGACCTCCTGACCGACGACCGTCCCTTCGCCCTCCTGCGGCGCCGCACCCCGGGCCGCGACCACGCCACGGTGGAGGTGCTGCGCGGCCCGGTGGCGACGTACGAGCGGCTCGCCGACCTTCCCGAAGGGCTCGCGCTCGTGCCGTTCCGGCAGATCAGGGAGCGCGGTTTCGACGTCACCGACGACGGCACGCCGCTGGTCGTGCTCACCCCCGAGGAGACGTACGAACTCCCGCTTGAACAGGCCCTTTCGGAGCTGCCGCGGCACGACGTGCGGGTGGCGGACCACGGCTTCGACGTGAGCGACGACGCGTACGCGGAGATCGTCGGCCGCGTCCTCCGCGAGGAGATCGGCCGCGGCGAGGGCGCCAACTTCGTGATCCGGCGTACGTACGAGGGGGAGATCCCCGGCTTCGGGCGCGCGGACGCGCTCGCGCTGTTCCGCAGGCTCCTGGAGGGCGAGCGGGGCGCGTACTGGACGTTCGTCGTGCACACCGGGGACCGGACGCTGGTCGGGGCGAGTCCCGAGGTGCACGTGCGGATGTCCGGCGGGACGGTCGTGATGAACCCGATCAGCGGGACCTACCGCTACCCCGCCGAGGGGCCTTCGGCCGACGGTCTGCTGCGCTTCCTCGACGACGCCAAGGAGACCGAGGAGCTGTCGATGGTCGTCGACGAGGAACTCAAGATGATGTGCACGGTCGGCGACATGGGCGGCGTGGTGGTGGGGCCGCGCCTGAAGGAGATGGCACATCTGGCGCACACCGAGTACGAGCTGCGCGGCCGCTCGTCGCTCGACGTCCGCGACGTGCTGCGCGAGACGATGTTCGCGGCGACGGTGACCGGCTCGCCGGTGCAGAACGCCTGCCGGGTGATCGAACGCCACGAGACCGGGGGGCGCGGCTACTACGCCGGGGCCCTCGCGCTCGTCGGGCGGGACTCCGGCGGGGCGCAGACCCTGGACTCGCCGATCCTGATCCGCACCGCCGACATCGACGCGGCCGGGCGGCTCCGGGTACCGGTCGGCGCGACCCTGGTGCGCGGCTCCGACCCGGCGGGCGAGGTGGCCGAGACCCACGCGAAGGCGGCGGGGGTGCTCGCGGCCCTGGGGGTGCGCCCCGGGCGGCCACGGGGTGAGGGCGCGCGGCCCGCGCTCGCCGACGACCCCCGGGTGCGGGCGGCGCTCGACGCGCGGCGGGCGGGGCTCGCGCCGTTCTGGCTGCGGATGCAGGAGGCGACGCGCGAGCTGTCCGGGCACGCCCTGGTGGTGGACGGCGAGGACACCTTCACGGCGATGCTCGCGCACGTGCTCCGCTCGGCGGGCCTCGGCGTGACCGTGCGGCGGTACGACGAGACGGGCCTGCGCGCGGCGGTGCTCGGCCACACCGGTCCCGTGGTCCTCGGCCCGGGCCCCGGCGACCCGGCCGACGCCCGCGACCCGAAGATGCGGCTGCTGCGCGGGCTCACGGCCGAGCTGCTCGGGGGGCGGCGCGGCCCGGTGCTCGGCGTGTGCCTGGGCCATGAGCTGATCGCGGCGGAGCTGGGCCTGGACATCGTCCGCAAGGACGTCCCGTACCAGGGCGCGCAGCTGACGATCGACCTGTTCGGGCGGCCGGAGACCGTCGGCTTCTACAACAGCTTCGCGGCGCGCTGCGACGACGACGCGGAGCTGGAGCTGGCCGCGCACGGCATCGACGTGAGCCGGGACCGGGCGACGGGAGAGGTGCACGCGCTGCGCGGCCCCGGCTTCGCCTCGCTCCAGTTCCACCCGGAGTCGGTGCTGTCCCTGCGCGGGGCGGCGGTGGTGCGCGAACTGCTCGGTCAGGCGGCCGGGGGCGCGGGCACCAGCACGTTCTCGGAGCGGCGGCCCGCGAGGTAGTCCAGGACGTTGGTGACCGTGGCCTCGATGATCTGCCCGACGGCGTCCTCGGTGTAGTACGCCTGGTGCGAGGTGACCACCACGTTCGGGAAGGTGACGAGGCGGGCCAGGGTGTCGTCCTCGACCACCTCAAGGGACTTGTCCAGGAAGAAGAGCCCGGCCTCGGCCTCGTAGACGTCGAGGCCGACGCCGGTGAAGCGGCCCGCGCGCAGCTCGGTGACCAGGGCGGCGGTGTCGACGAGGCCGCCGCGGCTGGAGTTCACCAGGATCGCGTCGTCCTTCATCGCGCGCAGCTCCGCGGCGCCGATCAGGTGCCGGGTCGCAGGCAGCAGCGGTACGTGCAGGCTGATCAGGTCGGACTCGGCGAGGAGCCGGTCCTTGTCGACGTACTTCATGCCGAGCTGGACGCAGGCGGGGTTCTCGGCGACGTCCCAGCCGAGCAGGTTCATGCCGAAGCCGTGGGCGATCCGGCTGAAGGCCTCGCCGATCTTGCCGGTGCCGAGGACGCCCGCGGTGCGGCCGCGCAGGTCCCGGCCCATCAGGCCGTCGAGCCGGAAGTCGAAGTCGCGGGTGCGGTTGCTGGCGCGGACGATGCGGCGGTTCACGGCCATCGCCAGGGTCCAGGCGAACTCCGCGACGGAGTACGGCGAGTAGGACGAGACGCGGGCGACGGTGAGGCCCAGGCGCTCGGCGACCTGGAGGTCGATGTTGTTGAAGCCGGTCGAGCGCTGGGCGATCATCCGGGTGCCGCCGGCGGCGAGGGTCTGGAGCACGTGGTTGTCGAGGATCGCGTTGACACTGGTGGAGATGGCCTCGTAGCCGGCGGCGATGGGGGCGGTGTCCTCGGTGAGGAAGACGTCCAGGCAGCGGATGTCGTGGTGCGGGGCGAAGGCCTTCTCGATGAGGGGGCGCTCGTCGGCCTGGACGCCGAAGGCGAGAATCTCCACGGTTTCACTCCCGTTCAGGGGTGCAGGTCCTGTACGGGGTGAATATACGGTTTGGCCTGGTTGACGGTGCGGGGCGGTGGGGGCTGTGCCCACCCCTCCCCAAGCTCTCGGCTTCGCTCGAGCAGGGGATGCCCCACTCGCCCCTGGCGGACCAGCTGCCCACAGCGGGAAGGGCGGGGTCAGCCGAAGAAGACTTCCACTTCCTTGTAGAGGGCGGGGTTCACCGTCTTGAGGTGGGCCGTGGCCTCGGCGATGGGCACGCGGACGATCTCCGTGCCGCGCAGCGCGACCATCTTGCCGAAGTCCCCGTCGCGGACGGCGTCGATCGCGTGCAGCCCGAAGCGCGTGGCGAGCCACCGGTCGAAGGCGCTCGGCGTGCCGCCGCGCTGCACATGGCCGAGGACCGTGGTGCGGGCCTCCTTGCCGGTGCGCTTCTCGATCTCCTTGGCCAGCCACTCCCCCACGCCGGAGAGCCGTACGTGCCCGAAGGAGTCGAGGGACTCGTCCTTGAGGACCACGTCGCCGTCCTTGGGCATGGCCCCCTCGGCGACGACCACGATCGGCGCGTACGAGGCCTTGAAGCGGGAGGTCACCCAGGCGCAGACCTGGTCGACGTCAAAGCGCTGCTCGGGGATGAGGATGACGTTGGCGCCGCCCGCGAGCCCGGAGTGCAGCGCGATCCAGCCCGCGTGGCGCCCCATGACCTCGACGACCAGGACGCGCATGTGCGACTCGGCGGTGGTGTGCAGCCGGTCGATGGCCTCCGTGGCGATGCCGACGGCGGTGTCGAAGCCGAAGGTGTAGTCGGTGGCGGACAGGTCGTTGTCGATGGTCTTGGGTACGCCGACGACGGGCACGCCGTACTCGTCGGTGAGGCGGGCCGCGACGCCGAGGGTGTCCTCGCCGCCGATCGCGATGAGCGCCTCGACCTCCAGTTTGGCGAGGTTCTCTTTGATGCGGCGGATGCCGTTCTCGGCCTTGAGGGGGTTGGTGCGCGAGGAGCCGAGGATGGTGCCGCCGCGGGGCAGGATGCCGCGGACGGCCGGGATGCCGAGCTGGACGGTGTCGCCCTCCAGCGGCCCGCGCCAGCCGTCGCGGAAGCCGACGAAGTCGTAGTCGTACTCCTGTACGCCCTTGCGGACGACGCCCCGGATGACGGCATTGAGCCCGGGGCAGTCGCCGCCTCCGGTCAGAACTCCGACCCGCATGGAAATGTCCCTTCGCCGCGGTTGCGCTGACGCGGGCCACGCTAATGGTGATCCGCGCCACTCCGGGATGGGGCGAACGGTGAATTCCCTTGCGTGGGGCGGGAGTTGCTGGAGGGGCGATCGTCGCGGTTCACCCGAAGGGGGCACGCCCGGGGCGCGCCCCGGGCACCCCCAGGGATCAGGCGTCGTCCGTGTCGAGGCCGCGCTCGATCGCGTACCGCACCAGCTCCACCCTGTTGTGCAGCTGGAGCTTGCCGAGGGTGTTCTGGACGTGGTTCTGGACCGTGCGGTGGGAGATGACGAGGCGCTCGGCGATCTGCTTGTAGCTCAGGCCCTTGGCGACCAGGCGCAGGACCTCCGTCTCGCGGTCGGTCAGGCGCGGGGCGCCCGGCTCGTCGGCCGTCGCGGGGGCGGGCTCGGAGGCGAGGCGGCGGTACTCGCCGAGGACCAGGCCCGCGAGGCCGGGGGTGAAGACGGCGTCGCCGACGGCCGTGCGGCGCACCGCGTCGATCAGCTCGGCGGTGGAGGCGGACTTCAGCAGATAGCCGGTGGCTCCGGACTTGACCGCTTCCAGGACGTCGGCGTGCTCGCCGCTGGCGGACAGGACGAGGACGCGCAGGGCCGGGTTGGCGCCGACGAGTTCCTTGCAGACCTGGACGCCGGGCTTCAGCGGCAGGTTCAGGTCGAGGACGAGCACGTCGGGCGCGGCGGCCCGGGCGCGGCGCACCGCCTGCTCGCCGTCGCCCGCGGTGGCCACCACGTCGAAGCCGGACTCGCCGAGGTCGCGGGCGACGGCGTCGCGCCACATCGGGTGGTCGTCGACGACCATGACCTTGACCGGGTCCGTGGCGTCCTGGCCCGCCGGTTCGTTGTGCTGTTCGCTCATGTCCGCGTCTCCGCCTTCCCCCGCGCGCCCTTCGGGACGCGTAGTTCCACTTCCGTTCCCTGGCCCGGCACCGAGATCAGCTCGGCCGTGCCGCCGATGTCCCGCAGCCGGCCGCGGATCGACAGGGCGACGCCGAGCCGCCCCTCCCCCTCGGCCTGCGCGAGCCGCCCCTCGGGGATGCCAGGGCCGTCGTCCCGGACCGTGACGATCACGGCGTCCGGCTCGTCCTCGACCAGGATCCAGGCGCGAGCGCCGGGCCCCGCGTGCCTGCGCACATTGTCCAGGGCGGCGCCGACGGCCGCCGCCAGTTCCCGGGCCGCGTGCGGGGCGAGCGGCACCGGGGCGCCGGGCTCCGACAGGGTGACCTTCGACCCGGCGTACGGCGTGAGGAGCGTACGCAGGTCACGCGGCGAGGCCTCGTCCGGCCCTTCGGCGGCGCGGTCGGCTCCGTCCTCCGTGGCGTCCCCGGGGACGCGTGAGGCCGGCACCAGGCCCCCGGCGACGAGCGTGCGCAGGGCGACCTCCTGCTCGCCCGCCATCCGGCCGAGGTCGGCCGCCTCGCCGCCGATGGCGGTGCCCCGGCGCTGCACCATGGCCAGGACCTGGAGGACGCTGTCGTGGATGTCGCGGGCGAGGCGCTCGCGCTCGCGGGTCGCGGCCTCGATCTCCAGGGCCCGGGCGAGGGTCCGCTCGGATGCGCGTGCCACCTCCACCACGTAGCCGATGGCGATGGAGGCGATGCACACGAGCAGGACGTTGTGGACGGTGTCGCGGCTGAAGGCGCCGCGCTGCACGACGTTCGCGACGCCGACGAGCAGCGAGGCGAAGGCCGCCCAGCGCCAGCCGCCCTTGATCGCGAAGGCGAGGACGGCCCCCGCGGTCCATATGGAGGGCAGCGTGGGGCCGCCGTCGGCGATGCGCTCGGCGGCGTCGGCCGCCCGGGTCAGCAGGATGCCGGTCAGGGCGACCGCGAGGTCGGCGGCGAGAAAGCGCTTGGTGCAGCTCGCGGCGTTCGCGACCTTCGGCAGCGTGGCGAGGGTCCAGACGGCGAGCACCGAGAAGTAGGCGACGGCGACCCAGGGCCGGGCGAAGTCGTCGTGCGCGGCGACGAACAGGCCGACGGCGTACAGCATCGTCAGGACCCGGTAGCCGGTCAGCGCGCGCCACAGCGGCTGCTCGACCGACATCCTCATGACGCCCCCCACTTTCGCGCCGGACGGCGCCACTCCCACGGACCGGACGACTGCCCGTAAAGGCGCCGCACTTGCCGGCCGCTGTCCCCGTCGCCCGGACCACCGTCCGGGCGACGCCCCCCGGGGGACGCCTTCCGCGTCCCCCTTCCACCGACGCCGTCAGGCCCCGGAGCGTTCCCGCTCCGCCTTCTCCGCCTTCACGGCTTCCTTCGCCGCCTTGGTCGCCTCCTGGAGCTGACGCTTGGCGGCGGTCGCGTACATGTCGACGTACTCCTGGCCGGAGAGCTTCATGATCTCGTACATGACCTCGTCGGTGACCGCGCGCAGGACGAAGCGGTCGCCCTCCATGCCCTGGTAGCGGCTGAAGTCCAGCGGCTCGCCGATGCGGATGCCGGGGCGCATCAGCTTGGGCACGACCTTGCCGGGCGGCTGGATCTTCTCCGTGTCGATCATCGCCACGGGGATCACGGGCGCCCCGGTGGCAAGGGCCACGCGCGCGAGGCCGCCGGGCTTGCCGCGGTAGAGGCGGCCGTCGGGCGAGCGGGTGCCCTCCGGGTAGATGCCGAACAGCTCGCCGCGCTCCAGGACCTCGATGCCGCTCTTGATCGCGGCCTCGCCCGCGCCGCGCGCGCCGGAGCGGTCCACCGGGAGCTGGCCGACGCCCTTGAAGAAGGCGGCCGTCATGCGGCCCTTGATGCCGGGCGTGGTGAAGTACTCGGCCTTCGCGATGAAGGTGACCTTGCGGTCGAGGACCGCGGGCAGGAAGAAGGAGTCCGAGAACGACAGGTGGTTGCTGGCCAGGATGGCGGGGCCCTCGGCGGGAATGTTCTCGAGGCCTTCCACCCAGGGCCTGAAGGCGAGCTTCAGGGGCCCTCCGATGGAAAACTTCATTGCGCCGTAGATCAAACCGAGTGCCTCCTGTGTCTGTGGATCAGACCATAACCCGAGCGGGGCCCGGGGTCCCCCCGCGGCGGGGCCCGGCGGGCCCGTGCCGCCGCCCGGTGCGGGGCCCGAAGGACCTGGTCGGTGGCAGTCCGGTCGCGTACGGTGAGGTACTCCCCGAACACGATGTGCCCCACCGCAGAGCCTCAGCTCACGACCCTTCCCACCTCACGAAGGAGACCGAAGGTGCCGGTCCTCCCCGGAGCCGAGCCGTACCGCCACGAGGGCGGCGAGGTCGGCGTCCTGCTGTGTCACGGTTTCACCGGATCCCCCCAGTCGCTGCGCCCCTGGGCGGAGTACCTGGCGGAGCGCGGTCTGACCGTGTCCCTGCCGCTGCTGCCAGGGCACGGCACACGCTGGCAGGACATGCAGGTCACGGGCTGGCAGGACTGGTACGCGGAGGTGGACCGCGAGCTGCGGCTGCTCCTGGAGCGCTGCGCGGAGGTGTTCGTCTTCGGGCTCTCCATGGGCGGCGCCCTCGCGCTGCGGCTCGCGGCCAAGCACGGCGACGCGGTGCGCGGCCTGGTCCTCGTCAACCCGGCGAACAAGATGCACGGCGTGGCCCAGCACGCCCTGCCGGCCGCCCGCTTCCTGGTGCCCTCCACCAAGGGCATCACCAGCGACATCGCCAAGGAGGGCCCGGTCGAGATCGGGTACCAGCGGGTGCCGCTGCACGCGGCCCACTCGCTGCGGCGCTTCTTCCGCCTGGTCGACGGCGAACTGCCCCAGGTCACCCAGCCGCTGCTGCTCCTGCACAGCCCGCACGACCACGTGGTGCCGCCCGCCGACTCCGCCCGGATCCTCAGCCGCGTCTCGTCCACGGACGTCACGGAGATCCTGCTGGAACAGAGCTACCACGTCGCGACGTTGGACAACGATGCGGACCGGATCTTCGAGGAGAGCTACGGATTCATCGGCCGGCTCGCCCCCAGCGCAGGCAAGGAAGGGACGGCCACCGGTGGCTGAGCAGCAGGATCGCGACGAGAGCCGCGAGCCCGACGAGCGGGCCGCGCCCCCGGGCGAGGAGCGCGCGGTGCCCCTGGACGAGGACGCCGCGTGGCGGGCGATCGTCGCGGGGTACGGCGAGGAGCCCGCGGACCCGCCCGGCGCGAAGCCGTTCAAGTCCGTGGAGGACCTGGCCCTCCTGGAGGCGGAGGCCAACGACACGGCACAGGACGCGCCGCGCCCCGACCTGTCCAAGGACACCGGTGACAAGTCCGGCGCGGGCGACGCGGCACGCCCGCTCGGCAGCTCCGTCTCCTTCGCCCCCGGCGTCGGCGGCTCGGGCCCGCGCGACTACGAGGCGCCCGAGGCGTCGGACGACGACTTCGACGGGGACGACGAGGGCCACTTCGTGCCGCCCGAGCCGCCGCCCCTGCCGGACGCGGACGTCACCGCGAAGTTCGCCTGGCTCGCGGTGACCGGCGGCCCGGTGCTGCTCCTGCTCGCCGTGCTGCTCGGCTGGCAGATGACGTGGTGGCTCACCACGCTCGGCATCGGCGGCTTCCTCGGCGGCTTCACGACCCTGGTGGCCCGTATGAGGAGCGGTGACGAGGAGGAGGACGACGACCCCGGGCGCGGGGCCGTGGTCTAGCCCGTCGGCTCCGCGGGCACGCGGAGCGCCGCGAGCACCGGCAGGTGGTCCGTGGCCGCCCTGAGGTCCTCGTCGCGTACGCCGGGGTGCCCCAACGGGACGCCGCAGCCGAGGACTTGGACGCCCGGCGTGGCGAAGACCGCGTCGATGCGCTGGTGCGGGTCGGCCGGGGTGGAGGTCTGCTCGCCGCCCCAGGGGGCGGTGGCCCAGCAGTCCTGGAGGCCGTCGGCGAGCCTGCGGAACGTACGCCCGTCGGGGCGGTCGTTGAGGTCGCCGCCCGCCACCGCGTGCGGGACGCCCATCCCGGCGATCCGGTCGAGGAGCATGCCGCCCTGCGCGTACCGCTCCTCGTCCCGCAGGCTCAAGTGGCAGCTCAGGACGCCGAGCCTGGCGCCGCCGAAGCGGACGACGGCGGTCGCGAAGCCGCGCCGGTGCTGGCCCGGCGTCAGCGGGAGCAGCACGTCCTCGGTCCGCTCGACGGTGGCCCGCAGCGAGCAGAGCAGCGCGGGCCCGGCCGCGGTGCCGCCGCCGGAGAGCGTCACCAGATCACTGGCACGGGCGAGCCGCGCGAGCTTCTTGCGCCAGCGGAAGAACCGGGGCGCCTCCTGCACGAGGACCAGGTCGGGCGCGCAGGCGGCGATGACGCGGGCGAGCGCGTCGGTGTCGTCGCGCATCGAACGGATGTTGTAGCTGAGCACCCGGATGACGGCCGAACCGTCCGGCTCGGTGCGGGAGTTGGGCAGCGTACGCGTCGGGCTCGTGGGCATGGCGATCAAGATACGGGAACGCCGGGCGGGCCGGAGTCACCCGGCCCGCCCGGCGTCCGCAACCGGTACGCGGGGCGCTACATCACGGGGTCGGGCTCCCTGGCGAGGTCGGCCGCGCCCACCAGGCCCGCCTTGTTCCCGAGCCGGGCGGCGATGACCTTGGCCTCGGGGCGCCACTGCGCACCGACCAGCCAGCGCTTGAAGGACTTGCGGATCGGTTCGAGCACCAGCTCGCCCTCGTCCGAGAGGCCGCCGCCGATGATGAACGCCGACGGGTCGAAGAGGGAGGCCAGGTCCGCGAGGCCCGCGCCGACCCAGCGGGCCAGCTCGCGGTAGGAGTCCACGGCGACCGGGTCGCCCTGGCGCGCGGCCATGGAGATGTGCTTGCCCTCGATGCCCTCGGGGGTGCCGTCGCCGAGGGAGAGGAGGTAGTCGGCGTTCTCCGGGGCGGCGTTCGCGCGCTGCTTGGCGTACCGCACGAGGGCGCGGCCCGAGGCGTACTGCTCCCAGCAGCCCTGGCTGCCGCAGCCGCACAGCAGGCCGTCCGGCACCATCCGGATGTGGCCGAACTCGGCCGCTACGCCGAAGTGGCCGCGGCGCAGCTTGTTGCCGATGATGATGCCGCCGCCGAGGCCGGTGCCGAGCGTGATGCAGATGGCGTTGCGGTGGCCCTTGCCGCCGCCGAACTTGTACTCGCCCCAGGCGGCCGCGTTGGCGTCGTTCTCGACCACCACGGGCAGGCCGACGCGCTCCTCGACCTCGTCCTTGAGCGGTTCCTGGCGCCAGTCGATGTTCGGCGCGAAGTAGACCGTGGACCGCTGGCGGTTGACGTATCCGGCGGCGCCGATGCCGACGCCGACGATCTCGTGCCCGGCTCGCGCGCCCTCCACGGCGGAGGCGATCGCGTCGACGATGGCCTCGGGGGTGCCCGGCGTGGGCACCTTGAACGTCGACAGGATGTGACCGTCCTCGTCGACCACTCCGGCCGCGATCTTCGTGCCGCCGATGTCGACGCCGATGGTGAGTCCCATGTATCCCTCAGTTCGATCGAGCCCCGCTACGGCCCACCGTACCGGAGGGGGGTCAGTCCAGATCGATGTGTTCGCCGGGTCCGGGGCCGTCTTCGGGACGCCCGGATCCGTCCAGGTCCTGCGGGCGGCCCGCTTCGTCGCGGGTCCAGCGGCCTTCCTGGGCCGTGACCGCGCTGCGGTAGGCGGCGAGCAGCTCGGAGCCCGCGGCGGCGAGGTGGTCGAAGACATCGGGGTTGCGTTCGATGACGGGCTCGACCGCGGCCTTGGCCTGGCGGACGACCTGCTGCACCGTCTCCTGCACGGCGCCCTGGGCGACCGCGCCGAGCAGCGGCGCCTGGAGGCCGGAGAGTTTCTCCGACACGGCGTCGACGAGCTTGCGCAGCTCCTCGGCCGCGGAGCCGGGCTGCGGTCCGTACCGCGCGCGGCGGCGGGCCTTCTCCGCCGCGAGGTCCTCGGCACAGGCGGTCGCCCAGGCGTCGTCGTCCGGGGCGGCGGCGTCCTCGCGGGGCCCGGGGCCCTCGGGGGCGGCGTCCCGCGGGCGCTCCGGCTCGGACGCGTCGTACGCGTCACGCTCAGTGGCATCGCTCATGGCGGGCTGACTCCTGCGCAGGGCCGACGAATTCGTACTCTCGACGTTACCCGAACGGCGGCAGGGCGTTCACCGGGTCCGGGGCCACAGGTCCGGATCGGGCGTGAAGCGGACGCGCAGGCAGCCGTCGCGCAGGCCCGCTCCGCTGACGGTGCAGCGGCGCAGCGCGGACGGCAGCGAAACGATCCGGCGGAAGGGGCCCGCGGTCACCACCAGTTCGTCGCCGCGCCGCACCAGGTCGAGCTGGTCGCGCACGGCGCCGGGCAGCGGGATGCTCCAGACCAGCAGGGACTCCTCGGCGCGCGCGTCGGTGACGGGCCAGTCGAGGGGCGCGGGCGCGGGCCCCGGCCCCGCCGGGCGGAGCGCGGCCAGGTCGTCGAGGCCGCGCGGGTCCTGGCCGAGGTGCGGGACGCGGTGCGTGGGGTGTGCGGTGTCCCACTCCTCCAGGGCCTTGTGCTGCTGGGCCCGGAGCGCGGCGAGCCAGGGGGTGTCGCCGGCGTCGGGCAGCACGCGGTTGGCGACCAGGCCGTCCAGGCGCAGGCCGTGCAGGGCGAGGCCGAGCGCGGTGCGGGCGACGGCGTCCGCGGCGGCGGGGCCCGGTTCGACGACCAGGCGCACGCTGGTGCCCGGGGCGTCGAGCAGGGCCCGCGCGGCGGCGAGCCGGGCGTCCCAGCGGGCGGCCTTCTCGTACAGGGAGGCGGCGGGCATCGGCACGCCCGCGAGGCGGCCGAGGACCGGGCGCAGCGCGCGGGCCGCCTGCCGCTCGGGGGGCAGCAGGCGGCGCAGGTAGCGGCGCAGCTGTTCGGGCAGGGCGAGCAGCGCGAGGGCCCGGGGGGCCGCGGGCAGGTCGACGACGACGGTGTCGTACGTGCCGTGCGCGCCCTCCGTGGTCTCGCGCAGGGCGCGCAGCAGGGCCAGTTCCTCGGCTCCCGGCAGCGGGGTCAGCTCCTCGCCGTCGAGGCGGTCGGCGCCGAGCAGGTCCAGGGCGGACCCCGCGTGGTCCTGGAGGGCGAGGAGGTCCTCGCGGAAGGTGTCGTCCGGGGCGGGCCGCAGGGCTGTCAGGCCCTCGGTGACCGCTTCGGGGCGGGGGCCCGTGGGGGTGCCGAGGGCCGTGCCGAGGCTGTCGTGGGGGTCGGCGGAGACCACCAGGGTGCGGTGGCCCGTGCGGGCGGCGGCGAGGGCGGTGGCCGCCGCGAGGGTGGTCCGCCCGGCGCCGCCGGGGCCGGTGAGGAGGAGGGTGCGCATGGGTCTGTACGGGGCCTAACTATCCGGTTGCCCGGCACCTGGGGCTGTGCCCACCCGTCCCGCCCTGCGGGACGATTGCCCACAGCCGGGATCGGCTGCGGGCACCCTGCTCCCGCGCGAACCGGCTACCCACAGCACGGAGCCGGGCTACTTCGTCTCGACGCGCTGCTTCAGGCCCGCAAGGGCGCGGTCGATGATGACCTTCTCCGCCTTGCGCTTGATCATCCCGAGCATGGGGATCTTGACGTCGACGGTGAGCTGGTAGGTGACCTCCGTGCCGGTGCCCGCGGGCTTGAGCAGGTAGGAGCCCTCCAGGGAGCGCAGCATCTGGGACTTGACGAGGGTCCAGGAGACCTCGTTCCCGCCGGTCCAGGTGTAGGCGAGGGTCTGGTCGTCCTTGATCGCGCCCGCGTCCATGACGAGGCGGACCTGCTCGGCGCGGCCCGCGTCGTCCGTGGCGAGGACCTCGGCCTGCTTGACCTCCCCGGTCCATTCCGGATAGCGCGCGAAGTCGGCGATCACGCTCATGACGTCGGCCGGTGCCGCCTCGATCGTGATGCTCGAGCTGGTGTGTTCCGCCATCGCCGTGGCTCCTCCAGATGCGGTCCGGTACGGGCTGGTGTGTCTGCCGCGTGAAGGCTACCTCGGGCGCCGCGGGCGCAGGTCACCACTCCAGGGCCCAGGGCCGCCCGGCGCTCGCGAAGTGTCCGACGTTCACACACTCCGTCGACCCGATCCGCATCCTTTGGACGAGCGGCTGGTGGACGTGGCCGAAGAGGGAGTACCGCGGCCGGGTCCTGCGGATGGCGGCGAGCAGGGCGCGGCTGCCGCGCTCGAAGCGGCGGGCCACGGTGTCGTAGACCAGTTCGGGGACCTCCGGCGGGATGTGCGTGCACAGTACGTCCACCTCGCCCACGGCCTCGATCTTGGCGGCGTACTCCTCGTCGCTGATCTCGAACGGCGTGCGCATGGGGGTGCGCAGGCCGCCGCCGACGAAGCCGAAGACGCGGCCGCCGATCTCCACCCGCTCGCCGTCGAGGACGATGGTGCCGGGCCCGGCGTATTCCGGCCAGAGACGCGGGATGTCGACGTTGCCGTACGTGGCGTACGTCGGGGCGGGAAAGGCCGCGAACAGTTCCGCGTACTGCTTGCGGACCGCGCTCTCCACGGCGGGGCCGCGGTCCACGCCGGCCCACAGGGACGCGCCGAACGCGCGGGCCTCCTCGAAGCGGCGGGCGGTGCGCAGCTCGACCAGGCGGGTGGCGTTCTCGCGGCCGAACAGGTCCGGGAAGATGCCGCGCGTGTGATCCGCGTAGTCGAGGAAGAGCACGAGATCGCCCAGGCAGACGACAGCGTCGGCGCCGTCGCCCGCGCGGGCCAGATCCTTGGCGTTGCCGTGCACGTCACTGACCACATGGACCCGGAAACCTGACATGCCGGTCACCCTAAGCCGCCCGGCGCCAGGCGGGACAGGGCGGGGTGAGGGAGGCGGGCGCGGCGGGGGACCTGCGGTTACTTCCGAGTCAGGAAGTGCGTGGCGTACTGTGCGGTTCAGACCACAACGTCCTGTGACGCACGGAACATCTGGCCCGGCCCCCCTACCGAACCAGCCATACCGGTGGGTAACGTCCGGGCAGTCCAGTAGCGCTCGGCTCCTCGACCGACCCCCCGGAATCCCCCCTCGGCTGAGCGCCTGCCCGACCTTGGACCGCACCGTCGCATCGCACAACGTCGTGGCGTCGGCGCCCTATGTAGGAGCAGCAGTCTTGCGCGAGTTCAGCCTTCCGGCCCTGTACGAGGTCCCCGCGGACGGCAATCTGACCGACATCGTCCGCCGCAACGCCGCGCAGCACCCGGATGTCGCCGTCATCGGACGCAAGGTGAACGGACGTTGGGAGGACGTCTCGGCGACGGCCTTCCTCGCCGAGGTCCGGGCCGCCGCCAAGGGGCTGATCGCGGCGGGCGTCGGACCGGGCGACCGGGTGGGCCTGATGTCCCGCACGCGCTACGAGTGGACGCTGTTCGACTTCGCGATCTGGAGCGCGGGCGCGGTCACCGTGCCGGTGTACGAGACCAGCTCGGCCGAGCAGATCCAGTGGATCCTCGGTGACTCGGGCGCCGTGGCCTGCGTCGTCGAGTCGGACGCGCACGCTGCGGCCGTGGAGTCCGTACGCGACCGGCTTCCGGCCCTCGCGCACCTGTGGCAGATCGACTCCGGCGCCGTCGCCGAGCTGAACCGGACGGGCGCGGAGGTCTCCGAGGAGACCGTGGACGAGCGCAGCGCGGTCGCGGGCGCCGACGACCCGGCGACCATCGTCTACACCTCGGGCACCACCGGTCGCCCCAAGGGCTGTGTCCTCACCCACCGCAGCTTCTTCGCGGAGTGCGGCAACGTGGTGGAGCGGCTCAACCCGCTGTTCCGCACGGGCGAGTGCTCGGTGCTGCTCTTCCTGCCCGTCGCGCACGTCTTCGGCCGTCTGGTGGAGGTGGCCGCGCTGATGGCCCCCATCAAGCTGGGGCACGCCCCCGACATCAAGCACCTCACGGACGAACTGGCCGCCTTCCGGCCGACGTTGATCCTCGGCGTGCCGCGCGTCTTCGAGAAGGTCTACAACGGGGCGCGGGCCAAGGCCCAGGCCGACGGCAAGCTCAAGATCTTCGACAAGGCCGCGGACACGGCGATCGCCTACAGCCGGGCCCTCGACACCCCGGGAGGGCCGTCCCTCGGCCTGCGCCTGAAGCACCGGCTCTTCGACAAGCTCGTCTTCAGCAAGCTGCGGGCCGTCCTCGGTGGGCGCGGCGAGTACGCCATCTCCGGCGGCGCCCCGCTCGGCGAGCGCCTCGGCCACTTCTTCCGCGGCATCGGCTTCACCGTCCTGGAGGGCTACGGCCTCACCGAGTCCTGCGCGGCCACCGCCTTCAACCCCTGGGACCGGCAGAAGATCGGCACGGTCGGACAGCCGCTGCCCGGCTCGGTCGTCCGCATCGCCGACGACGGCGAGGTGCTGCTGCACGGCGAGCACCTGTTCAAGGAGTACTGGAACAACGAGGGCGCCACCGAGGAGGCCCTCGCCGACGGCTGGTTCCACACCGGGGACATCGGCACGCTCGACGAGGACGGGTACCTGCGGATCACCGGCCGCAAGAAGGAGATCATCGTGACGGCGGGCGGCAAGAACGTCGCGCCCGCCGTCATCGAGGACCGCATCCGCGCGCACGCGCTCGTCGCCGAGTGCATGGTCGTCGGGGACGGGCGGCCTTTCGTGGCCGCGCTCGTCACGCTCGACGAGGAGTTCCTCGGCCGCTGGGCGCAGGAGAACGGGAAGCCCGCCGGGGCCACGGCGGCCTCGCTGCGGGAGGACCCCGAGCTGCTCGCCGCGGTCCAGCGGGCCGTGGACGACGGGAACGCGGCGGTGTCCAAGGCGGAGTCCGTGCGCAAGTTCCGGGTCCTGTCCGCGCAGTTCACGGAGGACTCCGGGCACCTGACCCCGTCCCTGAAGCTCAAGCGGAACGTGGTCGCGAAGGACTACGCGGACGAGATCGAGGCGCTGTACCGGGGGTAGCCTGAGCGGCTCGATCGGCGCTCCGCGAGGCCGCAGGCCGATCAGAGCGAAGCCAGGGCTACAGCAGGTCCCGTAGCCGCTCCGCCAGGAGGTCCCAGCGCCAGCGCTCCTCGACCCAGGCGCGGCCCCGCTCCCCCATCCGGCGGCGCAGCTCCGCGTCGCCGAGCAGGGGGAGGATCCGCTCCGCCGCGGCTTCGGGGGAGCCGCCCCTGACGACCCAGCCGGTCTCCCCGTCGAGGACGGCGTCCGGCGCCCCGCCGGAGTCCCCGGCGACGACGGGCAGGCCCGTGGCGGAGGCCTCCAGATAGACGATGCCGAGGCCCTCGACGTCGAGCCCGCCGCGGCGGGTCCTGCACGGCATGGCGAAGACGTCACCGGCGCCGTAGTGCGCGGGCAGCTCGGCCCACGGCACGGCCCCGGTGAACACCACGGAGTCCGCGACCCGCGTCTCGGCGGCGAGCTTGCGCAGCTCCTTCTCGTACGGCCCGCCGCCCACGATCAGGAGCACCGCGTCCGGCTCGGTGGCGAGGATCCGGGGCATGGCGAGGATCAGGGTGTCCTGCCCCTTGCGCGGGACGAGCCGGGACACGCAGACCACCACGGGGCGGTCGGTGAGGCCGAGCCGCGCCCGCACCGCGGCGCCGCCGGAGCCGGGGTGGAAGGTCTTCTCGTCGACGCCGGGCGGGAGTTGGACCATGCGCCCGGCCGCGGCGGGGGTCAGCGCGGCGGCGATGCGCGAGCGCGTGTACTCGCCCAGGTAGGTCATGGTGTCCGTGGACTCCCCGACGCGGCGCAGGAGCTGACGGGACGCGGGCAGCTGGGCCCAGCCCGCCTCGTGCCCGTGCGTCGTCGCCACCAGGCGCCGCGCCCCCGCCTTGCGCAGCGCGGGCCCCATCAGGCCGAGCGGCGCCGCCGCGCCGAACCACACCGACGTACAGCCGTGTTCGCGCAGGAGCGAGACGGCGCGGCGCGTCACGCGGGGCGTGGGCAGCAGCATCGTCGTCCGGTCGCGGACGACCGTGAAGGGCTGCTCGGCGTCGAAGGCGGCGGTGGCGTCGGCGCCCTCGCGGCCGCGCTTCCAGGTGGAGGCGTAGACGACGAGGTCGGCCGGGTCCAGGCGCAGCGCCATGTTGTGCAGGAACGCCTGGATGCCACCGGGCCTGGGCGGGAAGTCGTTCGTGACGATCAGGGTCTTGTGCATCGCGGCTGACAGTACCGGCCGCACGCCCCCGCGCGCCGCACGGCCCCGCCTCACGCGCCCCCGCCCCCCGCCCGGGCATCATGACGCAACGAATGGGGATGAAATACCGGAAATCGGGTGAGGTGCACATGGCGGCCACGAGCACGGACGCGAGCACGGACACTGACACGGTCACGGGCGCGGGCACGGGAACGGGCATGGGCACGGCACCGGCTCCGACTCCGTCACCGGCACCGGCACCGGCCCCGCGGACCGGCGCCCACGAGCTGTGCCTGCTCGCCGTGTGGACCCTGACCAGGGCCGTCCTGCTGCTGTGCGTCTTCCGCGTGATCGTCACTCCGGGACCCGACGTCACCAGCGACGTCACGTTCATCTACCAGGGCTGGTACGAGGTCCTGCGCACCGGCACCTTCCCGCTCGACGACGTCACCTGGCAGTACCCGCCGGCCGCCGCGCTCGCGGTGCTCGGCCCTGGCCTGCTGCCGTTCCTCAGCTACCCCGCCGCGTTCTTCCTGCTCTCGTTCGTGGCGGACGCGGTGGTGACGGGCCTGCTCCTGTACGCGGGCGGGCGCCCGGGCCGCTCGCCGCGCGGGGTGTGGGTGTGGACGGCGGGCGTGGCGCTGCTCGGCCCGACCGCCTACGCCCGCTACGACCTGATGGTGACGGCCCTCGCGGTCACCGCGCTGCTCGCGGGGGCGCGCAGGGCCCGTGCGGCGGGGGTCGTCGCCGGACTCGGCACGCTGGTGAAGGTGTGGCCGGTGTTGGTGCTCGTGGGCATCCCGCGCGGCCGGGCGACGCGCCGCTCCTGGGGCGCGGCGGCGGTCACGGCGGGCACGGTCGCGGTGGTGTTCGCGGCGGCGATGCCGGGAGCGTTCGCCTTCCTCGCCTTCCAGCGCGACCGGGGCACGGAGGTGGAGTCCCTCGGCGCGCTCGTCTTCCACCTGGGGCGCCACCTGGGCTGGGAGGGCACCGTCCAGCTCAACTACGGCTCGGTGGAATTCCTCGGCCCCTACGTCCCCGCGGTGAGCGCGGCGGCGCAGGTCCTCACGGTCGCGGCCCTCGGCTGGCTGCTGCTGTGGCGGGCGCGGGCCCGGGTCTGGTCGGTGACCACGCCCGCGGACGCGGCCTTCGCCGCGGTGCTGCTCTTCACCACGACGAGCCGGGTGATCAGCCCGCAGTACCTGCTGTGGCTGGTCGGCGTCGCGGCGGTGTGCCTGGCGTACCGGGACAGCCGGATGGCCTGGCCCGCCCGGCTCGTGCTCGCCGCCGCGTTCGTGACGTTCCTGGAGTTCCCGGTGTGGTTCTCGCACGTGGTGGCGAGCGACCTGCTCGGCGTGACGCTCCTCGTCGTCCGCAACGGCCTGCTGGTGGCGGCGTCGTTCCTCGCCTGCCGGACGCTGTGGCGGCAGACGGCCGCCGCGGTCAGTCCAGCTCCCGCCGCAGGTAGTCCCGCCAGCGCGCGGTGAAATCCTCGAAGCCGATGTCCAGGACGTCCCGCAGCTCCTCCGCCACCGCGCCCGCGCGCTCGTCGTGGGCGCCGACGGCCGCGTAGAACTCCACGAGCTTCCGCTCGCCCCACTCCTGCGCGATCATCCGGGCGGCCAGCCACGACCCCTCGTACGCCCGCGAGAGGCGGCTCGCGTCGCCGCTGAAGCCGAAGTCGGCGTCCTCGGGCAGCGCGGCGGGCAGCGAGCCGTCCACGACCGCGCGGCGCAGCTCCGGGGCGGCCTGCCGGGGGTCGCGGCCCGTCCCCCGGTAGCCGACCCAGTCCGCGAAGCCCTCGGAGAGCCACAGCGGGGTGGCCCGCGAGGTGTCGGCGCGGGTGGCGACGTGCGTGGCCTCGTGCGTGAGGACGACCTGCTTGCCGAGGTCGCCGAGGACCCCGTACGCGTCGGGGTTGATGATGATCCGGTCGGCGGGCGCCGCGCCCGAGCCGCCCGTCTCGCCCGTGGTCACCGCGGCGATGCCCTGGTAGCCGGACGCGGGCGCGCCGAGCAGGTCGGCCATGCCGTCCAGGGACCTCGGGACGAGCACCACGACCCGGCCCGCCCACGGGCGCGGCCAGGCGGCGCTCACGTCCGGCACCGCCTCGTCGGCCAGGCGCGCGTACCGCCTGAGGTCCGCGCGCTCCCTGCCGACGCCGAGGACGAGGCTGTGTGTGCCGCGCACGGATTCCACGCGGCCCTGGTCCCAGAGCTGCTCGGCGGCCTTGCGCGCGGGCCGCTCGGAGCCGACGGACCAGCGGCCGTCGCGCTGCCGCAGCACCAGCGTGCGGTCGACGCCGAGCGGCGCGCGGTCGTAGCCCGCGACGCGGTAGCGCAGTTCGGCGGTGACGGTGGCGCGGGACCCGTCGCGGTCGAAGTCCTTGAGGCGGTACGACCACGACCTCAGCGGCAGCTCACGGACGTTGTCGTACGCGGTGGCCGGGCCGCCCGTGGCCCGGTAGGCCCGCTCGTCGCGGTCGAGCACCGCGGCGGCCCGCCGGTCGAGGAGCCGCCGCACCTCGTCGGGCACGGCGTCCGCCGACTCGGGGCCGCCGCAGCCCGCGAGCGCGAGGGGGGCGAGCACCGCGAGACACAGTCCCGCCGCCCCCGCTCCACGCCCACGCCGTCGACCAGCCACGTTGTCGATCGTACGGGGGCGGGGCGCGGTGCCCCCCGCCGACGGCCGCCCACCCGCACAATCGCGTCACTCAGACCCGGGTCACGGACGACACCGGCATCATCCCCACCGGGTCGTAGCGCACCGCGGCGCCCGGGTAGGGCGCGTGCACGACCTGGCCGTTGCCGACGTACATGCCGACGTGGCTGGCGTCGTCGCGGTAGGTGACGAGGTCGCCGGGCTGCGCCTGGGAGAGCGGGACCTGCTTCCCCGCGTACCGCTGCGCCTGCGAGGTGCGCGGCAGACCGACGCCCGCCTGCGCGTACGACCACTGCGTGAGGCCCGAACAGTCGAATCCCGAGGGGCCGTTGGCGCCCCACACGTAGGGCTTGCCGACCGCCGAGCGGGCCGCGGCGATGGCGGCGGCCGCGCGTGAGGACGCAGGCGCTCCGGCGGTGGTGAGGTCCGGGCGGGACTCGCCGCCGTCCGCCGAGCGCGAGGACCTGTCGTACTCCTCGCGCTGGGCCGCCGAGAGGGAGTTGAGCAGCCGCCGGGCCTTGGCCAGTTTGTCCTCCACGGAGCGCTTGTGGAGGGCGACGGTCTTGCGGCTCTTCTCCAGTTCGGCCAGTTTGCGTCCCGCCTCGGTGCGTTCCTGGGCGAGGGCGCGCTGGGCGCGCTGGAGCTTGGTGAGGTGCCCGGTCTGCCGGGCGCTGATGCGGTCGAGGGCCGAGGCCTTGTCCAGGTAGGCGTCCGGGTCGGAGGAGAGCATGAGGGCGAGCGAGGGGTCGATGCCGCCCGAGCGGTACTGGGCCTCGGCGAGCGTGCCGATGGTGCCGCGCATCTCGTTGATGCGCTCCTGGCCGCGGGCGACCTTGTCCTTGGACCGCTCGACCTGGCGGCGCAGCGTGTCCGCGCGCTCGTCCGCCTTGTTGTACGCCTCCGTCGCCTGCTCGGCCTGTTCGTAGAGCCGGTCCACCTTGGCCTTTGTCGCGGCCGGTGTGTCGGCGGGGGCGGCGCCGGCGGGCACCGCGAGGGCCGCGGCCGCGGTGGCGGCGGACAGCACGGTGACGGTGGCGGCGCGTGCGCTCCGGTCGAGACCGGTGACTGCGGGACGGCGATGGGACCCCACGGGTAGCCGCTCTCCCTTCCGCTGGAGGGACCCCCGCGGACGCGGGAGCCGTGCCCCGGTTGTCGGGGAACGCGCGCGACAGTAGCCGCGTGATCAGGTCGCGGCCAAAGACCCTCGGCGCCTACGCACGGTGACGCCCCGCCTCTGACGCAGGTCATCGGCGGGGCGCGGGGTCACTGGAAGGTGGCGGAATTCGCCCGATTGGGCGGTGCCTCAGCGGCGGGTCCGGGTCAGATGCGGACGCCGAACTGGAACGGCATGTTGTTGATCGACTCGTAGCGCACCACGGCACCGGTGCGCGGGGCGTGCAGCACCTGGCCGTTGCCCGCGTAGAAGCCGACGTGGTGCAGGTCGCCGTAGAAGATGACCAGGTCGCCGACCTTGAGGTCGCTCTGCGACGAGATGCGCGTACCGGCGTTGGCCTGGGCCTGCGAGGTCCGGGGTATGGAGACGTCGGCCTGGGCGTAGGCCCAGGAGGTCAGGCCGGAGCAGTCGAAGGAGCTGGGGCCCGAGGCGCCGTAGACGTACGGCGAGCCGATCTTGCTCTGCGCCGCGGCGTACGCGGCCATGGTGCGGCTGGAGCCCTTGACCCCGCCCTTGGGGGCGTCCGTCTTGGGGGCGTCCGCCTTGGAAGCGCCTGCGGCGTCCGCGGCCTTGCGCTCGGCCGCGCGGCTCGCGCGGTCCTCCTTGGCCTTGAGGTCGGCGCGCTCCTTGGCGGACAGCGTGTTGAGGAGGCGCTGCGCCTCGCCGAGCTTGCCCTGGACCTCGCGCTTCTTCTTGCCCAGCTCCTCGCGCGTGGTGGCGAGGTCGGCGAGCTTGTCGGAGGCCTCCTTGCGCTGCTGCGCGAGGGTGCGCTGCTTCGCCTGGATCTTCTTGAGGGCCTCGGCCTGCTTGGTGCTGAGCTGGTCGAGCGCGGAGGCCTTGTCCAGGTAGCTGTCCGGGTCCGAGGAGAGGAACAGCTGGAGGGAGGGGTCGATGCCGCCGGAGCGGTACTGGGCGCTCGCGAGCGAACCGAGGCCGCCGCGCATGTCGTTGAGGTCGTCCTGGCCGCGGGCGACCTTGTCCTGGAGGCGGTCGACCTGCTTCTCAAGCCGCTGCTGCTTCTCCTTGGCGCCGTTGAACTTCTCGGTCGCCTTCTCCGCCTCTTCGTAGAGCTTGTCGACCTTGGACTTCACCTCGTCCTTGCTCGGCTTCTCGCTCGGTGCGGCGTTGGCTGCCTGCGAGGTGAGTGCCACGGCCGCCGCTGCGGT
Organism: Streptomyces sp. NPDC045778; assembly: GCF_056431945.1. Classification (NCBI taxonomy): domain Bacteria; kingdom Bacillati; phylum Actinomycetota; class Actinomycetes; order Kitasatosporales; family Streptomycetaceae; genus Streptomyces; species Streptomyces sp. NPDC045778. The sequence goes on from NZ_JBWKJZ010000043.1 coordinate 45,617, forward strand.
CGCGGTGAGCACGGTCACGCGGGCACGGCCCGGCTGCTTGAGGCGGCGGTGGGAAGCCACGAAGGCGGCTCCTTCGATGAGTGATCAACAGAGCGGAGGTCTGGCCGCGACCCTAGTGACCCCGTTGTGATCAGATCAAATCCTGACCGCGAAAAATTCGGTCAACGAGCGTTTTCTTTACAGTTGATCGACGGACCGTAGCGGTCAGTTGACGTTCCGTCGCATACGACAGCGGTCCAATTCAGGCATAGGGAACGTCAGTTACGGATCCCGGCTAGCCGCGCGTAAGCCGCTTCAGGAGCACCGCGGACGCCACGGGCCGCGCGCCCGCCTTGGCGATGCCGTCGGCCACCTCGCGGTCGGTCGAGGCGACGATCACCGGCCGCCCCGGCGGCTCGGCGCGCACGAGCTGGCGGATCAGCTCGTCCGCCGTGACACCCGGCTTCGAGAAGAGCACGCGCACCCCGCGCGGCGGCGCGAGCAGCACCGGCGCGGCCAGTTCGGCGCCGTCGAAGACGCAGGTGACCTCGGCCCCGGTCTGGAGCGCGAGCTGCGAGAGCGAGCCGAGCAGACGGAGGCGCTGCTTCTCCAGGGGCATCGTGGGATAGCCGGTCTTGGTGACGTTGTAGCCGTCGACGACCAGGTGCGCCTGCGGCAGCGCGAGCAGCTGGTCCAGGATCGCCGGGTCGTTCTCGGACAGGGCGCGGGCCGCGATGTCCTTGGGCGTCATCCGGCCGGGCTCGACGGCGTCCACGGTCTCGGCGGGGCGCACCGACACCGGCGGCAGCGCGAGTTCGCGGCGCAGTCCCTGGGCCGCGTCGAGCACCGTGTCGAGCAGCAGGCGCACCCGCATGTCCTCGACGCTGCGGCCCTCGCGCGCGGCCCTGCGGGCGGCCTCCAGGGCCGCCTCCGCCTCGGCGAGGCGGGACTTCAGGCGCCGGGTCTCGCTGTCGGCGGCAGACAGCTGCGCCTGGTCCTCGGCGCGCGCGGCCTCGGCGTCGGCGGCGGCCTTGCGCAGGGCCGCCTCGCCGCGCTTGACGTCGCTGAGTGCCCCGCGCAGCTTGCGGTGCATCGATTCGGCTTCCTTCTTCGCCGCGTCGAGCTCCGCGCGCAGGCGCTCGGTCTCGGCCTTGGTGTGGGCGCGGGCCGCGGCCAGCTCCCCGCGCAGCCGCTCCAGCTCGGCCCGGGTCTCCTCGTCGGCGCGCTCGGCGTCCGCCCGCTGGGCCTCCTCGCCCGCCGCGGTGACGAGCTTCACCCAGCCGGTGGGGCGCAGCACATAGGCGGCGGCCGCCACGTCCAGCGGGTCGGCGGCGGGCGGCGGCGTGCCCGCGTCCAGGGCGGCGGTCAGCTCGGGCTGGGCCTCACGGAGGCGTTCGCCGATGCGCTGGCGGAAGACCGGGTCGCCCTCCAGGGCCGTGGCCATGGCGTTGCCCGCGAACTTCACGCGTCTGGTGGGCGTGAAGCGCGCGTACTGCCGCAGCTGCGGCGGCAGTTCGGCCACCGTGAGGCCGCCGAAGCCGTCCGACACGATCTGCACGACCGCCCGCCGCACGCCGTCGGGCAGCGGACGGTCGAGCACCTCGGCGGCGCCGTCCTCCGGCGCTTCGCCCGCGCTCTCCACCATCGGTCACCCCACTAGCTGTGCGGGGCCCGCTCCCGTCAGGAGCCGGCCCCGGGCCTGTCCACGAGTTCCACCTGGTCCACCGCGTTGCACCAGCGGCAGCGGACCGACTCGATGGTCTCACTGACCACCTCGCGTTCCTCGACAGTCGGCTCTCCGGCCAGGTCGAGGTGCACATATTCGACGACCTTCGACGAGCGGGTCACGTCGAACCGCGTGAGGTTGCCACAGAGCGTGCAGCGCCATCGGGTGGTGTCGGTCGGCAGGGGAACCGTCATCGTGACGTTCGCTTTCCTTCGGGAGGCCGTGATGCGTATTTCCCGTAACCCTAAGGCCTGCGTAAGGACCACCGTGCGCACCCCGGGAGGGTGCCCGTCCCGCACACGGGGCCGCCCGGGCGAGGCGGTCTGTACCGTTTGGCTCGGTTACGCCATGCTCTGCGCATGATCAACACATGGGGCGTGGCGACCGTCCGCGCGCTCAGGCATCCGACCGCCCCGGTGACGTACGCGCTGATCGCCGTCTGCTGCGTGGTCTTCGTCCTGTCCCCGCTGTCCGGGCTCAACCCCTCGTACGGCACCGGCGACCGGCTCATCGCCGCTCAGCAGGCCTACTTCGAACGCTGGGGGGTGGTACCCGTCGAACTCCTCAGCGGCAAGCCCCGCGCCGCTCTCACCCCCCTGACGGCGCTCTTCGTGCACGGCAGCTGGCTGCACCTCCTGGGCAACATGCTGTTCTTGTACGTGTTCGGCGTGATGGTCGAGGAACGCATGGGGCACCTCCAGTACGCGCTCTTCACCGTGGGCTGCGGCTGTCTCGCCCTGTTCGGCTACGCCGTCGCGCACGCCGGGTCCGCCCAGACGCTGGTCGGGGCCTCCGGGGCGATCTCCGCCGTGCTCGGCGCCTTTCTCTATCTCTTCCCGAAGGCGCGCGTCACCAGCCTCTTCCCGTTCCTGTTCTTCCTGCCACTCCGGTTCCCCGCCTGGGTGGTGCTGCCGTTCTGGGTGGCGCTCCAGTGGGTGGCGGCGGGGCAGCAACGGCAGGGGCCCGGCGTGGCCTATCTGGCGCACCTCGTGGGCTTTTCGCTCGGATTTGTCTACGCCTGGGTGCGCTATCGGCGGGCGGATAGAGTGAAAGCCTCAGGACCGGCCACCGAGGGAGACAGCCAGCCGTGATCACCGCGATCGTGCTCATCAAGACCAGCGTGGACCGGATCCCGGAGATCGCCGAGTCGATCGCCGCTCTCGACTGCGTCAGCGAGGTCTTCTCCGTGACGGGCACGTACGACCTGATCGCCATGGTCCGGGTGGCCCGTCACGACGACCTGGCGGACGTCATCCCCGGCCGGATCAGCAAGATCCCGGGCGTCGAGGGGACGGACACGCACGTCGCGTTCCGCACGTACTCGCAGCACGACCTGGAGGCCGCGTTCGCGATCGGCCTCGACTCCTAGCGGCGGGCCGCCGCGGATGAGGGTTTCTTCATCCCCGGCTCATCCGGATGCCCCGGTACGCCCCGCACGCTCGCTGCCATGGTCTTCTCCTACCGCATGGCAGCCCTCGCGGCCGTCGTGGCGATCCCCCTCGGCATCGCCGCGACCAGCTACGCCCTGACGGACTCCCCCGCCGAGCCGAAGGTCCCGCCCAAGGTGGAGCTGGAGAGCGGCTCCCCTTCGGACACGGCGACCGAGCCGGAGCCCACCCCGAGCGACCAGGTCGTCGACCGGCCTCCGGTCGGCGAAAGCACCGAGGGGAGCGGGAACGGCAAGGGCAGCACGAGGGGCACGGATGACGATGACGACGACCGGGGCTCCGGATCCGGCGGGCCCGGGCGACCGGGAGACGACAGCGACGACGACGGGCCGGGCGACGACGGCTGACCCGCGTGCCTCCCCCGACCCGAGTGACCCGCGCGACGCGCATGAGCCCGTCGGCTCCCCCTCCCGGGACGGCGACTCCCGCGGGCCCGCGCGCCGCCGCATCTCGGTGCGCGTCCGCATCCTGCTGTGGCTGCTCGTGGTGATGGCGGTCGCGTTCGCCGCGGTCGCCGCGACCATCCGCTCGATCCTGCTGCGCGACGTCGACCACCGGGTGAGCCGGCTGCTCACCCAGGAGACCGGGGAGTTCACCCACTTCGTGGACCGGGGCGTCGACCCCGTGACCGGGGAGCGCTTCACCGACCCGCGCCGCCCCCTGGAGGCACGCGCGCCCGGCCCGCGCCGATCTCGTCGTCACCGCCGAGGGCGCCATCGACCGGCAGACGCCGCGCGGCAAGGTCCCGGCCGAAGTGGCCCGCCGCGCCAAGCGGTTCGGCCGCCCGGTGCTCGCCCTCGCGGGCACCATCGGCGACGGGGCGCACCTGGTGCGGGCGGCGGGCGTGGACGCCTACAGCGCGATCCTGCCCGCCCCCGTCACGCTCACGGAGGCGCTCGGCCGGGGCGGCGAGTTCCTCACCGACGCCACCGAACGGGCCGTGCGGATGATCCTGCTCGGCTCCCGCCTGCCGGATCAGGCAGCCGTGGCCGCGGCGGCCGCGCTGTCGGACGCGGGCACGCAGCGCCCGTCCTCGGTGCGGTAGCTCCACCGCGCGCCGTCGCTGACCAGCTCCTTGACGGCCCGTACGAACCGCTCGACGTGCTCGTCCGGGGTGCCCGCGCCGAAGCTCACGCGGATCGCGTTCAGCGACCGCTCGCCGGGCGCGGCCTCCGGGGCGCCGCACTCGCCGGGCTCGTCGGGCGCGCTGCCGAGGAGGGTGCGCACCAGCGGGTGCGCGCAGAACAGTCCGTCGCGTACGCCGATGCCGTACTCGGCGGACAGCGCGGCGGCGAAGTGCGAGCTGTTCCAGCCGGCGACCACGAAGGAGATGACCCCGACGCGAGGCGCGTCGTCCCCGAACAGCGAGAGCACCCGCACCTCGGGCACCTCGGCGAGCCCCGCGCGCACCTTCCGGATGAGCTGCCGCTCCCGCGCGACAAGGGAGTCGAACCCGGCCTCGGTCAGGGCCTTGCAGGCGGCGGCGATGGAGTAGGCGCCGATGACGTTCGGCGAGCCGGCCTCGTGCCGGGCGGCCGTGTCGTGCCACTCGACGTCCACTCCCCCGTCGGCGCGCCGCGTCACCGTGCGCGAGGCGCCGCCGCCGGCGAGGTAGGGCTCGGCGGCGCCCAGCCAGTCGGCCCGCCCGGCGAGCACCCCCGAGCCGAAGGGCGCGTACAGCTTGTGCCCGGAGAAGGCGACCCAGTCGACGTCCAACTCCGCGATGTCCAGCGGGTGGTGGGGCGCGAGCTGCGCGGCGTCCAGGACGATGCGGGCGCCGTGCGCGTGCGCGGCGGCGGCCAGCTCCCGCACCGGCCACAGCTCGCCGGTGACGTTCGAGGCGCCCGTCACGCACACCAGGGCGGGCCCGTAGGGGTCCCGGTCGGCGAGCGCGCTCTCCAGGGTCCGCACCGCCTCGCCGGGCGTACGGGGGGCGTTCAGGTACGTGACGCGGGCGTCGCGCCAGGGCAGCAGCGAGGCGTGGTGCTCGGTCTCGAAGACGAAGACCTGGCAGCCGGCGGGGAGGGCGGCGGCGAGCAGGTTCAGCGAGTCGGTGGTGGACCGGGTGAAGACCACCTGGTCGCCCTCCCGGCAGCCGAGGAACTCGGCGACCGTCCTGCGGGAGTTCTCGAACAGGTCGGTCGAGAGCTGCGACAGGTACCCGGCGCCGCGGTGCACGCTGCCGTAGTACGGGGCGTACGCGGCCACGTCGTCCCACACCCGCTGGAGCGCGGGGGCGCTGGCCGCGTAGTCGAGCGCCGCGTACGTCACCTCGCCGCCGGTGACGAGGGGCACGGTGACGTCGCGGCCGAGCACCGGCAGCGGCTCGGCGCAGCAGGGGTCGGCGGAGTCGGTGGGGGTGACAGCGGTGGAGGCAGACATGGCGAACTCCCGTAAGAGGCAGGCGGGATCACTGTGCGGACATCGGTCGACGCGACCGGTCAACGGCACAGGAGAAGGGAAAAAGGGGTACGGAGAACGGGGCCTTCGGCCCTATCACATTCGCTGGCTCACGAGACTGCTCCCTCGACGACCAGGACCCCTGGTGACGCGAGGGGTCCGCGCTTGCGGTGAACCTTGCTGTTCACCGCCTGGTCTTCACCCGGGGCACCCCGCCACGGACGGAGGGTTGCCGGACAGCGGGCCGGGGCCGTAGTCGCTGTCACTCATGACCTGTCCAGCATCTTGCCACACGATCTTGCGAGCGCAACACCCGTCCACGATCCGGACCGGCGGGCCCCGTCAACCGGGCCGGGCTGCTGCGCCCCAAAGGGGCGCGGGGAACTGCGCGCTCAGCGCGCGAAAAGCCGCAGACGCGTCTGCTGAGATCCCGGCAGACGCGTCTGCGGCTTTGTGGGGGGGGCTGGTCGCGCAGTTCCCCGCGCCCCTTACGGGGCTCAGGCGTTGCTGGCGGCCACCCAGCGCGCCAGCGCCGCCTTCGCCGCGCCGGAGTCGATGGACTCGGCCGCCTTCGCCATGCCCGCGCGGAGCTGCTCCGCAAGCGGGCCCGCGCCCGGCTCCAGGGCGACCAGGGCCGCCGCGGCGTTCAGCAGCACCGCGTCCCGCACGGGGCCCGTCTCGCCGTCCAGGAGCCGCCGCGCGACCTCCGCGTTGTAGGAGGCGTCGGCACCCCGGAGGGCCTCGACGGGCACCAGGTCGACGCCGACGTCACGCGGGTCGAAGGCCTCCTCGCGGACGCCGCCGTCGCGGACCACCCACACCCGGGACGTGGCCGTGGTGGTCAGCTCGTCCAGGCCGTCGTCGCCGCGGAAGACGAGCGCGGAGGAGCCGCGCTCGGCGAGGACGCCCGCGAGGATCGGTGCCATCCGCGCGTCCGCGACACCGGTGGCCTGGGCCCGGACCTTCGCCGGGTTGGTCAGCGGGCCGAGGAAGTTGAACGTGGTGCGGATGCCCAGCTCGCGGCGCGCGGGCGCCACGTGCCGCAGCGCCGGGTGGAACTTCACCGCGAAGCAGAAGGTGATCCCGGCCTCGTCCGCGACCTCGCGCACCCGCTGCGGCGTCAGCTCCAGGTTGACGCCGAGCTTCTCCAGGACGTCGGAGGCGCCGGACGCGCTGGAGGCCGCGCGGTTGCCGTGCTTGACGACCTTCGCGCCGGCCCCGGCGACGACGATCGCGGACATGGTGGAGATGTTGACGGTCTTCGCGCCGTCGCCGCCGGTGCCGACGATGTCGACGCTCGGCCCGGGCACGTCGATGACGTGCGCGTGCTCGTACATGGCGCGGACGAGACCGGAGATCTCCTCGACGGTCTCCCCCTTGGCGCGCAGCGCGACGGCGAAGCCCGCGATCTGCGCGTCGGTCGCCTCGCCGCGCATGATGCGGTTCATCGCCCAGGCCGTGTCGTCGGCGCTCTGGTCGCGGCCGTCAAGGAGGCCGTTCAGCACGTCGGGCCAGGAACGGGCCGCCGCGGTGTCGCCTCCTGCGGTGGTCACAGCGCTCATGGCCGCTCCTGAGTTCATCGAGGGAATCGTCCCCACCTCTGGGGGTTGGCCCCACCCTATCCAGCGGATGGACGGCGAAGAGCCCCGTCCATGTGCTGGACGGGGCTCTTGCCGTGGCGACCTGTAACGGTCCTGGACCTGAGGGGTCAGTGGTGGCCGTGGCCGCTCGTGATCTCCTTGTACTCGTCGACCGTCGGCTTCGGGATCTGGCCGTCCTCGCCGTACATGCCCTTGGACAGCTTCGCCCGCAGCTTCTGCGAGCCCGTCACCTTGCGCTTGACGCCGTTCTCGTCGACCGTCGGGCCGATCTCGAGCGGCTTGTACTGCTCGTGCGCGGTGAGGGTGTGCAGCTGGTCCTGGTCGAGCGGCTCGTGCACCTCGATGAACTCACCGTGCGGCAGGCGCTTGATGATGCCGGACTCGCGCCCGTGCAGCACCTTGTCCTTGTCGCGGCGCTGGAGGCCCAGGCAGATCCGCTTGGTGACCACGAACGCGATGACCGGTCCGAGGAAGAAGAAGATCCGGACGAACCAGGTGATGGAGTTGATCGACAGGTGGAAGTGCGTGGCCCACAGGTCGTTTCCACCACCGACCAGCATGACCATGTACGCGGTGATCCAGGCGACACCGAACGCGGTCCGCGTCGGGGCGTTGCGCGGGCGGTCCAGGATGTGGTGCTCGCGCTTGTCGCCGGTGACCCAGGACTCGATGAACGGGTAGACGGCGATGGCCGCGAGGACCAGCGGGAAGATGACCAGCGGGATGAACACGCCCAGGACGAGCGTGTGGCCCCAGAGGTTGATCTCCCAGCCCGGCATGACACGGATCAGGCCCTCGGCGAAGCCCATGTACCAGTCGGGCTGGGCGCCGGTGGACACCTGGTCCGGGCGGTACGGGCCGATGGCCCAGATCGGGTTGATCGAGGCGATCGCCGCGATGGCCGCGATGACACCGAAGACCAGGAAGAAGAAGCCTCCGGCCTTGGCCATGTAGACCGGGAGCAGCGGCATGCCGACGACGTTCTTGTTGGTCTTGCCGGGGCCCGCGAACTGCGTGTGCTTGTGGTAGAAGACCAGGATCAGGTGCGCCACCACGAGACCGAGCATGATGCCCGGCAGCAGCAGGATGTGCACCGAGTAGAACCGCGCGACGAAGTCGCCGCCGGGGAACTCCCCGCCGAACAGGAACATCGACAGGTACGTGCCCACGATCGGCACCGACAGGACCGCGCCCTGCATGAAGCGGACACCGGTGCCGGAGAGCAGGTCGTCGGGCAGCGAGTAACCGGTGAAGCCGGTGAACATGCCGAGGACGAACAGCAGGAAGCCGAACAGCCAGTTGACCTCACGCGGCTTGCGGAACGCACCGGTGAAGAACACGCGCATCATGTGCACGAACATGCCGGCGAGGAAGATCAGCGCCGCCCAGTGGTGGATCTGCCGGATCAGCAGACCACCGCGCACATCGAAGGAGATGTGCATGGTCGAGTTGAACGCCTCGGACATCAGCTGGCCCTGCAGGGGCACGTAGCTGCCGTGGTACTCCACCTCGTTCATCGACGGGTGGAAGAACAGCGTCAGGTACACACCCGTGAGGATGATGATGATGAAGCTGTAGAGGCAGATCTCACCGAGCATGAAGGACCAGTGGTCCGGGAAGATCTTGCGCATGTTGGCCTTGGCCAGGGAGTAGATCCCAAGCCGGCCGTCGGCCCAGTCCGCGACCCGCTCGCCGGCGGGCGCTTTCTTGCGTGAGTCCGTCGACGGGGCCGCCGTCGCCGTGGTGTTCTCGGTGCTCATCCGCGCTCCCAGAAGGCAGGACCGACGGGCTCTTCGAAGTCGCCGTGCGCCTCGAGGTAGCCCTCCTCGTTCACACCGATCTTCAGCTGCGGAAGGGCGTGACCGGCGGGGCCGAAGATGACTCGGGCGCCGTCGGAGAGGTCGAAGGTGGACTGGTGGCACGGGCAGAGGACGTGGTGCGTCTGCTGCTCGTACAGGGAGATCGGGCAGCCCACGTGGGTGCAGATCTTGGAGTACGCGACGATGCCCTCGTGCGACCACGCCAGCTCGCGCTTGTCCTTGATGTCGGCCGGCTGGAGCCGGACGATCATCAGGGCGGCCTTGGCGATCTGGGTCTGGAAGTCGTGGTCGTGCTCCTCGAGGCCCTCCGGCTTGGCGAAGGTGAGCGAGCCGACGGCGACGTCGGACGGGCGCAGCGGCTCGTTCGTGTTCATGTTCACGAGCAGCTTGCCCTTGGACCACAGGGTGTGCCGCAGCTTGTCCTCCGGCAGCGGACCGAGGTCACGCAGCAGGACGACGCCGGACAGCGGGACCAGGGTCAGCGCGCCGAACATGGTGTTGCGGATCAGCTTGCGCCGGCCGAGCTGGGACTCCTTGGCACCGGCCGCGAAGTCCGCCATGACCTTGGCCTTGACCTCGGGCTCGGCCTCGATCGCGTGCCGGTCGTCGGCGACCTCGACGTCGGACATCAGGGTGCGGGCCCAGTGGACCGCGCCCGCGCCGATGCAGAACAGCGCCACGCCGAGGGTCATGCCGAGCGCGAAGTTCAGCGCGCTGATGTGCCCGATCGGCCAGAGGTAGACGCTCTTCTCGGCCGGGAACGCCACGTACGAGGCGATGAAGCCGACGGTCGCCAGCATCGAGATCGTGAAGAGCATCGCGACCGTGCGCTCGGAGCGCCGGGCGGCCTTCTCGTCGATGTCCTGGACGCGGTGCTCGTGCGGCGGCAGGCCCGGGTCCGCGAAGGGGTCCTCGGCGACGGCCACCGCGCCGTGCGCGGACTCCTGCTCGCTGGGCAGGTTCTCTTCTGGGGTTTCTTGGCTACTCATGACTTCTTGGCCTTTGCGGTCCGGGCGGCGACCCACACGGCGACCGCGATCAGCGCGCCGAGGCCGAAGATCCAGGCGAACAGGCCCTCACTGACCGGTCCGAGACCGCCCAGCTTGAGACCGCCGGGGCTCTCGGTCTTCTCGCTGTTGACCGCGTCGATGTACGCGATGATTTCCTTCTTGTTCTTCTCCGGCATGGTCGTGTCGGGGAAGGAAGGCATGTTCTGCGGGCCGGTCTGCATGGCCTCGTAGATGTGCTTCTTGCTGACGCCTTCGAGGCTCGGCGCGAACTTGCCGTGGGTCAGCGCGCCACCCTCACCGGTGAAGTTGTGGCACTGGGCACAGTTGGTGCGGAACAGCTCGCCGCCCTTGGCGATGTCGGCGCCCTTCGGGTCGACCTGCTTCTCGGTCGGGACGGAGGGGCCGGCGCCCAGCGAGGCCACGTACGCGGCCAGCTGGTCGATCTGGGCCTGGCTGTAGATGACCTTCTTCTTCGGCGCCTGGGCGCCCTGCTGCTGGAGCGGCATGCGACCGGTGCCGACCTGGAAGTCGACAGCGGCGGCGCCGACGCCGACCAGGCTCGGGCCGTCGGACGAGCCCTGACCGCCGGTTCCGTGGCAGCTGGAGCAGCCCACGGCATAGAGCTTCTTGCCCTCGTCGATGGCGAGGGACTGAGCGGTTTCGTCGGCCTGCGCCTTGTCCGCCGGCGCGAACGCGGCGTACAGCCCCCCGGTGGCCGCCAGCGCGAGGAGTAGGACGACGACCGCCGCCAGCGGATGGCGTCGTCGTGCGGAGAGCTTTTTCACGGATTACCCCGGTGTCAGGATCTTCTGCGTCGATGCTTCTGGAATGTGTCGGTACGTCGGGCTCGATCGGCGGCGCGGAGCCGCCGTGATCCCGGCGCCGACTACTTGATCATGTAGATCGTGGCGAAGAGGCCGATCCAGACGACATCGACGAAGTGCCAGTAGTAGGACACGACGATGGCGGCGGTCGCCTGCTCGTGGGTGAACCTCCTGGCCGCGTACGTACGGCCGAGGACCAGCAGGAAGGCGATGAGGCCGCCCGTCACATGCAGTCCGTGGAAGCCGGTGGTCAGGTAGAAGACCGAGCCGTACGGGTCGGACGAGAGCGAAAGGCCCTCGTGCTTGACCAGCTCGGTGTACTCGAAGACCTGGCCACCGATAAAGATCGCACCCATGATGAAGGTGACGATGAACCACATCCGGAGCTTCTTCACGTCACCGCGCTCGGCGGCGAACACGCCGAGCTGACAGGTGAGGGAGGAAAGCACCAGGATCGTGGTGTTGGTCGCCGAGAACGGGAAGTTCAGGGCATCGGCCATTTCCTTCCAGTGGTCGGGACCGGTCACCGATCGCAGGGTGAAGTACATCGCGAAGAGGGCCGCGAAGAACATCAGCTCGGAACTCAGCCAGATGATGGTTCCGACGCTGGTGAGGTTCGGTCGATTGACCGGCGGGTGCGCGTGCCCGGTGTCTACTGTCGTTGCTGTCGCCACGACCGACATTATGTCGGTCGCTTATCCCGCCCTCACCCCGGGGGGTGCCGTTCGGAGTGTCTGCGGCCTGTGTCCTGCCCGGATGGCCCATCGCGGCACTGTCCGAACCGGTGTTGACGGGGTGTCGGGAGGAGTAGCATCCGCGCGGAGATCCCTCGACGACGCGGAGGAACCATGCAGCCGACCGCCACGGTGTTGATCTACAGCGACGACGCGAACACACGCGAACAGGTCCGCCTCGCGGCCGGGCGCAGGCCCGCCGCCGACGTTCCGGAGGTCCGCTTCATCGAGTGCGCGACGCTGCCCGCGGTCCTCAAGGAGCTGGACCACGGCGGCATCGACGTGTGCGTGCTCGACGGCGAGGCCGTGCCCGCGGGGGGCATGGGCGTCTGCCGCCAGATCAAGGACGAGGTCTTCCAGGCCCCGCCCGTGCTGCTGCTCATGGGGCGGCCGCAGGACGCCTGGCTGGCCACCTGGAGCCGCGCGGAGGCGGCGGTGACCCTGCCGGTCGAGCCGGTGGAGTTCGCCGCCGCCCTGGCCTCCCTGCTGCGCTCCAGGGCGGCCCTGAGCGCCTAGGGCCCTGCCCCGCCCGCCCCCTACACGGGCTGGGGGCGCAGGCGGGTCGCCAGGAGCGCCGCGTGGCCCTTCTTCGTGTCCGCCAGGAGGGCGCTGCCCTTGCGCCAGGTCTTCCAGGGGACGTTCCAGTCGCCGAAGCCGTTGCCGAAGTGGTCCATGTCGGCGCCGTTGCTGTTGACGACCTCGACGATGTCGCCCTGGCGGACCGTCTCGTAGAACCAGGCGGCGTTGCCCGTGCTCATGCCGGTGCAGCCGTGGCTGGTGTTGGCGACCCCGTGGGAGCCCGCCGACCAGGGAGCGGCGTGCACGTACTCACCGCTGTGGGTGACGCGCGTGGCGTAGTACACCATTTTGTCGTAGAAGTCCGAGGAGCCGATGCTGCGGCTGGTCATGCGGACGACGTACTCCTTGCCGAGGACGACCTTGACGCCGTTCCTGGTGGCGTAGCCGGGCTTGCCGGTGGTGACCGGGATGGAGTTGATCTCCTTGCCGTTGCGGTAGACCCGCATCCAGTGCGCGGCGGCGTCCGTGACGGCCACGACCTTGTCGCCGGTGGTCAGCTTCAGGGGCTTGGCCTCGGCGCCCCACAGCTTGTCGGTGACCTTCACGCCCTCCAGGTTGCTGTGGGCGTGGATGGTGGCGTGCGTGGGCCAGAACTCCTTGGGGCGGTAGTGCAGCGTCCTGCTGTCCACCCAGTGCCAGGAACCCTCCGTCGCGGGCTGTGAGCGGACCTTGAGCGCCCGTTCGACGACGGCCCTGGCCTCCTTGCCCTTGACGGGGGCGCTGAGCGTCGCGGTGACGGGCTGGCCGACGCCGTAGGTGCCCGGCTCGGGGCCGAAGGTGACCTTCAGCTGCCGCTTCTTGGCGGCGGCCGCGGTGTCGAGGGCCAGGACCTTGCGGCCGGGCGAGCCCTCGTCGTCCTCGGTGCTCACCCGCACGGTGTAGTGGACACCCGCCGCGAGGGGCACCGTGCTGTGCCAGCGGGTGCCGTCGGCGGACAGCTCACCGGCCACGTACCGGCCCTGCTCGTCGGTGGCCGTGACGTCCGTGATGCGCCCGTCCTCGCCCTGCGCGGTGACCTCCAGGGGCTTGTCCGGGTCGGCCTTCCGGCTGCTGCCCGCGGGGCCGTTGAAGGCGATCTGGCTCGCCGCGTCGTACGGCTTCGCCGAGAGCGGATGGCCGCCAGTCCCGCAGGCCGTGGTGACCGTGCCGACGGCGACCACAAGGAGGGTGCAGCTCAGTACCGTGCGGATTCGCGGAGAGTGGCTCATGACCACACGGTATGAAGGTCTGACACGCCGTGCGCGGTGAGTGACCCGTACGAGGGTTCACCCGGAAGGCGGACACCGGGCGTGGCGGAAACGGCCAGGGGCCCGGACGCTCCTGACGGAGTGTCCGGGCCCCTGGGGCACGGCGGGAGGTCCCTACTGGTTCTGGTTCTCGCCGCGGTAGTACTCGAAGACCCAGCCCCACAGACCGATCAGGAGGATCGGGGCCGAGAAGTACAGCAGCCACCAGCCGAAGACGACGCCCATGAAGGCGAGCGCGCCACCGACGGCCAAGGACAGCGGCTGCCAGCTGTGCGGGCTGAAGAAGCCCACCTCGCCGGCCTCGTCCGCGACGTCCGCCTCCTTGTTGTCCTGCGCTGCGGCGTCGACCCGCCGGGCCGTGAAGGCCAGATAGTAGCCGATCATGATGCACAGGCCGAAGGCCAGGAAGAGCGCGGTGGTACCGGCGGGCTCCTTCGACCACCAGCCATAGACGATCGCCATGGCCAGTACGAAGACGCTCAGCCAGATGAACATCTTGCCCTGGATCTTCACTTGCCGGCCTCCTTGTTGCCGGCGAGCGCCTTCTCGCCTTCACCGACGTTCTCGAGCTGGTCGAGAGCCGCGATCTCCGGGTGGTGCAGGTCGAACGCCGGGGATTCGCTGCGGATGCGCGGCAGCGTGAGGAAGTTGTGCCGCGGCGGCGGGCAGGACGTCGCCCACTCCAGGGAGCGGCCGTAGCCCCACGGGTCGTCGACCTCGATCTTCTTGCCGTACTTGGCGGTCTTCCAGACGTTGTAGAAGAACGGCAGGATCGACAGGCCGAGCAGGAACGAGGCGATCGTCGAGATCGTGTTCAGGGCGGTGAAGCCGTCGGCGTCCAGGTAGTCCGCGTAGCGGCGCGGCATGCCCTCGGCACCCAGCCAGTGCTGGACGAGGAACGTGCCGTGGAACCCGATGAACAGCGTCCAGAACGTGATCTTGCCGAGCCGCTCGTCGAGCATCTTGCCGGTGAACTTCGGCCACCAGAAGTGGAAGCCGGAGAACATCGCGAACACCACGGTGCCGAAGATGACGTAGTGGAAGTGCGCGACCACGAAGTACGAGTCCGAGACGTGGAAGTCCATCGGCGGCGAGGCCAGGATGACGCCGGTCAGACCACCGAAGGTGAAGGTGATCAGGAAGCCGACGGCCCAGAGCATCGGGGTTTCGAAACTCAGTGAGCCCTTCCACATCGTGCCGATCCAGTTGAAGAACTTCACGCCTGTTGGCACGGCGATGAGGAACGTCATGAAGGAGAAGAACGGCAGGAGCACGCCGCCTGTGACGTACATGTGGTGCGCCCACACGGTCACGGAAAGACCGGCGATCGCGATGGTCGCGCCGACCAGGCCCATGTAGCCGAACATCGGCTTGCGCGAGAAGACCGGAATGACCTCGGAAATGATTCCGAAGAACGGTAGCGCGATGATGTACACCTCTGGATGGCCGAAGAACCAGAAGAGGTGTTGCCAGAGCAAGGCGCCGCCGTTGGCCGCGTCGAAGATATGGGCACCGAACTTGCGGTCCGCCTCGAGGGCGAACAGCGCGGCCGCGAGGACCGGGAAGGCGAGCAGCACCAGAACACCGGTGAGCAGCACGTTCCAGGTGAAGATCGGCATGCGGAACATCGTCATGCCGGGCGCGCGCATGCAGATGATCGTGGTGATGAAGTTGACCGAGCCGAGGATCGTGCCGAAGCCGGAGAAGGCCAGACCCATGATCCACATGTCGGCGCCGATGCCCGGGGAGCGGACCGCGTCCGACAGCGGGCTGTAGGCGAACCAGCCGAAGTCGGCCGCGCCGTTCGGCGTGAGGAAGCCGCCGACCGCGATCAGCGAGCCGAACAGGTACAGCCAGTAGGCGAACATGTTCAGCCGCGGGAACGCCACGTCGGGCGCGCCGATCTGGAGCGGCATGATCCAGTTCGCGAAGCCCGCGAACAGCGGCGTCGCGAACATCAGCAGCATGATCGTGCCGTGCATCGTGAACGCCTGGTTGAACTGCTCGTTCGACATGATCTGCGTGCCGGGACGAGCGAGTTCGGCGCGCATGAAGAGCGCCATGACGCCGCCGATGCAGAAGAACGCGAACGACGTGACCAGATAGAGCGTGCCGATCGTCTTGTGGTCAGTGGTGGTCAACCACTTGATGACGACATTGCCCGGCTGCTTGCGCCGTACCGGCAGCTCATTCTCGTACGAGTCGTCTGCTGCCGCGGCACCCTGAGGTTCGTTGAGGATGCTCACAGTTGGTTCGTCTCCCGGTTCTTCTCGCGGTCCGTCTGCTCGATGCCGGCCGGGATGTAACCGGTCTGGTTCTTCTTCGCGAGGTCTTCGAGGTGCTTCTTGTAGCGCTCGGGGGAGACGACCTTGACGTTGAAGAGCATCCGGGAGTGGTCGACGCCGCACAGCTCGGCGCACTTGCCCATGAAGGTGCCCTCCTTGTTGGGAGTCACCTCGAACGCGTTGGTGTGGCCCGGAATGACGTCCTGCTTCATGAGGAACGGCACCACCCAGAAGGAGTGGATGACGTCACGCGAAGTCAGGACGAAGCGGACCTTCTCGCCCTTGGGGAGCCAGAGGGTCGGACCGGGGTTGCCGTTCTGCGGGTTCCGCTCGCCCGGCGTACCGACCTCGTAGACACCGCCGGCGTTGGCCGGGAAGTCCTTGCGGAAGCGGTCCGGAATGGCGTCGAGGTCCTTGGACGTCTTGGCGTCGCCCTTGTCGGAGCCCGGAACGTCCTCGATGTAGTTGAAGCCCCAGCTCCACTGGTAGCCGACCACGTTGATGGTGTGGGCCGGCTTGTCGTCGAGCGCGAGGAGCTTCGACTCGTCACGGGCGGTGAAGTAGAACAGCACCGAGACGATGATCAGGGGGACGACCGTGTACAGCGCCTCGATGGGCATGTTGTAACGGGTCTGCGGAGGGACCTCCACCTTGGTGCGGCTGCGCCGGTGGAAGATGACGCTCCACAGGATCAGGCCCCAGACCAGCACGCCCGTGGCGAGCGCAGCCGCCCACGAGCCCTGCCAGAGGGAGAGGATCCGCGGAGCCTCCTCCGTGACCGGGGTCGGCATACCCAGGCGGGGAAAGTCCTTGTATGTGCAACCGGTGGCGGTTACCAGGACCAGGCCCGCAGTCAGTGCCTGCAGCAGCTTCCGCCGCATCGGGCGCCGCGGCGAGCGGTCGGAGCCGTTGGGACTCACGTAGCGCCTTCCCGAGAGTCTCGCCCGCGCTGTTCGGCTGCGGCCTTCTCGCTGGTCGGTCGCCGCCCTGCGTCGGGCAGGGGTTTGGATGTTTATGCGGACCAAACCCTACTGGACGCTATTTGGGGTCGCGCGGGGAGGGTGCCTAACGCGCCGCGGGTCACTCCGAAGGGGGGCGGATCGCCGCCCACAGCGGCGATCTGACGGTCGTTCGGGGCGCCCACCAGCTCGGGAGGCTCCCCCCTCTTCGGCGGGTGCGGGCCCGCTTCCACTGATCGCGCAGTTCCTCGCGCCCCTTCCGGGCGCTTAGCTTGTGGGCGTGTCCTACTTCGACGCGGCCTCGTCCGCCCCCCTCCATCCCGTGGCCCGTCAGGCCTTGCAGGCCGCGCTGGACGAGGGGTGGGCGGATCCCTCCCGGTTGTACCGGGAAGGGCGGCGGGCGCGGCTGCTGCTTGACGCGGCGCGGGAGGCGGCGGCCGAGGCCGTGGGCTGCCGCCCGGACGAGCTGGTGTTCACCACGTCCGGGACCCGGGCGCTGTACGACGGCATCGCCGGGGCCCTCGCCGGGCGGCGCCGGGCGGGGCGGCGTCTTGTGGTGTCCGCGGTGGAGCACTCCGCCGTACTCCATTCGGCCGCGGCGCACGAGCGGGCGGGCGGC
This sequence comes from Streptomyces sp. NPDC045778, assembly GCF_056431945.1. Classification (NCBI taxonomy): domain Bacteria; kingdom Bacillati; phylum Actinomycetota; class Actinomycetes; order Kitasatosporales; family Streptomycetaceae; genus Streptomyces; species Streptomyces sp. NPDC045778. The sequence continues at coordinate 62,848 of NZ_JBWKJZ010000043.1, forward strand.
ACGGTGACCGAGGTGGGCGTGGACCGCGCGGGGGCGGTGGACGTCGCGGCGTACGCGGCCGCGCTCGGGGACGACACCGCGCTCGCCTGCCTCCAGTCCGCCAACCACGAGGTCGGCACCCGTCAGCCGGTGGCCGAGGTCGCGGCGGCGTGCCGGGCCGCCGGGGTGCCGCTGCTCGTGGACGCGGCGCAGTCGCTGGCGTGGGGCCCGGTGGACGAAGGCTGGTCGCTGCTCACGGCGAGTGCGCACAAATGGGGCGGCCCGTCCGGCGTGGGGCTCCTCGCGGTCCGCAAGGGGGTGCGCTTCGCGCCGCAAGGGCCGGTGGACGAGCGGGAGTCGGGCCGGTCGGCCGGGTTCGAGAACATCCCGGCGATCGTGGCGGCCGCCGCGGCGCTGCGGGCCGTGCGGGCCGAGGCCGCGGCCGAGGAGGCCCGGCTGCGGGAGCTGACCGGGCGCATCCGGGCCCGCGTGCCCGAGCTGGTGCCGGACGTGCAGGTCGTCGGTGACCCCGTCCGGCGCCTGCCGCACCTGGTCACCTTCTCCTGTCTCTACGTCGACGGGGAGTCGCTCCTGCACGAGCTGGACCGGGCCGGGTTCTCCGTCTCCTCCGGCTCCTCCTGTACGAGCAGCACCCTCACCCCGAGCCATGTCCTGAAGGCCATGGGGGTCCTCAGCGAGGGCAACGTCCGGGTGTCGCTCCCCCTCGGCACGGCCGAGGCGGACGTCGAGCGCTTCCTCGCGGTGCTGCCGGAGGCGGTCGGCGGCGTCCGCGCGAAGCTGGGGGCGCCGGCCTCCGCCGCCGCGGCCGACGCGCTCGACGAGGTCACCGTCGACGCCCTGGGCGAGCGTTGCCCGCATCCGGTCATCGAGCTGGCGAAGGCGCTGGCGCGCGTACGGGTCGGGGGGACGGTGACCGTCCTGGCGGACGACGAGGTGGCCGCGGTGGACATCCCGGCGTGGTGCTGGACGCAGGAGCAGGAGTACGTAGGCGCCGAGCCCCGGGGGCCCGGTACCGCCTACGTGATCCGCCGCCGCGCCTGAGCCCTCGCTCCCACCCGCCCCCCCTCTCATCGGCCTCCGGCCTCGTCCTCAGACGCCGGACGGGCCGGATGGTCTCGCCTGAGCACCGTCGCCACCCGCCCACCCCTGAGAGGGCGGGCGGGTGGGTGAGGGGCGCGCATGGCCAGGCGGGGTCAGGCCAGGTGGGTGCGGACCTCCGCGGCAGCGGCCTCGCCGTACGCCTGCGCGAAGCGGTCCATGAAGGAGCTGCGCCGCAGCTCGTACTCCTGCGTCCCGGTCGTCTCGATGACCAGCGTGGCGAGCATGCAGCCCACCTGCGCCGCCCGCTCGTGCGACACGCCCCACACGAGCCCGGAGAGGAAGCCGGCGCGGAAGGCGTCGCCCACGCCCGTCGGCTCGACCTTGGCCTCCTCCTGCGGCACGCCGACCTCGATCGGGTCCTGCCCGGCGGTCTCGATGCGGACGCCCTTCGCGCCGAGGGTGGTCACCCGGTGGCCGACCTTGCCCAGGATCTCCGCGTCGGACCAGCCGGTCTTGGACTCGATGAGCCCCTTCTCGTACTCGTTGGAGAAGAGGTACGCCGCGCCGTCCATGAGGGTGCGGATCTCGTCACCGTTCATACGGGCGATCTGCTGGGAGAAGTCCGCGGCGAAGGGGATGCCCCGGCTGCGGCACTCCTCGGTGTGGCGCAGCATCGCCTCGGGGTCGTCGGCGCCGATCAGGACGAGGTCGAGGCCGCCCACGCGGTCGGCCACGGTCTTCAACTCGATGAGGCGGGCCTCGCTCATGGCGCCGGTGTAGAAGGAGCCGATCTGGTTGTGGTCGGCGTCCGTGGTGCAGACGAAGCGGGCGGTGTGCAGCGTCTCGGAGATGCGCACCGACTCGGTGTCCACGTTGTGCCGGTCGAGCCAGGCCCGGTAGTCGTCGAAGTCGGGGCCCGCGGCGCCGACCAGGACGGGCCGGGTGCCCAGCTGGCCCATGCCGAAGCAGATGTTGGCGCCGACACCACCGCGGCGGACATCGAGGGCGTCGACGAGGAACGAGAGGGAGACCGTGTGCAGTTGGTCGGCGACCAGTTGGTCGGCGAAGCGGCCGGGAAAGGTCATCAGGTGGTCGGTGGCGATGGAGCCGGTGACTGCGATACGCACGGCTGGAAGCTCCTGCGGCGTGTAGCGGCGGCGTACCGCCCTCGTGGTCAAGGCGGTGACGGACGTCGCGTGGGCGGTTGACGGTTAACGCTATCCGGTCGGGCCCGGAACGATGAACGGCTGAAAATACCCGATAGCAGGTCTTTCTCCTTGTGCCCGGCGGTGCATACGGTTCCGGTATGACCCTCTTTCCGCAGGACAGCGCAGCGCCGCAGGCTTCCGAACAGGGAGTCGAGACCTGGGAGACCTTGCGTGGTGCTTGCACGCGCATGGTCCCGCACTGGGCCGTGCCCGCGGTGCCCTCGGGCGCGCCCGTCCCGCCGTCCCGGATCCACGGGGTCACGGTCCCTCCGGCGTCCGCACGCCTCCTCGACGGGATGTCCGAGTACGGGGACTGAGACGCAAGAGGCCCGGGGCCGGTCGAGGGAACCGGTCGCTCCCCCGCCGCGTCCCATCGCCGTCCCCCGTCGGGGGGATGTCATGTACGACGGGACGCCGCGGCGCGCGTGCGCCGTGGCGGATCGCCGTGCAGGCTCGTGAGGACAGCCGGGCACGCGAAGGAGCGATGCGGTGAGCACCGAGCAGGCACAGGACGGACGGCGGCGACGGCCCTCGCTGGTGGTCGTGTCGGTGGCGGCCGCGGTCCTGCTGGCGGGCGGCGGCGGGGCGTATCTCGCCGTGGACCCGGCCGGCAAGGACGGCGCCCCGGCGGGCGACGGCGGGGCTCCGCCGCCGCTCGCCCTCGACGGGTACGCGGACGGATCGGGTGGACACTCCGATTCCGGGGCGGACGGCACGGATCGTACGGACGGTACGAACGGCGGGGGCGGCACCAGCACGCCGGAAGGCATCGCCCCGGGTGAGCCCGACCCCTCCGGGGTGACCTACCGGGCCGTGGGCGAGCTGCCCGAGGGGCCCGGCGCGGCCGCCGTGTACGAGCCGCGCGGCGAGGTCACCAGGGACCAGGTGGTCCGCCTCGCCAAGGCGCTCGGCCTGTCCGGCACGCCGACCGTACAGGGCGACTCTTGGCGGCTCGGCCCGGCGAACGACGGCTCGGGCTCCTCGCTCCAGGTGACTCGCAAGGCCCCCGGCACCTGGTCGTTCAGCCGGGACGAGCCGGGCGGCGGCGACAACTGCCTGAAGGGCAGGCCGTGCCCGTCCAGGACCTCGTCGGAGCTGGACGGTGGCACTCCGGTGAGCGAGCGGGCCGCGAAGAAGGCCGCGGCACCCGTCCTGAAGGCCGTCGGCCAGGACGGCGCCAAGCTGGACGCGCGCCAGCTCATGGGTTCGGTACGGGTGGTCAACGCCGACCCCGAGGTGGACGGACTGCCGACGTACGGCTGGTCGACCGGCGTCCAGGTGGGCCGCGACGGCGAGGTGGTGGGCGGCAGCGGCCACCTGGTCGAGCCGCGCAAGGGCCCGACGTACCCGGTCGTGAGCGCGGGTGAGGCCCTCGCCCTGCTGAACGCGTCGGGCAAGGGCGACGGCGTGGGCATCGGCGGCTGCGCGACCCCAGTGCCGCACAAGGGCGACGGGCCGGACCGGCGTGACGAGGCGCCCTGCGCGCCGACCGTGCCGCCGAAGCAGGAGCCGATCGCCGTGGAGGGCGCCACCTTCGGCCTGGCCGCGCACTTCGTGGCCGGGCGGCAGACGCTCGTACCGTCGTGGCTGTTCGAGGCGCGGCCGCAGGGCGCGCGGGACGCCCACACGGTGCAGCACCCGGCGGTGGAGCCGTCGTACCTGAAGGCCCCGGGAGCCCCGGGCGACGCCGAGCCGAAGCCGAAGCCCGACCAGGGCGACACCTACACCAGCGACGTCAAGGTGGAGGGCTACAGCGCTTCGGGGCGCACCCTGACGCTGCACTTCACGGGCGGGGTGTGCAGCACGTACAAGGCGTCGGCGCGGGAGAGCGGCGGGCAGGTACGCGTGGAGGTCACCGCGAGCGAGGAGCGGGGCAAGGTGTGCATCGCCCTCGCGAAGTTCTACACGCTGCCCGTGACCCTGGAGAAGCCGCTCGGTGACCGGAAGGTCGTCACGCCGGGCGGTGACACGGTGCCGCGCGACAAAGGCGAGCAGAAGGGCGAACCCGCGCCGCGGCCGTAGCCCGCGCCTGACGAGGAACGCACGAAGGCGGGGGGGGCCCCCCCCGAGGGGGAGGGGCAGCCCTCCTTGCCAAAGAGGTTACCGCAGGAAGCTCCCCCAAAGCACGAAACCCCAGTGTTTTGGTTGTTTTTCCTTGCAACCCCCCCC
>NZ_JBWKJZ010000044.1:0-61475 GCF_056431945.1 Streptomyces sp. NPDC045778
GGTGACCCCCCGATCCCCGGCAGGGGGGCTGCAAGCCCCCCCCCCCCCGCCCCCCGCCCCCCCCCCCCCCCCCCCCCCCCCCCCCCCCGCGGAGGGCTCCGTCTTCACTTGATGGGTTGACGCCTCGGGGGCGCCGGGCTCACTTGAGGGTGGCCACCGTGAGGCCCGACTGGACCTGCCGCTGGAAGGACATGTAGACGACGAGCACCGGGATCATGGAGATCGTCATGCCCGCGTACAGGGCGGGCAGGTCGGTCTCGTAGTTCCCCTGGTTCATCAGGCTCACCAGACCCTGGGCGAGCATCGAGCGGTCCTCGTCGCCGCCGCTCTGCTTCTGCATGAGGGTGAGCGGCAGGATGTACTGGTTCCACTGGCCGAGCACGTTGAAGATCCCGACGCTGATCAGGCCCGGCTTCGCCATCGGCACCATGATCTGGAAGAAGACCCGGGTGTGCGAGGCCCCGTCGATCACCGCCGCCTCGTGCACGGCCGTGGGCAGCGTCCGGAAGAACGAGTACAGGTAGAAGACGGTGAAGGGCAGCGAGTACGCCACGTACACGAGGATCAGCCCTTGGTACGTGTTCAGCATGCCCAGGCGGTCGACCATGAAGTACAGCGGGACGAGCGCGAGGAACACCGGGAACATCGATCCGGCCACGAAGAAGTAGTACAGGAACCGGTTGCCGAAGAACTCGTAGCGGGCCAGGACGTAGGCCGCCATGGCGCCGAGCAGCATCGTGAGCGGGACCGAGAAGATCATCACGATGAGGGTGTTGAGCAGATAGTCGCCCACGCCCTTCTCCCAGCCGCGCTGGAAGGCGTCGAACGTCCACTCGGTGGGCCAGGTCCAGGCGCTGGACTTGATCTGCGAGTCGGTCTTGAAGTTGCCGAGCAGGATCCAGAAGAGCGGCAGGACGATCATGATCGCCCACAGGACCAGGAAGCCGTGCGAGAAGGCGTTGAGGGTCTTGCCCTCCATCCCGTCGCGGCGGCCGGGGCCGCCGCGTCCGCCGCCGCGCTGACCGGGCACGTCGATCTTGGTGACGGGGGGTTGTGTCGCGGGAGCCGTCATGTCGCTCGCGCCTCCCTAGTACTCGATGCGCTCGCGGCGGCTGAGCCGCAGCGTGACGATGGACACGATCAGGGTGAGCAGCAGCATCACGACGCCCATGGAGCAGGCGTAACCGCTCTTGCTGTACGTCTGGAAGTTGCGCATCAGGTACGTCGAGATGACCTCGCTGCCGTGGTCGGGGCCACCGCCGAAGTCCTGGGACGTGAGCGTGGAGATCAGCAGGAACGCGTCCATGGACAGGATCGCGAGGAACACCCAGGCCGTCTGGATGGTCTCCCAGAGCAGCGGGAGCGTCACCCGGAAGAAGGTCTGGATCCGCCCGGCGCCGTCGAGGAGCGCGGCCTCGTAGATGTCCCGCGGGATGGACTGCATGGCGGCGGAGAAGAGGACCATGTAGAAGCCGGCCCCGGCCCAGATCATCACGAAGACGATGCACCACAGGACCAGGTCGGGGTCGTTCAGCCACTCCGTCGGGTGGTTCTTGTCGCCGAGCCCGACGGCCTGGAGGCTGCCGTTGATCAGGCCCGAGTCGTCACCGCGGTACACCGCCTTGAAGAGGATGGCGAGGATCGCGACGGACAGGACCTGCGGGAAGAAGAAGATGATCCGGTAGAAGCCGGAGCCCTTCACGCCCGAGACACCGCCCGCGCCGCCCCGCCCGCCGACGTTCACCATGAAGGCGAAGAACAGCGAGAGCAGGATGGTCAGGGTCGGTACGAAGACCAGGAGCAGGGCGTTGTGCCGGAGCGCCTTCAGGAAGACGTCGTCCTCGGCCAGGTCCTTGTAATTGTCGAACCCGACGAAACTGAACTTCTGGGAGGCGCCGCTCCAGTCGGTGAACGAATAGCTGATGGTCTGGATGTAGGGCCAGATCACCAGCAGCAGGTAGAGACCGACGGGAAGGACGAGGAATCCCACGATGAACGGGTACTTTTTCCGATGCATGACACCCTGCTCCTGGCTCGCCTGAAACCCCGTGGCTACTTCCTCTTGTTCTTGTCCGTGCCCTTGGCGCGTTCCTTGTCGACCGCTTTCTGGCAGCGCTCCAGCCATTTCTTCGGGGTGAGGCGCTTGGCCATCAGTTCACCGGTGGCGTTCTGGATCTCGACGTCCAGTTCGCCGTACCACTCCGAGTAGCGGAAGTTGAAGCGCTCCGGGACCGGACAGTTGTCGACGGCCGCGAGGGCGGTCTTGATGCCGGGGCGCAGCTGGACGCTCTTGTCGACGTACTCCGGGCCGAGCACGGAGAGCGAACTGGCCTTCTTGGCGAAGTCGGTCGCGCCTTCCTTCGACAGCATCCGGCGCAGGAATTCCAGGCCGCCGGGGACGTTCTTGGCCTTGGACGGCACGATGAAGGGCTCGTCGGCGCCGACGCGCACGGCGTGCAGCTTCATCTTGGAGTCGGCGAGCAGCGGCAGCGGCAGGAACGTCATCTCGAAGTCCTCGGGCGTCTGCTTGGCCTGCTCGTTCTCCAGCCAGGACCCGGACGGGATGAAGACCGCCTTGTACTCGTTCCACTTGGTCTGGGCCTCGGTGTGCTCCAGGGAGTTGGTGCCCGGCATGAGCAGGCCCTTCTCCACGATCTCGTAGACCGCCTCGATGGCGCGCTCGGCGGCGTCGTTGCCGACGAACGCCTTGGGGTCGAGGTTGTCGATCGCCTTCACGGCGTCCATGCCGCCGGTCTTGGCGATCAGGTCCATGATCACGATGTTCATGTAGTACGGGTACTTGCCCTGGTGGGCGAGGCCGCCGATGCCCTTGGACTTGGCGTCCTTCATGATGTCGAGGAGCTGGTCCCAGGTCTTGGGCACCTCCCAACCGTGCTTCTTGAAGAGCTTGTTGGAGTACCACAGGCCCCAGGCCGCGTAGACGTAGAACAGCGCGTGGAACTTCCCGCCGAACGTGCCCTGTTCGATGGTGCCGGGCAGCATGATGTCGCGGATCTTCTTGCTCGGGTCGTCGATGGACGGGGCGTCGAGCAGCTGGGTGAGGTCGGTCAGCTGGCCGTCCTTGTACAGCGTGTCGAGCTTCATCTTCTTCGACCCGGAGTCGTCGACGACGTCTGGCGGGTTGCCCTTGTTGAAGCGGGGCTGGAGCTTTCCGGTGACGTCCTGCTCGCCGCTGTGGGAGACCTCGCCGCCGTACTTCTTCTCGAAGGACGCCTCCCAGGCCTTGGCGTACTCGTCGCCGTAGCCGCCCTTGAAGATGAAGACGTCCAGGTCGTTGTCCTTGGCGACGCCGAAGGGGTTGTCCTTGGTCTTCTTGACCGTCTTGGCCTTCTCGTCGTCATCGCCGCCGCCGGAGGCGCAGGCGGACAGGAAGCTCATCGTGGGTACGGTGATGATGCCGAGGGCCGCGCCGCGCTTGATCAGGTCGCGGCGGCCGACGCCGGACATACCGGGCTTTCCAGAGGTGGATCCCATGCTCAAGTCCTCGCTCTCTTCCAGGACTCAGGCGGTGAACCGGATCCTCCCCGGCACCGCGGAGTAGTGAAGCTGGGGTCGTGCGATGGTGCGGGATGTGTCCGGCGGCCCTCGGAAGGGCGAACCACGGCTTGCCGAACGGGCCGTGCGGACGCGCACAGGTATAGTCCACTCGCCACGGAGCAAGCAAGATCGAATGCAGCTTTGGGCAGCCACCTTTTCCGAGTTGAGACCTCTTTATGGCGGGCCTGCCACCGAATAGTACGGACCAATTCGGAAAGTCCAATTCCCGCCTGCCGCTTGTGCCTTGACCGCGGGCGGGCCGGGGTGGGCGGGGCGACCGCGGGCGCTGCCTCGGCCGCCTCGCCGCCGCGCCGGGCAGTCAGCCGGTGAAGCCCGGTACCACCAGGCCCGATTCGTACGCGATCACCACGGCGTGGGTCCTGTTCTGCGCGCCGAGCTTGGTCAGGACGTTGCCGACGTGGGACTTGGCCGTCTCCAGGCTCACCGTGAGCGACTCGGCGATCTCCGGGTTGGACAGGCCGGTGGCCATCAGGCGCAGCACCTCCTCCTCCCGGCCCGTCAGGGCCGCGTGCGGCAGCGCGTCGGCGGAGCCCAGCGGGCGGGCGGTGACCATCCGGCGCAGCGCCGAGGGGAAGAGGATCGCCTCCCCCGCCGCCACCACGCGCACCGCCTCCGCGATCTGCGGCACCGGAAGGCGTTTGAGCACGAAGCCGCTGGCCCCGGCGCTGAGCGCGGCGGTGACGTAGTCGTCGTTCTCGAAGGTGGTGATCACCACGACCTTCGGGGGCGCGGCCGTTTCGGCGAGCAGCTGCCGGGTGGCCTCGATCCCGTTGCGCCGCGGCATCCGCACGTCCATCAGCACCACGTCGGGACGCAGCGCCCGCGCCTGCTCGACGGCCTCGACACCGTCGGCGGCCTCCCCGACCACCACGATCCCCGGCTGCGCGGCGAGCAGCAAGCGCAGCCCGCTGCGGGTCACGGCGTCGTCGTCGGCGACGAGGAGGGTGACCTGGGTGGCGCCGGGGCTCGCCGGCGCCTGCGCCCCCGCGGCGGACGCGGTCATGCCGGGAGCCGTGCGGGGAGGCGGGCCGTGAGGCGCCAGTGGTGGGAGCCGGCCGCGGCGGACTCGATCTCGCCGTGCAGCAGGCGGACGCGCTCGGCGAGGCCGGGCAGGCCGTGGCCGGAGGTCGGGAAGGTGCCGTGGCCGGTGCCGACGCGGTTGACCACGGTGAGTTCGAGGGCCTCCCGCGTGGCCGCCACGCGGACCTGGATCGGGCCGCCCGCCCCGTGCCGCAGCGCGTTGGTCAGGCCTTCTTGCAGGATCCTGTACGCGGCCCGGGACAGCGTCCCGTGCACCTGCGCCAGATCGCCGGAGAGGTCGGGCTCCACCACCGCGCCCGCGTGCCGCAGCCGGTCGAGGAGGGCGGGCAGGTCGGCCAGGGTGCGGGTCGGCGCCGTCTGCGACTCCTGCTCGCGCAGCACGCCGAGTACGTAGTCCAGGTCCTGGAGGGCGGACCGGGCCGAGTCCTCGATGCTGCGCAGGGCGGCCCGTGCCGCGACCGGGTCGGCGGCGAGCACCTCGCCCGCCACGGCCGCCTGGATCGTGGTCGCCGTGAGCGTGTGCCCGATGGAGTCGTGCAGTTCGTGGGCCAGGCGGTTGCGCTCGGCGAGGGCCCGCTCCCGCTCGGCCGCGAGCGCGAGCCGCTCGGCCGACGAGGGCCCGAGGAGCCGGGGCGCGAGCCACCGCAGGGCGCCCGTCACCAGGGCGCACACGACCGCCGCGAGGAGCAGGGAGCCGAGCCCCACCGCCCAGCTCGCCCAGCCCTCCTCGGGCCGCGCCGACCAGCCGAACAGGCTCAGCTCCGCCTCGGCGCCGAGCCGGCCCCCCGGCAGGCTCACGCCCAGGACGAGCAGCAGCCCGCCCACGAGCGCCCCCGCCCAGCCGAGCGCCACGTGGAGCAGCAGCCAGAGCGGGGGCCGCAGCCGGTCGGCGCCGAACGGCGCGGCGGCGTCCCGCGCGGCCACCGGGTCAGGGAGCGGCACCCGCAGCAGGCGGCGGGCCGCCGCGATCAGCACCCGCCGCGTGGGGCGGGCGAGGCCCACCGCGCCCAGCAGCGCCGCCCAGACGACCAGCGTCAGCGCGACCTGTACGCCATAGGGCGCGGATGGCCACACCAACGCCGAAAGCATGGCGAACGGCAGCAGCGGAAGGCTCGCCAGAGCGCCGAGAACGGCGAGAAGCGTGCCCTGATACGTGGAGCCGCGCAGCAGCGGCCGGATTCCCCTCAACATGGTCCGGCCAGTATCACCCGAGGGCCCGTCGGAAAGCCTCCCTCGATCGGGGGAGGACCTTTTCCCGCTTTCCCGCGATGTGCGGCCGCGCCCCCGAAAGCCAGGATCTTGCCCCGAGCGGTCGACCGTACGGCGGCTGCTGAAACGGTTGAACTTGCAGGGGACATCATGGTGCGCAGTACGCGAAGAGCGGCTCTTCTGGCGGCCGGTATCGCGGCGGCTTTCCTTTCCGCGCTTCCTCACGCGACGGCGTTTTCCGCTTCCGGAACCGCCGCGCCCCGGAACCCGCTGCGTGCGTACACACAGCAGAAGCTCCACTGGCAGCGCTGCGACATGGAGAGCCCGGCCGCCCTCCAGTGCGCGACCCTCAAGGTGCCGCTGGATTACCGCGCCCCCGGCGGCGAAAAGACCACCGTCGCGATTTCCCGCCTGAAGGCGGAAAGCGCGGCGGACCGCCGGGGCGTTCTGCTGCTCAACCCCGGCGGCCCCGGCGGGCCCGGCCTCCATCTGCCGGCCGACCCGGCGATACGCATCTCCGACGCCGTACGCGAACGCTACGACCTCATCGGATTCGACCCGCGGGGCATCGGGCGCAGCTCCCCCGTCGGCTGCGGTCTGACACGCGGCGAACAGGAGATGGAGCACCCGTACGCGGCGCGGAGCTTCGCGAAGGACGTGCGTTGGGCCCGTACGGTGGCCGCCAAGTGCCGGGCCGCGCGAGGCGCCGGACTGCGGCACCTCACCACCCGCAACACCGCTCGCGACATGGACGTCCTCCGTGCCGTGCTGGGCGAGAAGAAGATCTCGTATCTGGGGTTCTCCTACGGCACCTACCTCGGCGCCGTGTACACGCAGATGTTCCCCCGGCGCGTCGACCGCTTCGTGCTGGACAGCGCGGCCGACCCGGCGCGGTACGGGCGCGGCATGTTCCAGGCGATGGCGGAGGGGGCCGAGCCCGCCTTCACGCGCTGGAGCGGGTGGGCCGCCCGGCGGCACACGGCCTACGGACTCGGCACCACTCCGGCCGAGGTCCGCGAGACCTTCTGGGACCTGGTCGCGCGGGCCGACCGCACGCCCCTCACCGTCGACGGGCAGCCCCTCACCGGTGACGGCATCCGCGCTCGGCGCACCGAGTTCTTCCACGTACGGAAGGCCTCCGCGTGGGTCGCCGCGCTGAAGAAGGCGGCCGGGGCCGGGAAGGGGACCGAGACCGGGAAGCGGACCGAGACCGGAAAGGCGACCGAGACCGGGAAGCGGACCGAGGCCGTAAAGGCGACCCCGCCGGCCCAGGCCCCCCTCCCCGCCGACAACGACACCGCCGCCGCCTGGTCCGTCCTCTGCGCCGACACCCGCGCGTCGTGGCCGACCGACCCGGAGCGGTACCGCCGCGACGCGGTCCGCGACAAGGCCCGGTACCCGCTGTCCGGCGACTTCGCCTCCGGCATCAAGCCGTGCGCCTTCTGGAAACCCGGCAGCGAGCCCGCGACCGAGGTGGACAACGCGACCCCCGCGCTGATCGTGCAGAACGCGTGGGACCCCAGCACTCCCCTGGCCGGTGCCCGGGCCATGCACCGGGCCCTGCGCGGCTCCCGGATGGTCACCGTCGCCGGAGGAGAGGGCCACATCGTCAACGGCACCAACTCCTGCGCGGACGACGCCGCCACGCGCTACCTGACCACGGGCCGGCTCCCTGCCAGGGACCTGACCTGCCCGACCGACTAGTACCAGCCGACAAGTACCAGCCGACCAGTACCCACTTCCCCACCCCCTTGAGGAGTTGACTCATGCGCACGCAGGCATGGCAGAGGTCCCGTCCGTCCGAGCGGCGGCGCCGCGTCCGGCGCTCGCTCGTGCCGTCCGTGTCCGTGGCGGCCGCCGCGGTCATGGCCCTCGGAGCCCTCGCCCCCTCGGCGACGGCCTCCCCCGCCGCGCCGGACCCCGTCCAGAAGGGGCTGAACGCCCTGGTGGGGGACGGCGTTCCGCCGGGTGCCCTGGCCACCGTGACGGACCGCGAGGGCCGCACCCGTACGTACACCGCGGGCGTCGGTGACATCGCCACCGGCGCGAAGGTGCCCCGGGACGGGCAGGTGCGGATCGGCAGCAACACCAAGACGTTCACCGCGACGGTCGTGCTCCAGCTGGTCGGCGAGAGGAAGGTCCGGCTGAGCGACAAGGTCGACGACCATCTGCCCGGCCTCCTGCGCGGCGACGGCATCGACGGGCGGAAGATCACCATCCGCCAGCTCCTCCAGCACCGCAGCGGCCTGCCCAGTTACGTCGACTACCTCGACGACGACATCCACCCCTACGAACCCCGCGAACTTCTGGACCGCGCCCTGAAGCACGAGGCCCATTTCAAGCCCGGCGAGAAGTGGGAGTACAACAACACGAACTACCTGGTCCTCGGCCTCCTCGTGGAGAAGGTCACCCACCACTCGATCGCCCACGAGATCGACCGGCGCGTCATCAAGCGCATCGGCCTGCGCCACACCTACTTCCCCGCCCACGGCGACGCGACCATCCGGGAGCGCCACCCTCAGGGCTACTACCAGTCCGCGCCGGGCGCGCCCCTGGCCGACGCCACGGAGTGGGACCCGTCCTGGGCCTGGGCGGCGGGGCAGATGGTGTCCACGAACTCCGACCTCAACCGGTTCTTCACCGCGCTCCTGGACGGGCGCCTGCTGAAGAAGCCCCAGCTCAAGCAGATGCAGAAGACCGTCCCTGCCGAGAAGCCCTTCCCCAAGGGGGCCGGTTACGGCCTGGGCCTGGTGAAGACGCCCCTGTCGTGCGGCGGCGTCCACTGGGGCCACGGCGGCAGCATGACGGGCTACGAGACCCGCGGCGGAGTCGTCCTGAAGCACGGCGAGCCGGTCCGCTCCGTCAACGTCGCCGTGACCACGCAGCCGGGCCAGGCGGTCAGGGACGGCATGGACAAGGTCGTGGACGAGGCCCTCTGCCGCTGACGGGGCGGCCCGGGAGGCGCCCCCGCCCCCAGGGGGCGCCTCCCGGCGCGGACAACACCCTTGACACCACTCGCCACTTGCCGCCCTACTGGTCCTTGCGCAGCCACGTGACAACGTTGTCCGGATGGGCAGGGAGGGAGTCAGGGGATGGGGTACAGACGTCGGGGACGCAGACCGGGCGGGGGGCTCCTTGTCGGGGTCACGGCCCTGACCGTGGTCGCCGCCTCGCAGGGCGCGGCCGTGGCGGGGCCCGAGCGGACGCCGCGCGCGGAACGGGAGTTCAGCTCCTCGTTCGAGGCGGGCCAGCCCGCGCCGGACTGGGTGAACACCGTCGAGACGGGCCCGGACGGCAAGAAGCGCGCCGCCGGGGTGAACGGCGGCTTCACCTCCGGGATACCCGGCGGCGTCAACGACCGGGTCGTGGGTGTCAGGGCCAGCGGTGAGCACAGCGGCTCCGGCGAGGTGAAGGAGAACCTCGTCGACGGCGAGAAGTCCACGAAGTGGCTCACGTTCGCCAAGTCCGGCTGGGTGGAGTTCACGCTCGACTCCCCCGCCAAGGTGGTGCGGTACGCGCTGACGTCCGCGAACGACCACGCGCAGCGCGACCCGAAGAGCTGGACGCTCCAGGGCTCGACGGACGGCCGGGACTGGAAGGACCTCGACAAGCGCGAGGGCGAGACCTTCGGCGAGCGGTTCCTGACCAAGACGTACGACTTCGCGAACGACACCGCGTACACGCACTTCCGGCTCGACATCTCCGCCAACAACGGCGGGGGCGAGATCCAGCTCGCCGACCTCCAGCTGTCCGTCGGCGGCTCGGCGGACCCCGTGCCGCCCGAGGAGATGCGGAGCGCGGTCGACCGGGGCCCCGCCGGGTCGCCGACGGCGAAGGCGTGGGCGGGCTTCACCGGCAAGCAGGCCCTGCGCTACGCGGGCACGCACACCGCCGACGGGCGTGGTTACTCGTACAACAAGGTCTTCGACGTGGACGTGAAGGTGGGCCGGGACACCGAGCTGGGGTACCGGGTCTTCCCGTCGATGGACGACGAGGAGTACAAGAAGGCGCCGTACGACGCCACGAACGTCTCCGTGGACCTGGCCTTCACCGACGGCACGTATCTGAGCGACCTGAAGGCCACCGACCAGCACGGCTTCCCGCTCACGCCGCGCGGGCAGGGCGACGCGAAGATCCTGTACGTCAACCAGTGGAACGACGTGGCGTCGCGGATCGGCGAGGTGGCCGCGGGCAGGACCGTGGACCGGATCCTCGTCGCGTACGACTCCCCGAAGGGCCCGGTGAAGTTCCGCGGCTGGGTGGACGACATATCCCTGGCCGAGAAAGCGCCGCCGAAGCCCAAGGCTCATCCTTCGGACTACGCCTCCACCACGCGCGGCACCAACTCCAGCGGCGGCTTCTCCCGCGGCAACACCTTCCCCGCGACGGCCGTGCCGCACGGTTTCAACTTCTGGACGCCGGTGACCAACGCGGGCAGCATCGACTGGCTGTACGACTACGCGCGGCGCAACAACGACGAAAACCTGCCCACGCTCCAGGCGTTCGGCGCGAGCCATGAGCCGAGCCCGTGGATGGGCGACCGGCAGACGTTCCAGATCATGCCGTCCGTCGCGAAGGACACCCCGGACGCGTCCCGCACCGGGCGCGCCCTGCCGTTCAAGCACGAGAACGAGACGGCACGCCCGCACTACTACGGCGTGACCTTCGAGAACGGCCTGAAGGCCGAGATGACGCCGACGGACCACGCGGCGATGTTCAAGTTCACCTATCCCGGTGACGACGCGAGCGTGATCTTCGACAACATCGAGAAGACGGGTGACACCAAGCACGCCGTCGGCCTGACCCTCGACAAGGAGAAGGGCATCGTCAGCGGCTACTCCGACGTGAAGTCGGGCCTGTCGGCGGGCGCGACCCGCATGTTCGTGTACGGCACCTTCGACCGCCCCGTCACCGGCGGCGGCAAGCTGGAGGGCGGCGGCACCACGGATGCCACCGGCTACTTCCGCTTCTCGCCGGGCGAGGGCCGCGAGGTCTCGCTGCGCCTGGCCACCTCTCTGATCAGCGTCGACCAGGCGAAGGCGAACCTGGACGCGGAGATCCCGGCGGGCACGTCCTTCGCGAAGGTCAAGGACAGGGCCCAGAAGCAGTGGGACGACATCCTCGGCAGGGTCGAGGTGGAGGGCGCGAGCGAGGGCCGGCGGACGTCGCTCTATTCCAGCCTGTACCGGCTCTACCTGTACCCCAACTCCGGCTTCGAGAAGGTCGGCAAGAAGTACAAGTACGCCTCGCCGTTCACCAAGCAGCCGAACCCGGACACCCCCACCCACACCGGCGCCAAGATCGTCGAGGGCAAGCCGTACGTCAACAACGGCTTCTGGGACACCTATCGCACGACTTGGCCCGCGTACTCCCTCCTCACTCCCAAGAAGGCGGGTGAACTGGTCGACGGCTTCGTGCAGCATTACAAGGACGGCGGCTGGACCTCGCGCTGGTCCTCGCCGGGCTACGCGGACCTGATGACCGGCACGTCGTCGGACGTGGCGTTCGCCGACGCGTACGTGAAGGGCGTCAAGGGCTTCGACGCGAAGGCGGCGTACGACGCGGCCGTGAAGAACGCGACGGTCGCGCCCGACAAGCCGGGCTACGGCCGCAAGGGCATGGCCACCTCGCCGTTCCTCGGCTACACCCCGTCCGAGACGCACGAGGGCCTCTCCTGGGCCCTCGAGGGCTACCTCAACGACTACGGCATCGCGAAGATGGGCCAGGCCCTCTACAAGAAGACGGGCGACAAGCGCTACAAGGAGGAGTCTTCCTACTTCCTCAACCGCGCGCGTGACTACGTGAAGCTCTTCGACTCCAAGGCCGGGTTCTTCCAGGGCAAGGACAAGAAGGGCGCCTGGCGCGTCCCGTCGGAGAAGTTCGACCCGCGCGTGTGGGGCCACGACTACACGGAGACCAACGCCTGGGGCTACGCCTTCACCGCCCCGCAGGACTCGCGCGGGCTCGCGAACCTGTACGGCGGGCGCAAGGGCCTGGCGAAGAAGCTCGACACGTACTTCGTGACGCCCGAGACGGCGTCCCCCGAGTTCATCGGCTCCTACCCGGGCGTCATCCACGAGATGACGGAGGCCCGTGACGTGCGCATGGGCATGTACGGGCACTCCAACCAGGTCGCGCACCACGCCGCGTACATGTACGACGCGGCCGGGCAGCCCTGGAAGACCCAGGAGAAGGTCCGCGAGGTCCTGTCCCGTCTCTACACCGGCAGCGAGATCGGGCAGGGCTACCACGGCGACGAGGACAACGGCGAGCAGTCCGCCTGGTACCTGTTCTCCTCGCTGGGCTTCTACCCGCTGGTCATGGGCAGTGGCGAGTACGCGATCGGCTCCCCGCAGTTCAAGAAGATGACCGTGCGTCTCGACAACGGCGGCACGCTCGTCGTGAAGGCCCCCAAGAACAGCGCGAAGAACGTGTACGTGCAGGGGCTCAAGGTCAACGGCAAGAAGTGGAACTCCACCGCCCTGCCGCACAGCGCGATCGCCCGGGGCGGGGTCCTCGAATTCGACATGGGCCCCAAGCCGTCCGCCTGGGGCTCCGGCAAGGGCGCCCAGCCGGTGTCCGTCACGGACGACGACAAGGTTCCCTCGCCGCGCGAGGACGCGACCAGGGCCGGGGGCGAGCTGTTCGACAACTCCTCGTCGACGTACGCCGAGGCGGCCTCCGTGGTGGTGCCGGTCTCCTCCCGCACCAAGGCGGTGCAGTACACCCTCACCTCGGCTGACGCCGCGAAGGCTCCGCGCGGGTGGGTGCTCCAGGGCTCGCCCGACGGGGAGAAGTGGAAGACCGTCGACAAGCGGGCCGGCCAGACCTTCGCCTGGGACCGGCAGACCCGTCCCTTCACGGTGGCCCGCCCCGGCTCCTACGTGAAGTACCGCCTGGTCTTCACCGGGGGCCGGGCCGGCCTCTCGGAGGTGGAGCTGCTGCGCTGACGCCTGCGGCGAACTCGGCCCACACGACCTTGCCGGGGTGACGCTCCGCGACCCCCCACGCGTCGGCCAGGGCCGCCACCAGGAGCAGGCCACGCCCCGACTCGCCGGTGCCCCCTTCACCGCCGAGCCGGGGCGTGCCGCCGCCGCTGTCATGTACCTCGATGCGCACGGTGCCGCCGACGCGGAGCAGCCGCAGCTTGAACCCGCGGCCCGGCGGGGCGCCGTGGACGAGGGCGTTCGTCGTCAACTCGCCTGCGCAGAGGGCGATGTCGTCCGCCCGATCCTCGATGTCCCAGGCGGCGAGCACGGCGCGTGTGTACGCCCGGGCCGCGGGGATCGACTGCCGCTCGCGCCGGTAGAGGCGTTCACGCAGGGGCGTGGGGGGAGCTTCCGCATTCACGTGACGAGAGTCACAGGTTCCACCGCTCGGTGTGCAGTACGCGAACTCG
The DNA here is from genome assembly GCF_056431945.1 of Streptomyces sp. NPDC045778. NCBI lineage: Bacteria > Bacillati > Actinomycetota > Actinomycetes > Kitasatosporales > Streptomycetaceae > Streptomyces > Streptomyces sp. NPDC045778. The sequence continues at coordinate 13,229 of NZ_JBWKJZ010000044.1, forward strand.
TACAGATCAGTTGTACGGGCTGGACGTGTGAACACAGCCGCCCTCGCGGGGAGTTAGAGCACATGAGCAGACCGAAGCGACGACCGCGGAAGAACGCCTCAGCCAGGAAGATGGTGGGCGCGCTGCTCGCCCTCCATCGAGCACGTGCCGGGTACACCCAGAAGTCCCTGGCCGAGCACTTCGCCCTCAGCGAGGACCAGATCGCCTCCATCGAGCAGGGCCGACGGCTCCTGAAGCCGGACCTGGCGATCCGGCTCGACGAACTGCTGGGCACGCACCGGACGTTCGAGACCGCCGTGGAGCACATGCCGGAGGTCGACCTGCTTCCCCGGTACGCCGAAGAGTTCATGGACCAGGAGCAAGAGGCAGTCGTGATCGAGTGGCTGGAGACCATGCTGGTGCCCGGCCTGCTCCAGACGGAGGGGTACGCGCGCGAGCTGTTCCGCAACCGCATTCCGCCGTTCGACGAGAAGAGGATCGAGGAACTCGTCGCCCAACGGCTGGCGCGCCAGGGCCTCCTCCGGCGCAAGCACCCGCCGATCGTCAGCTTCGTGGTGGCGGAGGCGGCGCTGCACACCCGCCTGGGCGGGAAGAGGGTGCAGGCCGAGCAGCTGCGCCACTTGCGCGAGTGCTCCGAACTGCCGGGCCTCACCTTGCAGGTGCTGCCCTTGCGCCATGCCTCCACCGCCGCACTCACGGGCCCGTTCATCGTGCTGGAGACCCCCGAACACCAGCGGCTCGTCTACACGGAGACCCATCGTGGCAGCCACCTGATCGTTGAACCGGACTCGGTGGCGGTCCTCGTACAGAAGTATGGAAAGCTGCGCGCGGAAGCCCTCAACGTCGAGCACACCAGGGACCTGTTGGAGCAGTTGCTAGGAGAGCTATGAGCGAGAGCGTCACGCTTGAGTGGTTCAAGTCCAGCTACAGCGACGAGGACGGGCAAGCCTGCCTCGAAGTCGCCGCCCGCCCCGCCGCCATCCACGTCCGCGACTCCAAGGACCCCGGCCGGGGCCACCTCAGCGTCACCCCGGCCACCTGGGCCGCCTTCCTGGCGCTGCCCCAGGGCCGCCCCTGAGGTGTGGTACCACCTCTATCCGTCCACAGCCATGCTCTACGAGCAGAGCCCGCCGGGGCCCGCGTGCGGCGACACCGGCCGCTCGAAGAAGGTCTCCAGGACCACCGTGGCCTGCGTCCCGCTGACGCCGTCGATCGCGTAGATCCGGCGCAGCACGTCCTGCAACTGCTCCGTCGTCGCCGTCCTGACCTTCACCAGGACCGAGGCGCTGCCCGCGATGACGTGGGCCTCCAGGACCTCGGGGAGCGCGGCGAAGGCGTCCGCCGACTCGCCCATCCACGACGTCGATTCGACCATCACGTACGCGAGGACGCCGCTGCCCACCGCCGCCGGGTCGACCTCCACCGCGGTGCGGCGGATGACGCCGCGCTCCCGCAGCTTCCGCACGCGCTCGTGCGCGGCGCCCGCGGAGAGCCCCACGGCCTCGCCCAGGGCGGCGTACGGGCGGGTGGCGTCCTCCTGGAGCTGCGCCAGCAGGGCCCGGTCTATGTGATCCACGACTCTCCATTCGGCAGGTTCTTGTCCTCACCATATCTCGTACTGCAATCTTCGCACTGAGCCAGATGACATTCGGAGGGATGGGCCCATGGCAGGCACGACGAAGGAACGGCCCGCGCTGTACGAGATGCTCGACGAACGGTTCCGTACCGGGCGGTGCATGAACGGCGACGACGGCTTGGAGGTCCTGTTCACCGGCTGCCGCTGGGCCGAGGGGCCGCTGTACGTACCCGCTTGGCGGCAGGTGGTCTGGAGCGACATCCCCAACGACCGGATGCTGCGCTGGGACGAGGAGACCGGTGCCGTGGGCGTCTTCCGGCGGGCCGCCGGGTACCCCAACGGCCACACCCTGGACCGCGAGGGCCGCCTCATCAGCTGCGAGCAGGGCAACCGCCGGGTGACGCGGACCGAGCACGACGGCACGGTCACCGTCCTCGCCGACCGCTGGCAGGGCAAGCGCCTCAACAGCCCGAACGACGCGGCGGTGAAGTCGGACGGCTCGATCTGGTTCTCCGACCCGGACTTCGGCATCACCAGTGACTACGAGGGCTTCCGCGCGGACAGCGAGATCGGCGGCAACCACGTGTACCGGATCGACCCGGGGACGGGCGAAGTGCGCCTGGTCGCCGACTCCTTGGAGGCGCCGAACGGCCTCGTCTTCTCCGCCGACGAGCGGCGCCTCTTCGTCTCCGACACCCGGGGCGGCCGCATCCGCGTCTTCGACGTACGCGACGACGGCACGCTCTCGGACGGCGAGGTCTTCGCCGAGGCGGGCGCGCGGGCGGGCGCCCGCTTCGACAACCTGCGCTTCGACGAAGACGGCCGGCTGTGGGCCGCGGCCATGGACGACGGGGTGCACTGCTACGACCCCGACGGCACGCTGATCGGCCGCCTCAAGGTGCCCGAGACCGTCTCCAACATCGCCTGGGGCGGCGCCAAGCGCAACCGCCTCTTCATCACCGCGCAGACCAGCCTGTACTCGGTGGTCATGGGCGTCACCGGCACGCACCCGACGGGCCAGGGCCGCCGCCCCTGGCTCGACGCGGCGAACTGACGCTCGACAGGGTGCCGAGGGCCTGCCTAAGATCCCGCCAGCATCGCGTGCCGGTCACCGTCCGGGTGAGGCATGGAGGTGCGGGACATGCCCTCGGAGGCATTCCTTGTCAGTTCAGCTCAACCACACGATCGTCCACGCCCGGGACAACCGGGAGTCCGCCACCTTCTTCGCGGACCTGCTGGGGCTCGACATCACCAGCGAGTGGGGCCCGTTCATCGCGGTGACCCTCGCGAACGACGTCACCCTCGACTTCGCCACGATCCCCGCGGAACACATCACGCCGCAGCACTACGCGTTCCTGGTCTCGGAACCCGAATTCGACGCGGCCTACGAGAAGATCACGACCCGCGGCCTCGCCCACTGGGCCGACCCCCACCAGAAGCACCCCGGCGAGATCAACCGCAACGACGGCGGCAAGGGCGTCTACTTCCTGGACCCGTCGGGCCACGCGCTGGAACTGATCACGGTCCCGTACGGCGGCCGGCCGCAGCGCTAGCGCAGGCGAAGGGGGCACGCCCACCGCGCGCCTCCTTCGCCCTACCTCCCCTTGCATGCGTGCTCATCGGCGGCGCCCCTCTCTTCTTCTGGCGGTCTTGTCCGGGTGTTCCGGCCCCCGGTGGCGCAGCAGTACGGCACCGGCCGGGCGTCACTTCATCTCGTACGGCGGGACACCATCGCTACGGTGAGAGTCACACTTCCACCCAGCGCGAGAATTCCAGCCGCGAGCAGAACGAAGTTGCCGCCGCGCACACCGAGAATGACACCAAGGACCCCGAAGGCAGTGGTCACGGCCAGGAACAGCGTCAGCTCGCGCTGCGGCTTCGCGAACATCATCACTCCTGCGCGGCCCGCTCACACCTCCGCGCTACCTCCCCTTGCGCCTGCGCGATATCCCGTACGTGTAGAGCCCGAGCACGGTCATGATCACGAGAAGGACGACCAACAGCCAGGTCGGCAGCGAGCCTCCTCCGCCCTTGGCAACCGCTGCGGCCACATGTGTGCTCATCGGCGAAACCCTCCGTCACTAGCGGTGCTTGAACTGCTTGTAGCGGACTGCCGCCATCCCGGCTCCGGGCGCCAGGAGCAGGAGTGGCGCGGTCAGGGATGCTCCGAGCGGCCCCCCTGTGAAGTACGAGACGGCGAACCACACGAGGTAGAGGACCAGCAGGACGACGAGCAGGCGGAGCATCGCCTGACGCATACCTGGACGCTCAGAGATCTCATGCATCGTTGATCACCCTGTTCGTGTCCTGGTGGCCGCCCGCCAATCGGTAGGACTGGGGCCCGGGTTGCCATGGAGTTCTGGGTGCCCCCGGCTTGCGGGTTGAATCCCGTGTCCGTTGTCGCCCGAAGCAGGCGTGGCCCGCGCCCTTCGCGGTACCCCAGGAGCGGCCCGCGCCCGAGGTCCCCCTGGAGCACGTGACCGGCTTCGACGAACACGGCGCGCCGGTCCAGGAGAAGGGCCTCCTCGGGGCGCTCCCCGGCCTGTACTACGCCGGGCTCCCGGACGGGAACCTGCTGCGCCGCGGAGCGCCGGCGTCGCTCATCGCCGTGTGAGCACGCGCGAGGGCCGCACCCCCGGAAGCCTCCGGGGGTGCGGCCCTCGGCCGCGTGCCGTCGCCGCTTACTTGCGGATCAGGCTGCGCAGCACGTACTGCATGATGCCGCCGTTGCGGTAGTAGTCCGCCTCGCCGGGGGTGTCGATGCGGACGACCGCGTCGAACTCGACACCGGTGTCGGTGGTGACCTTCACCGTGCTCGGGGTCGTGCCCTCGTTCAGCTCCGTGACGCCCGTGATGGAGAAGGTCTCCTCACCGGTCAGGCCGAGCGAGTCGGCGGACTGGCCCGCCGGGAACTGGAGCGGAAGCACGCCCATGCCGATGAGGTTCGAGCGGTGGATGCGCTCGTACGACTCGGTGATGACGGCCTTGACGCCGAGGAGCGCGGTGCCCTTGGCCGCCCAGTCGCGGGACGAGCCGGAGCCGTACTCCTTGCCGCCCAGGATGACCAGCGGGGTGCCGGCGGCCTGGTAGTTCTGCGAGGCGTCGTAGATGAAGGAGACGGGGGCGCCGTCCTTCGTGAAGTCGCGGGTGTAGCCGCCCTCGGTGCCCGGCGCGATCTGGTTGCGCAGGCGGATGTTGGCGAACGTGCCGCGGATCATGACCTCGTGGTTGCCGCGGCGCGAGCCGTAGCTGTTGAAGTCGCGGCGGGCGACGCCGTGCTCCGTGAGGTACTGGCCGGCCGGGGTGTCGGCCTTGATGGCACCGGCCGGGGAGATGTGGTCGGTGGTGACCGAGTCGCCCAGCTTCGCCAGGACGCGGGCGCCCTCGATGTCGGAGACCGGGGTGGTCTCCATCGTCATGCCCTCGAAGTACGGGGGCTTGCGGACGTAGGTGGACTCGGTGTCCCACTCGAAGGTGTTGCCGGTGGGGATCGGCAGGGCCTGCCACTGGGCGTCGCCCGCGAAGACGTCCTGGTAGGACTTGTTGAACATGTCCTCGCCGATGGCGTTCGCCACGACGTCGTTGACCTCGGCCTCGGTCGGCCAGATGTCCTTGAGGAAGACCGGGTTGCCGTCCTGGTCGGCACCCAGGGCCTCAGTGGTGATGTCGATCTTCATCGAACCCGCGAGGGCGTACGCGACGACCAGCGGCGGGGACGCCAGGTAGTTCATCTTGACGTCGGGGTTGATGCGGCCCTCGAAGTTCCGGTTGCCGGAGAGGACCGACGTGACCGCGAGGTCGTGGTCGTTGACGGCCTTGGAGACCTCCTCGGGCAGCGGGCCCGAGTTGCCGATGCAGGTGGTGCAGCCGTAGCCGACGAGGTTGAAGCCGACCTTGTCCAGGTACGGGGTGAGGCCCGCCTTGTCGAAGTAGTCGGTGACGACCTTCGAGCCCGGGGCGAGGGTGGTCTTGACCCACGGCTTGCGGGTCAGGCCCTTCTCCACGGCCTTCTTCGCGACGAGCGCGGCGGCGACCATCACGTACGGGTTCGACGTGTTGGTGCAGGAGGTGATCGCGGCGACGGTGACGGCGCCGTGGTCCAGCTCGTAGGTCGAGCCGTCGGGGGCCGTGACCTGGACCGGGTTGGACGGCACGCCGTTGGTGACCGCCGGGGCGTCGGAGGCCGGGAAGGACTCCTGACCCGCCTCGTCGACCATGTCCACGTAGTTGCGGACGTCCTGCTTGAACTGCTCGGCGGCGTTCGCGAGGACGATGCGGTCCTGCGGGCGCTTCGGGCCGGCGATGGAGGGGACGACCGTGGAGAGGTCCAGCTCCAGCTTCTCGGAGAAGTCCGGCTCGGCGGCCGGGTCCAGCCACAGACCCTGCTCCTTGGCATACGCCTCGACGAGCGCGACCTGCTGCTCGGAGCGGCCGGTGAGCTTGAGGTAGTTCAGGGTCTCGCCGTCGATCGGGAAGATCGCGGCGGTGGAGCCGAACTCCGGCGACATGTTGCCGATGGTGGCGCGGTTGGCGAGCGAGGTGGCGGCGACGCCCTCGCCGTAGAACTCGACGAACTTGCCGACGACACCGTGCTTGCGCAGCATCTCGGTGATCGTGAGCACCAGGTCGGTGGCGGTCGTGCCCGGCTTCAGCTCGCCGGTCAGCTTGAAGCCGACGACGCGCGGGATCAGCATGGAGACCGGCTGGCCGAGCATCGCGGCCTCGGCCTCGATGCCGCCGACGCCCCAGCCGAGGACGCCCAGGCCGTTGACCATCGTGGTGTGCGAGTCGGTGCCGACGAGGGTGTCGGGGTAGGCCTGGCCGTTGCGGACCATGACCGTGCGCGCCAGGTGCTCGATGTTCACCTGGTGGACGATGCCGGTGCCCGGCGGGACGACCTTGAAGTCGTCGAACGCGGTCTGGCCCCAGCGCAGGAACTGGTAGCGCTCCTTGTTGCGGCCGTACTCCAGCTCCACGTTCTGCGAGAACGCGTCGTGGGTGCCGAACTTGTCGGCGATGACGGAGTGGTCGATGACCAGCTCGGCCGGGGAGAGCGGGTTGACCTTCGCCGGGTCGCCGCCGAGGGCCTTCACGGCCTCACGCATCGTGGCGAGGTCCACGACGCAGGGAACGCCGGTGAAGTCCTGCATGATCACGCGGGCCGGCGTGAACTGGATCTCCTGGCTGGGCTGGGCCTGCGAGTCCCAGCCGCCGAGGGCACGGATGTGGTCGGCGGTGATGTTGGCGCCGTCCTCCGTGCGGAGCAGGTTCTCCAGCAGGACCTTGAGGCTGTACGGCAGGCGGGCCGAGCCCTCCACCTTGTCCAGCCGGAAGATCTCGTACGACTCGTCGCCCACCTGCAGCGTGCTGCGGGCGTCGAAGCTGTTCGCCGACACGACAGTCTCCTTCATATATGTGCGCGTTCCACCGCATCCTGCCGTCACGCTTCCTGGCCGATCCGCTAAGGTAAGGCTAAGTTAGGTAACCCTTACCACCGGACCGGCGATGCGTACGGCTGCGGTGCGCCTCGGCAGATATCTCGATGTCGAGATAACTCTAATACATCAGCCGCGCAAACGCTGGCCCCGGGGCCTTGGGCGGGCTTCGCGCTGCGCGCTCGTCCTCGAACGCCGGACGGGCTTGATTCGCTTCCGCCCGGCGACTCGCGCGCGCCCGGGCGTACGCGCCCCCGGGCTCGCCCCACGTCGATGCTGCGCCAAGTGGCCGAGTTCCCCCTCGTCGACGTGCAACACGCCCGCCGGGCGGGCACAGTGATGCACGGCACCTGCCTGCTGCTCAACGGCCGTACGGCGGTTCGCGTCTGACGGGCCGGAACCGGTCACTCCCCCAATGGCCTACCCCAGCGCGTACCTCATCTCATATCTGAGATAGCCTCTGGCGCATGGCAGACGACTACCTCGTACGCATCGGCAAGCTCATCCGTGACGCCCGGCAGCACCGTGGCTGGACACAGTCGCAGCTCGCCGAGGCGCTCAACACGAGCCAGAGCGCCGTGAACCGCATCGAGCGCGGCAACCAGAACATCAGCCTTGAGATGATCGCCCGCATCGGCGAGGCGCTGGACAGTGAAATCGTCTCGCTGGGGTACTCGGGTCCGATGCACCTGCGAGTCGTCGGCGGCCGTCGTCTCTCCGGCTCCATCGACGTCAAGACCAGCAAGAACGCGTGCGTGGCCCTGCTGTGCGGCTCCCTGCTCAACAAGGGCCGCACGGTCCTGCGCCGCGTCGCCCGCATCGAGGAGGTCTACCGCCTCCTGGAGGTCCTCAACTCCATCGGCGTACGCACCCGCTGGATCAACGACGGCGTCGACCTGGAGATCGTGCCGCCCGCCAAGCTCGACATGGACGCCATCGACGCGGAGGCCGCGCGCCGCACCCGCTCGATCATCATGTTCCTCGGCCCGCTGCTGCACCGCCTGGACCGCTTCCGGCTTCCGTACGCGGGCGGTTGCGACCTCGGCACCCGCACGATCGAGCCACACATGATCGCGCTGCGGCGCTTCGGCCTGGACATCGCGGCGACCGAGGGGCTCTACCACGCCGACGTCGCCCGCGACGTCACGCCGGACCGCCCGATCGTCCTGACCGAGCGCGGCGACACGGTGACGGAGAACGCGCTGCTGGCCGCCGCCCGCTCCGCCGGGACCACCGTGATCCGCAACGCCTCCTCCAACTACATGGTCCAGGACCTGTGCTTCTTCCTGGAGGCGCTCGGCGTCAAGGTCGAGGGCATCGGCACCACGACCCTGACCGTGCACGGCGTGCCGGACATCGACGTGGACGTCGACTACTCCCCCTCCGAGGACCCGGTCGAGGCGATGAGCCTGCTGGCCGCCGCCGTGGTCACCGAGTCGCAGCTGACCATCCGCCGGGTGCCGATCGAGTTCATGGAGATCGAGCTGGCCGTCCTGGAGGAGATGGGCCTCGACCACGACCGCTCGGCGGAGTACGCGGCGGACAACGGCCGCACCCGCCTGGTGGACGTGACAGTGCGCCCCTCCAAGCTGGAGGCGCCCATCGACAAGATCCACCCCATGCCGTTCCCCGGCCTGAACATCGACAACGTCCCGTTCTTCGCGGTCATCGCGGCCGCGGCGCAGGGCAAGACCCTCATCCACGACTGGGTCTACGACAACCGCGCGATCTACCTCACCGACCTGAACCGCCTCGGCGGCCGTCTCCAGCTGCTCGACCCGCACCGGGTCCTCGTCGAGGGCCCCACCCGCTGGCGCGCCGCCGAGATGATGTGCCCGCCCGCGCTGCGCCCCGCCGTGGTCGTCCTGCTCGCGATGATGGCGGCCGAGGGCACGTCGGTCCTGCGCAACGTGTACGTGATCAACCGCGGCTACGAGGACCTGGCGGAGCGCCTGAACTCCGTCGGGGCGCAGATCGAGACGTTCCGGGACATCTAAGGACGTCCTGTCCTGCCGCTCGCACATCTGTGTGGAACCGGCGCGGGCCGCGGTGTGAGGGTGTCCCCCATGACTCCTCGCACCGCGGCCCGCGCCGTCTCCGTACTCGCCGCCCTCGCCCTGGTCGCGGGGTGCGGCGGCGGGTCCGACGGCTCGGGATCCGGCGGCTCCGGGCCTGACGGCTCCCGCGACGGCGGCGGCGCGCGGGCCGGGGCATCCCGGGCCCCGGACGTCGTCCCGGCCGAGAGCCGCGCGCCCGCGCCCGGCAAGGGCTCCGGCGACCCGGACGACATCAACGGCGACGGCCACCCCGACCTGCTGATGACGGTGCCGGTGGCCTGGCCCGCGAGCCACGGCGGGGTGCCGCAGATCGCCGTGGTCTTCGGCTCCCCGCGCGGGCTCGACCCGACGACGCGGACCCTGTACACCACCGAGGACCTTGGTGTGCCCGACCCCAGCCCGGTCGGGAACACCCCGCCGTACCCGGGGACGACCGCCGACCTGGACGACGACGGCTTCGCGGACTTCGTCACCCGTACCGGCGAGGAGGCTCCCGGAGGGAACCGCGTGGTCGAGTACGTCAACTGGGGCGGACCCCAAGGGCCCCGGCGCGGCGCGGCGCCGACCCGCCTGCGGCTTCCCGCGCCGGACGCGGCGGCCGGCTTCGGCGAGACGGTCCGGGGCGACTTCGACGGCGACGGCCGCCACGACCTGGCGGGCCTGCGCTCCGACGGGGCGGCCGTGGTGCTCCTGTTCGGCCCGTTCAGCCGCGCGGGCGTGCCCGCGCGCACCGAGCGGCGGACGCTGCCGCGGCCGGAGTTCACGTCGTACGGCGGCATCCGGGCCGACGACATCGCCCCCGCGGGCAAGGGCCGCGCCACCGGCCTGTTCGTGCACTACGGCAACGACGGCGAGCAGTCGGCGGGCCAGTACTACGCGGCCCGCCCCGGCGGCGGCCTCGCCGCCACCGGCCGCCCGGTGCGCAAGGGGAACGGCTACGCCTTCGGCGACTTCGACGGGGACGGCACCCGTGACCTCGCCGTCGGCGACGACGGGGGCCGCAACGACGAGCCCGACGCCGGGGTTGAGGACGACGACGTCGCCGGGAGCTACGCCGTCTACCCGGGCGGCGGCGGCCCCGCCCGCACGTACCGCACCGGCACCGGCGGCTCGTACACGGCCGTCGACCCCGACGGCGACGGCCGGGACGCGCTGCTGCTCGACGGCCTCGACGATCCCGTCCTCTACGAGGGTGACCGCCGGGTCGCACGCCTGGTCCGGAGGCCGCCCGCGCGGGTGGACGGCCAACGGATCCGCGCGGGGAGCGGGCAGTGGCGGGTGCACTTCGCCGCGGACTTCGACGGGGGCGGCGGGGACGAGGTGGTCCTGTCCTGGCAGTCGCCGAAGCTGTCCGCCGTGTACGGCGAGGTGCCGACCCACTGGTGGATCACGCGCGGCGTGGGCCCGAAGGACGCGGTGGCCTTCTCCTCCCGCAAGTTCGCCCCCGCGCGCTAGGGCCGCCCCGCCGGGGGGCTCAGGGCAGCACCGCGAAGCCGTCCAGTTCCACCAGGCACTCCTCGTCCCAGAGCCGCACCGCGCCGATCACCGCCATGGCGGGGTAGTCGCGGCCCGCCAACCGCTTCCAGATCGCGCCGAGTTCCCGGGCGTGCGCGCGGTAGTCGGCGACGTCGGTGGCGTAGACGGTGACGCGGGCGAGGTCCGCCGGGGTGCCGCCCGCGGCGTGCAGGGCGGTGAGCAGGTTGCCCAGGGCCTTCTCGAACTGCTCGGGCAGGGTGGTCCCGGTGACCTTGCCTTCGGTGTCCAGGGCCGTCTGCCCGGCGAGGAAGACGACGCGGCCGCCGCTCGCCACGACGGCGTGGCTGAAGCCGGTGGCCGGGGAGAGGCCCGCGGGGTTGAGGCGGTCGAGGCTCACGCGGTCTCCTTCGGGGAGGGGGCGGCGGCGTACAACTGCTTGGCGATGACGGACCGTTGGACCTCGCTCGCGCCTTCGTAGATGCGTGGGGCCCGCACCTCGCGGTAGAGGTGTTCGAGCAGGTGGCCGTGTTGGAGGGCGCGGGCGCCGTGCAGCTGGACGGCCGCGTCGACGACATACTGCGCCGTCTCCGTGGCGAAGAGCTTCGCCATGGCCGCGCGGCCCGCGATGCCCGGCTCCTCGCGGTCGTACGCCGCGGCGGTCGCGTACACCAGGAGGCGGGCGGCCTCCGTGCGCGTGGCCATCTCCGCGACCTGGTGGGAGACCGCCTGGAGGTCCTTCAGCTTGCCGCCGAAGGCGTCCCGCTCCGCGGTGTGCGCGAGCGTCGCGTCGAGCGCGGCCTGGGCCATGCCGACCGCGAAGGCGCCGACGCTCGGGCGGAAGCGGTTGAGGGTCGTCATGGCGACGCCGAAGCCGCGGTCGACCTCGCCGAGCAGGTCGTCCCTGGTCACGCGGACGCCGTCGAAGGTGAGGGTGCCGATGGGGTGCGGGGAGAGCATCGCGAGCGGGCTGCCGCTCAGGCCCGGGCGGTCGGCGGGCACCAGGAAGGCGGTCACGCCGCGGGCGCCCGCGCCCGGGGTCGTACGGGCGAAGACGGTGTAGAAGTCGGCGTCGGGCGCGTTCGAGATCCAGGACTTCTCGCCGGTCAGGCGCCAGGCGCGGGCCGCGCCCGGCTCGGGCCCCGCGCCCGGCTCGGGCTCCGCGCGCAGCGCGAGGGCCGCGGCGTCGGAGCCGGCGCCCGGCTCGGACAGGGCGAAGGCCGCGACGGCGCGGCCCTCGCGCACGGCCGGGAGCCAGCGCTCCCGCTGGGCCGCCGAGCCGTGGGCGTGCACGGGGTGGGCGCCCAGGCCCTGGAGGGCGTAGGCGGTCTCGGCCTCCGTGCAGCCGCGGGCGAGCGACTCCCGGGTCAGGCACAGGTCGAGGGCGCCGAGGGTGAACAGGCCTTCGTACAGGCGGTGTTCGCCGATGGCCGCCAGGAGCGGGCGGTTCACGCGCCCCGGCTCGCCCTTCTCGGCGAGGGGGCGCAGACGGGTCTCCGCCAGCTCCAGGAGCCGGTCACGCCGAGCGGCCTGGTCCGGCTGGAGGGAGAATTGCAAGGCCCCCGAAAAGTGCGGGGACTGCGTGAACTGCGTGAACGTCGAGGGCGTCGACGCGTTCGACGAGTCGGTCATCCCGGGCCTCCCCTGGCCCGGGGCGCGGTGCCGCGCCCCGGAGTGTTATCGCGCAGTGTTGACTGCCGTCACCAACACGATACGCTCGTTGGGCGAGCCCATCACTACGCCCGACGGCAAAGGTGGCGAGGCGCCATGGAGACCACAGGGGCAGCAACCTACGGCGACAGCGGCGCCGCGCCCACCGGACACGTCGACACCTTCGCGCGCGACCACCTCCCGCCGCGCGACCAGTGGCCCGCCCTGGTGCGCGACCGGCCCGAGCTGCACTACCCCGACCGGCTCAACTGCGGCGCCGAGCTGCTCGACGTGTCGGCCCTGCGGCACGGCGCCGACCGGCCCGCCTTCGTCGCCGCCGACGGCACCGTGTGGACGTACGGCGAACTGCGGGACCACGTGGACCGCCTCGCGCACGTCCTGACCGCCGAGCTGGGCGTGGTGCCCGGCAACCGCGTGCTGCTGCGCGGCGCCACCTCGCCCTGGCTCGCCGCCTGCTGGCTCGCCGTGATGAAGGCCGGCGCGGTCGCGGTGACCGTCCTCGCCCAGCAGCGCGCGCAGGAGCTGGCCACGATGTGCGAGATCGCGCAGGTCTCGCACGCGCTGTGCGACGCCCGCGCGGTCGACGACCTGATCAAGGCCGGGGTGCCGGGCCTGCGCGTGACGACGTACGGCGGCGAGGGCCCCGACGACCTCCTGGCCCGCGCGGCGGCCCGCCCGCCGGAGCCGTACGCGGCGGTGGACACGGCGGCCGACGACGTGGCCCTGATCGCCTTCACCTCCGGCACGACGGGGCGGCCCAAGGGCTGCATGCACTTCCACCGGGACGTGCTCGCGATAGCCGACACCTTCGCGCGGCACGTCCTGAAGGCCCGCTCCGACGACGTGTTCGCGGGCAGCCCGCCGCTCGGCTTCACCTTCGGCCTGGGCGGTCTTGTCATCTTCCCGCTGCGCGTCGGCGCGTCCTCCCTGCTGCTCGAACAGGCGGGCCCGAAGCAGCTGTTGCCGGCGATCGCCGCGCACCGGGTGAGCGTGCTGTTCACCGCGCCGACGGCGTACCGCGCGCTGCTTGACGCGCTCGACGCGCCCGCGGGGGGCGCCGCCCCCGACGTGTCGTCGCTGCGCCGCTGCGTCTCGGCGGGCGAGAACCTGCCCGCCGCGACCTGGCGGGCCTGGCACGCACGCACCGGCCTGCGCGTCATCAACGGCATCGGCGCGACGGAGCTGCTCCACATCTTCATCTCCGCCGCCGACGAGGCGATCCGCCCCGGCACCACGGGCCTTCCCGTGCCGGGGTGGCACGCGCGCGTGGTCGACGACTCCGGGGCGCCCGTGCCCGACGGCGAGCCGGGCCTGCTCGCGGTGCGCGGCCCGGTCGGCTGCCGGTACCTGGCCGACCCCCGGCAGCGCGACTACGTCCGGCACGGCTGGAACGTCACGGGAGACACGTACATACGCGACGCCGACGGCTACTTCCACTATGTGGCACGCGCCGACGACATGATCATCTCGGCCGGGTACAACATCGCGGGCCCCGAGGTCGAGGAGGCCCTCCTGCGCCACCCGGACGTGGTGGAGACCGCCGTCGTGGGCCGCCCGGACGAGCGGCGCGGGCAGATCGCCGTGGCGTACGTGGTGCTGCGCGAGGGCGCGGTCCGGGACGCCGAGCGCCTGCGGGAGTTCGTCAAGGCGGAGCTGGTGCCCTACAAGTGCCCGCGCGATGTGGAGTTCCTCGACGCCCTGCCGAGGACGGCGACGGGCAAGCTGCAACGCTTCCGCCTGCGGGAACCGGCGGCGCCGCCCGGCACCGAAGATCCACTCGGGGAGCCGGGGCCCGCGTCCGGGGCCTAGAGTGATCACGTGTCCGAGCAACACGCCCCCAGGTCCCTGATCGTCACGTTCTACGGAGCGTACGGCCGGGCCGCGCCCGGCCCCGTCGCGGTCGCCGAACTCGTCCGTCTCCTCGCGCCGGTGGGCGTCGACGCGCCGTCCGTCCGCTCGTCGGTGTCCCGCCTCAAGCGGCGCGGGCTCCTCGTGCCCGCGCGCACGTCCGGCGGGGCGGCGGGGTACGAGCTGTCCGCGGAGGCGCGGCAACTCCTCGACGACGGCGACCGCCGCATCTACCCGGCCGCGGGCGGGCGCCGCGAGGGCGGCTGGGTCCTCGCCGTGTTCTCCGTCCCGGAGGCGGAGCGCAACAAGCGCCACGTGCTCCGCTCACGCCTGGCCGGCCTCGGCTTCGGCACGGCCGCGCCGGGCGTGTGGATCGCCCCCGCCCGCCTGTACGACGAGACCCGGCACACCCTGGAGCGCCTCGGCCTCACGGCGTACGTCGACCTCTTCCGGGGCGAGCACCTGGGCTTCACCCCGACCGCCGAGGCGGTGGCGCGCTGGTGGGACCTCTCCGCCATCGCCAAGCAGCACGAGGCCTTCCTCGACCGCCACGGCCCGACCCTGCGCGCCTGGCAGACCCGCCCCGACACACCCCCGCAACAGGCCTACCGCGACTACCTCCTGGCCCTCGACACCTGGCGCCACCTCCCGTACGTCGACCCGGGCCTGCCCCCGGACCTCCTCCCGGCGAACTGGCCGGGGACGCGCTCGGCGGAGGTCTTCCAGGGCCTGCACGACCGGCTCCACCGGGCCGGAGCGGAATTCGCCGCGGTCGGCGACAGTCTTCGCTGACAAGGCGCGGGAGAACCGCTCTGCCGTCCGGGCAGGAACCTCAGCCGAAGCGAGGCGGATTCTTTCCGTAGTCCGCCAGGGGAATCGGATAACCGCCGACTTCCACCCGGCGGATCTCGTAATGGAAATCGACCTGCGCGACCTCGACGGAAGCGGGGAGTTCCCTTTCGCTGTCGGTGATGAAGAACCTGTGCGTTCCGGCGACCCCGTTCACGGACGACTCCACCAGTCGACCGTCCACTTCTACCGTGTCGCGCCACATGGTCCACCGGGAAACAACCGTGTGGCTCTCTTGGCCCAGGGTTATTCTCACTATCGCAGTCGACGCGGCCACCCCTTGCTTCTCTCGCCAGGTGGTCGCACTCCACGTATTGGGTGTGTTCATTACCCGCCCCTTTCCGGTTGCGGCAACGGCACCGGTGCCGCGAGTGTATGCACGCCACTCGCAAGGCCTGCAAGGCAATCAACCGGATCGCTTTCGAGACAACACCATTGCTCGAAGCGTAGGGAGCACTCGAGGGAGCTCAACAGAACTGTGCGCCCCCAGCTTTGATTTCGCACGCACTGCCCGCACCGCCCGCGCCGGGAAGCGCGAGGGCATCATGCGGTGTCGAGGCTCAGCCGCGGTTTCGGGGCGTCCGTGCGGCCTGTTTGAGGGCGGCGGCTTCCGGCGCGGTAGGGGTGGGGCCAGGGGGCCGCGGGGCCCTGGTAGTTCTGCTCGGCCGCCGCGTGGAGGGTCCAGTGGGGGTCGTAGAGGTGCGGGCGGGCCAGGGCGCAGAGGTCGGTGCGGCCGGCCAGGATGAGGGAGTTGACGTCGTCCCAGGACGAGATGGCGCCGACCGCGATCACGGGGATGCCGGTCTCGTTGCGGATCCGGTCCGCGTACGGGGTCTGGTACGAGCGGCCGTACGCGGGGGCCTCGTCGGAGACCACCTGGCCGGTGGAGACGTCGATCGCGTCGGCGCCGTGAGCCGCGAAGGCCCGGGCGAACGCCACGGCGTCGTCGGCCGTCGTGCCGCCCGGGGCCCAGTCCGTGGCGGAGACGCGGACCGTCATGGGCCTCTCGGACGGCCACGCCTCGCGCACCGCGTCGAAGACCTCCAGGGGGAAGCGGAGCCGGGCCTCCAGGGAGCCGCCGTACGCGTCCGTGCGGTGGTTGGTGAGCGGGGACAGGAAGCCGGAGAGCAAGTAGCCGTGCGCGCAGTGGAGTTCCAGGAGGTCGAAGCCGCTGCGCGCCGCACGGCGGGCGGCGGCGACGAACTCGTCACGCAGGGCGGGGAGTTCGTCGGCCCGAAGCTCGTGCGGGACCTGGCTGCGTGAGGTGTACGGCAGCGCGGAGGGGGCCACCAGGGGCCAGTTTCCCTCCTCCAGGGGCTCGTCCATGCCCTCCCACATGAGCTTGGTGGAGCCCTTGCGGCCCGCGTGCCCCAGCTGCACCCCGAGCGCGGTGCCGGGCGCCTGGGTGTGCACGAAGTCCGCGACGCGCGCCCAGGCCTCGGCCTGCTCGTCGGTGTAGAGCCCGGCGCAGCCGGGGGTGATGCGGCCCCGCTCGCTCACGCACACCATCTCGGTCATGACGAGGCCCGCCCCGCCGAGGGCCCGCGCGCCCAGGTGCACCAGGTGGAAGTCGCCGGGGACGCCGTCCCGGGCGGAGTACATGTCCATCGGGGAGACGACGACGCGGTTGCGCAGGGTGAGGCCGCCGAGGGTGAAGGGGGTGAACATGGGCGGCGTGCCCTCGGGGCAGCCGAAGTCCCGCTCCACGGCGGTCGTGAACCGCTCGTCGCGCAGGCGCAGGTTGTCGTGGGTGACGCGGCGGCTGCGGGTGAGCAGGTTGAACGCGAACTGCCGGGGCGGCTGGCCGAGGTAGAGGTCAAGCTCCTCGAACCACTGGAGGCTGGCCCGCGCGGCGCGCTGCGTGGACGCCACGACCGGGCGGCGCTCGGCCTCGTACGCCGCGAGCGCGCGCGGCACGTCCGGCTGCTCCTGGAGGCAGGCCGCGAGGGCGAGCGCGTCCTCGACGGCCAGCTTCGTACCGGAGCCGATGGAGAAGTGCGCGGTGTGCGCCGCGTCGCCGAGCAGCACCGTGTTGCCGTGCGACCAGCGGTCGTTGACGACCGTGCGGAAGGTCAGCCAGGACGAGTTGTTGGAGCGCAGTCCGCGGCCGTGCAGGGCGTCCGCGAAGACCTTGGCGCAGCGGTCGACGGACTCGCCCACCTCGGCGTCCGCGAAACCCGCGGCCCGCCAGACCTCCTCGCGCATCTCGATGATCACGGTGGACTCGTCCGCCGAGAACGGATAGCCGTGCAGCTGCATCACGCCGTGCTCGGTCTCGGCGATCTCGAAGCGGAAGGCGTCGAAGGCGAAGTCGGCGGCCAGCCATATGTAGCGGCAGCGGTGGCTGGTGACCGAGGGGCGGAAGACGTCCGCGTGCGCCTCCCGGGTCCGGCTGTGCACCCCGTCCGCGGCGATCACCAGGTCGTACGCCGCCGCAAGCTCGGCGGCGGGCGGGGCCTCGGTGCGAAAGCGCAGGTCCACGCCCAGGTCGCGGCAGCGCTCGTGGAGCACGGCGAGCAGCGCGCGGCGGCCGAGCGCCGCGAAGCCGTGGCCGCCGGAGGTGTGCCGGGTGCCGCGGTGCACGATGTCGATGTCGTCCCAGCGTACGAAGCGCTCCCGCAGGGCCGCGTAGACCACCGGGTCGGCGTGCTCGATGCCGCCGAGCGTCTCGTCGGAGAGGACCACGCCGAAGCCGAAGGTGTCGTCCGGGGCGTTCTTCTCCCAGACCGTGACCTCGCGCGCCGGGTCGAGGCGCTTGAGCAGGGCGGCGGCGTACAGGCCGCCGGGGCCGCCGCCGACGACGGCCGCGCGGCGGACGGCGGGGGCCGCGGCGGGCGTGGCGCGCACGGTCACCGCCCCCGCCACTTCGGGGCGCGCTTGGCGGTGAAGGCGGCGTGGAACTCGGCGTAGTCCTCGCCGTTCATGAGCAGCGCCTGGGTCGCCGCGTCCAGCTCGACGGAGGCCGCGAGCGGCATGTCGAGTTCGGCGGTGAGCAGGGCCTTCGTCTGCGCGTACGCGAGGGCGGGGCCATCGGCGAGGCGGCGGGCGAGGGCGGCGGCGGCCTCGTCGGCCTTGCCCTCGTCGGTCAGCTCGCTGAGCAGCCCGATCCGCTCGGCCTCGGGGGCGCGCACCGGCTCGCCGAGCATCAGCAGGCGGGTGGCGTGCCCGAGCCCGACCACGCGCGGCAGCAGATACGCGGCGCCCATGTCGCCGCCGGACAGGCCGACCCGGGTGAACAGGAACGCGAACCGCGCCGAGGGGTCCGCGACCCGGAAGTCCGCCGCGAGCGCGAGCACCGCGCCGGCCCCCGCGGCGACCCCGTGCACGGCGGCGACCGCCGGGAAGGGGCACTCGCGCAGGGCCCGCACGACCTGCCCGGTCATGCGGTTGAAGTCGAGCAGCTGGGCGGTGTCCATGGCGAGGGTGGCGCCGATGATCTCGTCCACGTCACCGCCCGAGCAGAAGCCGCGGCCCTCCCCCGCGAGCACGAGGGCGCGCACGGATCGCGTACGGGACAGCTCGGCGAGCAGGTCGCGCAGGTCGGCGTAGGCACCGAAGGTGAGCGCGTTGAGCTTGTCGGGGCGGGCGAGCGTGACGGTGGCGACGCCCTCGTCGACGGTCAGGCGCAGATGCTCCCACTCGGGGGTGGGGGCTGCGGAGCCGGTGAAGGGACTCATGACGTGCGGCCTCCTCGGCGGAGTGCGACGGGGTGAGCTGTGGCGCGTCGCGGCCGGGCTCGTGCTCGGACGCGTTCCCTCTTCGAAGTTATCACCGTTCCATGACCGTCGTCACGAGTGCGCGATATCGGCCACCCGGGGAGGCCTCGGAAGGGGGGCCGACGGTCCGGCAACGGCCCGACCGAGGACCCTGGCGCCCCTCGGCTTAGGATTCGTACGGTTGAAAGCAGGACCGCGCCGGACCACCTGCTCGCCGAACGGACCCACACTTGCCCGAACCGCACTCCCCCGCCAGCTGGCGCATCGCGCTGCCGCACACGGTGGCCGCCGTGCCGATCGCGCGCGCCCTGGTCCGCACGGCGCTCACCGACATCGGCTCCACGGCGGACACGGACACGGCGGAGCTGCTCACGGCGGAGCTGGTGGCCAACGCGGTGGAGCACGCGCCCGGGCACGCGCCGATAGAGCTGCTCATCGAGCTGCTGCCGACGCAGTGCCAGGTGGAGGTGCGCGACTCCAACCCCACGCCACCCGGCGACCTCTCCGACCCCGCCCCCGGCTGCGAGGTCGACCCCTGGCAGGAGCACGGCCGGGGCCTCCTCCTCATCCGCACCCTCAGCTCGGCCTGCGGCCACCGCCCGACCGCCTCGGGCAAGGCGGTCTGGTTCAGACTGACGGCCGCGCCCTAGCGGAGGCCCCCGCCCGCCAGGGTCGCCACCAGGACCGCCTTGATGGTGTGGAGGCGGTTCTCCGCCTCGTCGAAGACGACCGAGTGGGGGGACTCGAAGACCTCGTCGCTGACCTCCAGCCAGCTCAGGCCGTGCCGCTCGCACAGGGCGCGGCCCAGTGTCGTCTCCAGGTCGTGGAAGGCCGGGAGGCAGTGCAGGAAGCGCACGTCCGGGTTGCCGGTGGCGCGCAGGACGTCCATCGTCACGGCGTACGGCGTAAGGGAGCGGATGCGCTCGTCCCAGACCTCGGCGGGCTCCCCCATGGACAGCCAGACGTCGGTGGCGACGAAGTCCGCGCCCGCGACGCCCTCGGTGACCTCATCCGTGAGCGTGATCCGGGCGCCGCTGCTCTCGGCGAGCCGCCGCGCCCGGGCGACCACGTGCGGCGCCGGCCAGTACGCCTCGGGCGCGACGATCCGTACGTCCATGCCGAGCAGGGCGCCGGTGACCAGGTAGGAGTTGCCCATGTTGAAGCGGGCGTCGCCGAGGTAGGCGAACGCGATCCGCTCCAGGGGCTCGGCGCAGTGCTCGGTCATCGTGAGGACGTCGGCGAGCATCTGCGTGGGGTGCCAGACGTCGGTCAGGCCGTTGTACACGGGCACGCCCGCGTGGGCGGCGAGCGTCTCGGCCGTCTCCTGGGCGTCGCCCCGGTACTGGATCGCGTCGAACATCCGGCCGAGGACGCGGGCGGTGTCCTTGGCGGACTCCTTCTGGCCGATGTGCGAGGCGGAGGGGTCCATGTACGTCGTGGCCGCGCCCTGGTCGGCGGCGGCCACCTCGAAGGCACAGCGGGTGCGCGTCGAGGACTTCTCGAAGACGAGGGCGATGTTCTTGCCGCTCAGCCGCCGCCGCTCGCGCCCCTCCCGCTTCGCGGCCTTCAGCTCCGCGGCCAGGGCGAGCAGACCTCGGAACTCCTCGGCGGTGAAGTCCACCTCCTTGAGGAAGTGACGGCCGGTGAGGTCAAGGCTGGTCGAGCCGTTCGCCATGGGGGCGCTCCTGGGGTGCGAATGCGTGATACTGGAAGTCTATACGACCAACCACAAATCTATGCACCCCCTGGGGTTCAGCCGCCCACGGGGTCACGCTCCACCGGGCAGCTCATGCAGCGCGGACCGCCCCGGCCGCGCCCCAGCTCACTGCCGGGGATCTCTATCACTTCGATGCCCTGCTTGCGCAGATACGTGTTGGTCGTCGCGTTCCGCTCGTACGCGACCACGACGCCAGGCTCGACCGCGAGCACGTTGCAGCCGTCGTCCCACTGCTCGCGCTCGGCCGCGTGCACGTCCTGCGTGGCGGTCAGGACCCGGACGCGGTCCAGGCCGAGGGCCGCCGCGATGGCCCGGTGCATGTGCTCCGGCGGATGGTCGGTGACCTTCAGCTCACGCTCGTCGACACCCGGCTCGATGGTGTACGAGCGCAGCATGCCGAGGCCCGCGTACTGCGTGAACGTGTCCCCGTCGACCATCGTCATAACCGTGTCCAGGTGCATGAAGGCCCGGCGCTTGGGCATGTCGAGCGCCACGATGGTGCGCGCGGAGCCGGCCGCGAACAGCTTGTGCGCGAGCATCTCGACGGCCTGCGGCTTGGTGCGCTCGCTCATGCCGATGAGGACCGCGCCGTTGCCGATCACCAGGACGTCGCCGCCCTCGATGGTGGAGGGGTAGTCGGCCTGCCCCTGCGACCAGACGTGGCCGACCTGGCCGTGGAAGAGCGGGTGGTGCTGGTAGATCGCCTCGAAGTGGACGGTCTCGCGCTGCCGCGCGGGCCAGCGCATCGCGTTGATCGACACGCCGTCGTAGATCCACGCGGAGGTGTCGCGCGTGAAGAGGTGGTTGGGCAGCGGGCCGAGCAGGAAGTCGTCCAGGTCCATGCAGTGGAAGCGCACGGACGTGGGCTCCGGGTGCCGCTCCAGGTACTCGCGCTTCGTCATGCCGCCGACCAGGGCCTCCGCCAGCTCCCCCGACGGCAGCGCCTCGAAGGTGGCGCGCAGGTGGTCGGTGGCGAGCGGGCCGTACTCCTTCTCGTCGAAGACGCGGTCCAGGACGAGCTGCCGGGCCGCCGGCACGTTCAGCACCTCGGTGAGCAGGTCACCGAAGAGATGGACCGTCACCCCCCGGTCGCGCAGCACGTCGGCGAAGCCGTCGTGCTCCTGTCTTGCCCGCCGCACCCACAGGACGTCGTCGAAGAGCAACGCGTCCTTGTTGGTGGGGGTCAGGCGCTTCAGCTCCAGGTCCGGGCGGTGCAGGATGACGCGGCGCAGCCGCCCGGCCTCGGAGTCGACGTGGAATCCCATGCCCCCATCCTCGCCTCTCCGCGGCCGGGACACGCGTTGAAGGCGCCCGGAACACGTCACAACGCGCCACGTCGCCGACGGCCCGGTCGCCGGTGGCCCACCGGTGTCCCGCCGGGCAGGACGCCCGCCGGGACACCGGTGCCACGCGCGCCGCGGCACGTCACAGACGCGGATCCACTGGTTCCGATTCCAGTGCGAGCACCGCGAACACCGCTTCGTGGACCCGCCACAGCGGCTCGCCGTCCGCGAGCCGGTCGAGGGCCTCGATGCCGAGCGCGTACTCGCGGATCGCGAGCGAGCGCTTGTGGCCGAGGAAGCGGCCGCGCAGCTTGGCGAGGTTCTCCGGACGCGTGTACTCCGGTCCGTAGATGATCCGCAGGTACTCCCGGCCGCGGCACTTGATGCCCGGCTGGACCAGGCGGCCCTTGCCGTCGCGGACCAGGGCGCCGACGGGCTTGACGACCATGCCCTCGCCGCCGCGCCCGGTCATCTCCAGCCACCAGTCGACGCCCGCGCGCACCGACTCCTCGTCGCCCGTGTCCACGTACAGGCGGCGCGTGGTGCGCAGCAGGCCCGAGCCGTCGTGCTCCACCATGCGGTCGAGCAGGGCCAGTTGCTCGTCGTGCGGCAGCGCGGCGAGGCTTCTGCCCTGGACGGCGAGGATCTGGAACGGCGCCAGGTGCACCCCGTCGAGCCCGTCGGTCGGCCAGCAGTAGCGGCGGTAGGCGTCGGTGAACGCGGCGGCGTCCGCCGCCCGTTCGCGCTGCGCGTCGAGCAGGTCGCCGACGTCGACACCTCGCCCGGCCGCCGCCTCCAGGGCGTTCAGGGCTTCGGGGAAGACCGCGCCGGACGCCGCGCCCACGGCGGCGTACTGGGTGCGCAGCAGGCCCGTGGCCTTCAGCGACCAGGGCAGCAGCTCGGCGTCGAGCAGCAGCCAGTCGGTGGCAAGGTCCTTCCACAGGCCGGCCGCGCCGACGGCGGCCCGTATCCGGTCGAGGATCTCCTCGGTCAGCGCCGCGTCGTCGAGGAACGGCCGGCCGGTGCGCGTGTACAGCGAGCCCGTGGGCCCGTCGACGCCGAACCGCTCGCGGGCCGCGTCCGCGTCCTTGCAGACCAGGACCACGGCGCGGGAGCCCATGTGCTTCTCCTCGCACACGACGCGCTCCACGCCGTCCGCCGCGTACTGCGCGAAGGCCTCCGCCGGGTGCTCCAGGTAGCCGTCGCGCCGTGAGGTCGCCGTCGGCGCCATGGTCGGCGGCAGATACGGCACCAGACGCGGGTCGGCGGCGAAGCGGCTCATGACCTCAAGGGCCGCCGCCGCGTTCTCCTCGCGCACGGTCACGCGCCCCGCGTGCCGGGTCTCCACGGCCCTGCGGCCGTGCACGTCACCGAGGTCGAGCGGGCGCCCGTCGTGTCCGCCGGGCGCGTCGGTGCGCAGCGGCCTCGCCGGCTCGTACCAGACCTTCTCGGCCGGTACGTCGACCAGTTCGCGCTCGGGCCAGCGCAGCGCGGTGAGCTTGCCGCCGAAGACCGCGCCGGTGTCCAGGCAGATGGTGTTGTTCAGCCAGGTCGCCGTGGGCACGGGCGTGTGGCCGTAGACGACGGCCGCCTTGCCGCGGTACTCCTCGGCCCACGGGTAGCGCACGGGCAGGCCGAACTCGTCGGTCTCGCCCGTCGTGTCGCCGTACAGCGCGTGCGAGCGGACCCGGCCGGAGGTGCGGCCGTGGTACTGCTCGGGCAGCCCGGCGTGGCAGACCACGAGCCCGCCGCCGTCCAGGACGTAGTGGCTGACGAGCCCGTCCACGAACTCCCGCACCTGGGCGCGGAACTCCTCGCTCTCCCGGTCGAGCTGCTGAACCGTCTCGGCCAGGCCGTGCGTGTGCTGGACCTTGCGGCCCTTCAGGTAGCGGCCGAGCTTGTTCTCGTGGTTGCCGGGCACGCACAGGGCGGTTCCCGCGGCGACCATGCCCATGACCCGGCGCAGGACGCCCGGCGTGTCGGGGCCGCGGTCGACGAGGTCGCCGACGAAGACGGCCGTGCGGCCCTCGGGGTGGACGCCGTCGACGTACCCCAGCTCGGCGAGCAGGGACTCCAGCTCGCGCGCGCAGCCGTGGACGTCGCCGACGATGTCGAACGGGCCGGTGAGGTGCGAGAGGTCGTTGAAGCGCCTCTCGGTGACGACCGTGGCCGTCTCGACCTCATCGACGCTCCTGAGGACGTGCACCTTGCGGAAGCCCTCGCGCTCCAACTGCCGCAGGGAGCGCCTCAGTTCGCGGATGTGCCGCTGGATGACGCGGCGTGGCATGTCGGCGCGGTCGGTCCGGGACGCGTTGCGCTCGGCGCAGACCTCCTCGGGCACGTCGAGCACGATGGCGATGGGCAGCACGTCGTGCCGTCTGGCCAGCTCGATCAGCTGCTTGCGGCTCTCGCTCTGCACGCTGGTGGCGTCCACGACGGTACGGCGGCCCGCAGCGAGGCGCTTGCCCGCGATGTAGTGCAGTACGTCGAAGGCGTCACGGCTCGCGCTCTGGTCGTTCTCGTCGTCGGCCACCAGGCCGCGGCAGAAGTCCGACGAGATCACCTCGGTCGGCTTGAAGTGCCGCCGTGCGAACGTCGACTTGCCGGAGCCCGACGCGCCGACGAGCACGACGAGGGAGAGGTCGGTGACGGGAAGGGTCCTGGTCATGCCGCCGTCACCTCCGTGGCGCGGTCCTGGTCGTCGCGGGCGGTCCGGTCGGTGCGCGCGGGCTGCTCGCCCCGGGTGAAGACCGCCATCTGCGTGGGCGGGCCCACCTCCGGGTCGTCCGGCCCGACGGGCGCGAACGCGACGGTGTAGCCGTGCTGTCCCGCGACGGACTCGGCCCACCGGCGGAACTCCGCGCGGGTCCACTCGAAGCGGTGGTCACCGTGGCGGACGTGGCCCGCGGGGAGGGATTCCCAGCGCACGTTGTACTCCACGTTCGGCGTCGTCACGAGGACCGTGCGGGGGCGGGCCGAGCCGAACACCGCGTACTCCAGGGCGGGCAGCCGCTCCAGGTCGACGTGCTCGACGACCTCGCTGAGCACGGCCGCGTCGTACCCCTTCAGGCGCTTGTCCGTGTACGCGAGGGAGCCCTGGAACAGCTCCACGCGCTCCGCCTGGCGCTCGCCCATGCGCTCCAGCTTCAGCCGCCGCGCCGCCACGGTGAGCGCGCGCATCGACACGTCGACGCCCACGACCTTGGTGAACCGCGTGTCCTTGAGCAGCGCCTGCACGAGCTGGCCCTGTCCGCAGCCCAGGTCGAGCACCCGGGCCGCGCCCGCGGCCTCCAGGGCCGCGAGGATCGCCTCGCGGCGGCGCACGGCGAGCGGCACGGGCTGCTCCTCGGCGTCGGTGTGGGTGTCGGTTTCGGTGTGGGTGTCGGTGTCGGTTTCGGTGTCCTCGCTCACGGCGTTGTCGATCTCCGTGACGTCCGTGTCGTCCGCGTCGGCGAGCCTGACCAGCTCCAGGCGGTCCATGGCCTCGCGCGTGAGCGACCAGCGGCGGGACAGATAGCGGCTGGTGATCAGCTTGTGCTCCGGGTGCTCCGCGAGCCAGCCCTCACCGGCGCGCAGGAGCTTGTCGACCTCGTCGGCCGAGACCCAGTAGTGCTTGGCGTCGTCGAGCACCGGAAGCAGGACGTAGAGGTGGCGCAGCGCCTCGCTGAGCGTGAGCGTGCCGTCCGGCGCGTCGAGGACCAGGCGCACGTACCGCGAGTCGCCCCAGTCCGGGAAGCGCTCGTCGAGCGGCACCGGCTCGGTGCGCACCGCCCAGCCCAGCGGCTCGAACAGGGCGCGCACCAGGTCGGGGCCGCCGCGCGCGGGCAGCGCGGGCACCTCGGCGCGCAGCGGAAGCGGCTGCTCCGCGCGTTCGGGGAGGGCCTTGCACACGCCGCGCAGGGCGCTGGAGAACACGGCGCTGAGCGCGACGGCGAGCAGCGAAGAGGCGGCGTACGGACGGTCGTTCACGTACTGCGCGAGGGCCGCGTCCGGGGCGCCGCCGCGGCCCTTGCCGCCCTTGCCGCGGCGCACCAGCGCCAGCGGGTCCACCTCCAGCAGGAGCGCCGCCGTGCAGCGCTCCTCGGTCGCCTCCGGGTAGAAGACGTGCGCGCGGCCGTAGGAGGTGGAGAACGCCTGCGCCTTGCCGGGATGCTTGTGCAGCAGGAACCCGAGGTCGGTCGCGGGGCGTTCAGGGGTGCCGGTCGTGCTGATCGTCAGGAACACGGTGGGTCTGCCTTGGTATGCCTCTTGAGCTGCGGATGCTGTCGGCCCGTATCGCTCCGGCGCACCACGCGTGCACGCGGGCCGCACAGCGGCGGCTCCTGGCGGGACGGACGACAGCAACGGACGGGCGCGCTGGAGGGATCATGGCTTCGGACCTCTCCCCCGCCGTCATCCCCCGGCTCGCCTGCATCAACGTACCTCGAACGCCGTGGACGCACGCAGCCATTTCGGCTCGGCCGCCGCGGGGCCGGCGCCGGCCCGAAGCGCCGGCGCCCGCCCCTTCCGCACGCTCCGCGGCCGTCTGCCGGTCAGGCCCGGTGGCTCGGGACCAGGAGGGTCTCCGAAAGGCTGCCGTCGACGAACAGCTGCTCCCAGGTGCCCCCGCCCTTGAAGTCGGGAATCCACTGGCGTGACAGCAGGTCCCGCATCGCCGGGCTCTGTTCGAGCAGGTCGTCGAGCTTGACGTAGGCGTCCATCGACTCCAGGTGGACCATGGTGTGCAGACGGTCCTGGCGGCCCCACATCTCCTCGAAGAGGAAGGCGGTCGCCTCGCCGGGCAGCGCGTCGTTGACGGCGTTGCCCCACTCGTAGAGGAACGCGCGCGCCTCGTCGCGGACCGCGTAGCGGGCCTGGGCCACCCGGTGCAGGGTGAGCGCGGAGTTGGCCGAGTGCAGCAGCTGGTCGGCCGGGAGCCGGGTCTGGAAGCGCGCGGCGGGCTGGAAGGTGTCGCCGGGCCCGTGGTCGCCGTGGCCGACCCCGTGCTGCGGGCAGATGATCGTCTCGGTGATGCTGCCCTCGACGAAGATCCGCTCCCAGCCGCCGCCCCCCTTGGTCGGCAGCCGGTCGAGGTCGGTGACCTCGCGCCACTTCTTGTCGTGGTCCACCTTGTCCAGCAGGCGCGCGTAGTCGTTGGGCTGCTTCAGGTGCAGGATCCAGTGCAGCCGGTTGTGCGTGCCGAAGAGTTCCTCGTAGAGGAAGACCGAGACGTGGCCGACGTCCCCGGGGTTGATCAGCTCCACCAGCTCCGAGGCGAACTCCAGGCCCTCGGCGCGGTGCTCGTACTTGATGAGGCCGCTGCGGTGCACGATGAAGCCCGCGTTGGCCGTGTGCAGGGCCTGCTCCAGCGGCACGCTGCTCTGGAGGTGGGCCGGGCGGAATTCGCGCAGCGGCGCGCGCTTCGCCAGGGAGTTCATCGGGGGTTCCCTTCGGTGGAGAGGGTGAGGACGTCACCTGAGGCACGCATCAGCTCGGCGAGCCGCAGGGGTGTCGGCGCCTTGAAGAGGTCCGCCAGGCGCAGCTTGCGGCCGGTGCGCTCCTCGACGCGGGCGAGCAGGGCGATGCCGAGCAGCGAATGCCCGCCGAGGACGAAGAAGTTGGAGTCCGGGCGGATCTCCGGGCTTCCGGTGGCCTCGCGGTCGAGCTGCTCCCGCCACAGGGTCGTCAGGGTGTCGAGCAAGGGGTCGGGCAGCCCGGGGTCGGGGGTGTCCACGTCGGTTCTCCTTCGGTTCTGCGGGTCAGGGTCGGCCTCGGCCGGTCCGGTGCACGGGTCCGGGGCGCGCGTCTTCGGGTCAGGCCGCGTGCGGGGTGCCGGTGCCGGCGCGCAGCAGGTCGTCGATCACCCGGGCGGTCCCGGCGTCGCGCATCAGCTCGGCGTGGGACACGTCGAGGTGGATCGTGCGAGCGACGAGACCGGTCCGCTCGGCCTGGGCGTACAGGTGCAGGCCGACGTCCGGGCTCGCGCTGTGGACCGCGGTGGCGGATGCCAAGCACGCCCGCTCGTCGACGGCGTCCGCCCCGGCGATCCAGTACAAGTAGGCGGCCGAGACACCGGCGAACTCCGCGACGCGGTCCTCCGGCAGGCCGGCCCGCGCGAAGGCGGGACCGATCACCGTGCGGACCAGTGCGGCGTACTGCCCGGCGAGGAGCATCAAGTCGTCGCCCCCGTCGAGCCCGTGCGCCAGCCGGACCGCCTCGGCGCTCTCCTCCGCGGTGAGCAGGCCGGCAAGGCGCCGGTTGACCAGCGTGTCGTAGAAATCGGCCAGCATCCCGGCCCGGGCGGGCTCGGGGTCGAGAAGGATCAGCCGCGGCGTCTCCTGCCAGGCGGCGACGCGCTCGGCCAGCGCGCCGGCGTAGAGAGCGCCGGTGCAGAAGCCCAGGACGGCGTGCACCCTGCGCCCGGCGGCACGGACGTCGGCGAGCCAGCGGGCGATCTGATCCTCGCCGGTCGGCCCGGCGGCCGCGTCGGCCGACGGCGGGGCGGCCGACGGCGGGGCGGCCGACGGCGGGGCGGCCGACGGCGGGGCGGCCGACGGCGGGGCGGTCTCCCAGAAGCCGTACTCCGTGGTCAGCAGCCCGCTCAGCTCGGCGAAGGTCGCGATCGGGCGGCTGGTCGCGGGGAAGTCGCAGGCCAGTACGAGATCGGAGCCCTCGGCCGCGCGCAGGACGTTCCACGCGGCGGGTAGCGCCATCGGTGTCTCCTCGTGCCGTCGCGGTCAACGTGTTCCGCCTCAGGATTTCCGCGGTGCCCGCGCCCGGTCTGCTCGGTAGTGAGCGTTCGGCGTCGAAGTCAGGGGGTGGTGCGGGGGGCTGATCGCTCAATCCTGGGCATCACCAGGGGCCTGCCGTTCGTACGGTCAGGCTGTGCGGGACGTCCGTCCGTACGACCTCACAACTCACTCCGCCGGTGACCGAGCGTCGTCGGCGCGAAGAAGGAGTCCAGATGGCCGAGCGTGCCTACACGCCGGAGATCACCACCGGTTTCACCGTCCACGATCTGTTGCGTCGACGGGCCGAACTCCAGCCGGACCGGATCGCGTTGAACGTCGACGACGGCCCGGTCCTCACCTACGGGGAGTGGGACCGCCGCTCCAACGCGGTGGCCCGCGGGCTGCTCGACGCGGGCATCGGCCGCGGTGCGGTCGTCGGCCTGTGCTTCGACGGCCTGGACTGGATCGACTACGCGGTCGCCTACCTCGGGGTGCTGAAGGCCGGGGCGACCGCCACCCATATGAACCAGGCCGTCGGCGCCGAGGAGATCACGCGGCGCCTGGAGTGGACCGGCGCGGCCGCGCTGCTGCACGGCGAGGACGTCGTCCCGCCGGCCGCGCTCACCGCCCTGACCGCGACGGCCGCCGGCATCGCGAGCGCCGACGACACGGACCCGAAGGTACCGGTCGAGGTCACCGACACCGCCGACATCCTGTTCACCTCCGGCACCACCGGGCCGGCCAAGGGCTCGGCCTCCCCGCACGGCAACCTGACCTACGGCCGCGGGCCCGAGGGCTTCCACCTGTTCGGCGACCCGGAGCCGCTGCTCACGCCGATGCCGCTGGGCACCACCGCGAGCGCCACGACCGTCAACTTCTCCATCCACACCCCGTCGACGCTGGTGATCTGCCCGATCGACGCCCCCGAGCGCATGGCCCAGCTGATCGAGAAGTACCGGATCGGCTCGATCATGATCACGCCGTGGCTCGGCATGCAGCTCGTGCACAGCGGCGCCACCGAGCGCTACGACCTCAGCTCGGTCGAGACGATCGCCAACGCCTCCACCGCCCTGCCCCCGGCCATCGCCCGCAAGCTGCTCGCCGCCATGCCCGGCGCCCGGCTGAACATGTCCTACGCGGCCTCCGAGGCCGTGCCCGCCTCCATCGGCCACACCTTCGACCCGGAGAAGCCCCTGGCGACCGGCCGGCCGATGCGCGGCTCCGAGCTGCGCATCGCGGACGACGACGGCGAGGAGGTCCCGGCCGGCACGCTCGGCGAGATCTGGCTGCGCAGCCCCGCGCCCAAGCGGTACTACTTCGACAACCCCGAACTCAACGAGAAGGTCCACGTCGACCGGTGGACCCGCACCGGCGACCTCGGCCGGGTCGACGAGGACGGCCTGCTGTACTTCTTCGACCGGCGCAACGTCGCCATCCGCACGGCCGCAGGTCTCGTCTCCACCATCGAGGTGGAGGCCGCGCTGTACGAGCACCCGGCCGTGCGAGCCGCCGCCGTCTTCGGCGTGCCCGCGGACGGGGACGACCAGAGCATCGCCGCCGCCGTCTCGCTCGCCGACCCCGACGCGCTGACGGAGCTGCCCGGCTTCCTCGCCGGCCACCTGCCCCCGGAACAGGTCCCGGCCCTGTGGGAACTCGTCGACGTCATGCCGCGCAGCGCGAACGGCAAGGTACTCAAGCACGTGGTCCGCGAGCGGCTGACCAAGCGGACCGGGTGACCCGCGTGCTGAACTCCGGCAACACCGACGGTCGCGCCGCCGTCACGCCCCACACGGCCCTGCTCCTGAAGGGCCTCACCGCACTGGAGGACCAGGACCCGGTCCTGGCAGACCTCCTCGACAGCGAGCTGACGGAGCAGAACTGGACGCTGGCCATGGTGGCCTCGTCCAGCATCGCCGCTCCCTCGGTGCTCGCGGCCGCCGGCGCGGTGCTCTCCAACGTCACGGCCGAGGGCTACCCGGGAGCCCGCTACCACCCCGGCGCCCGCCACTTCGACAACGTCGAACGCCTCGCCGAGATCCGGGCCCAGGCCGTGTTCGGCGCCCAGTACGCCAACGTCCAGCCGCACTCGTGCTCCAGCGCGAACCTCGCGGTCCTGGCCAGCCTGTTGCCGCCCGGCGGCGTGCTGCTCGGCCTGGGCCTGGACGCCGGCGGCCATCTGACGCACGGCTCGTCCGCGTCCGTCACCGGCCACCACTACCGGGCCGTCAGCTACGGCGTCGACGAGGACGGCTGGATCGACTACGACCAGGCCCAGCAGCTGGCCTGGAAGCACCGGCCGCGCGTCATCGTGGCGGGCGCCAGCGCCTACCCGCGGCACATCGACTTCGCCCGGTTCCGGGAGATCGCCGACGACGTGGGCGCCTATCTGCTCGCCGACATCTCGCACATCGCGGGCCTTGTCGCGGCAGCGGAGCACCCCAGCCCCATCGACCTGGCCCACGTCACCACCACCAGCACCTACAAGCAGCTCGGCGGCCCCCGGGGCGGCCTGATCCTGATCGGGGCGGAGCGCCACACACCCGGCCCCGACGGCCGGACCCCCCTCGCCGACCTGATCTCACGCGGGGTGTTCCCGCGCAGCCAGGGCACCCCCGACCCGGCGGCCATCGCCGCGAAGGCAAGGGCGTTCGGGCTGCTCGGCGGCGCGGACGCCCGGGTCACCGCCCGCCGGACGGTGGAGGACGCCCGCGCCCTCGCCGAAGGCCTCGGTGCCCTCGGACACCGGCTGCTCACCGGCGGCACCGACAATCACATGGTGGTGGTCGACCTCCGCCCGACCGGCATCAGCGGCCTGGTGGCCGAGCGTGCCCTGGAGGAGTGCGGCATCCTCGCCAACCGGAACCGCATCCCCCACGACACCCGGTCGGCGATGGTGACCAGTGGTCTGCGGCTCGGCACCAACTCGCTCGCCCAACGGGGCATGGGCCCGGCCGAGATGACCCGCTGCGTGGAGCTGATCGACCGCGTCCTGACCGGCTTGGTCAGTGTGGACGACACCACGCACACGCTCGACCCGCGCCTGCGGCGCGCGGTGCGCGCCGAGGTCCAGGAACTCTGCGCGGCCTTCCCGTTGCCCGGCTATCCGCTCTCGTCCCCGCCCACCGGCCCGGAGGCCCCGCAGTGAGCAACCGTCCCTCGCCCCCCGAAGCCCTCGTCCGGCTGCCCGCCTGCCGGGCGGGCCTCGCACCGATACCCACGGCCGGACGCGGCCGCGTCACCGCAGCGGCCGGTCCCGCCGGGACCGGCCGGGCGGTCCGTGCCCTGGCGGACCGTCTGGGCACCGGGGCCGAGGCGGTGCTGCTCGCTGCGTTCACCGCACTGACGTCCCGCTACAGCGGGCAGCCCACGGTGGCGTTCGCCGTCCTGACGCCCGACTCCTCCCGGATCATGGCTTTCGACACCGCCGGTGATCCTGCCTTCGAGGACCTCGTCCGGCGGGCCGCCGCTCACCTCGACGAGCCGGCGGACGAGCCGGCGGACGGGCCGGGCGGACCGGACCACGCGGCGCGGGCCCCGGTCGCTCTCGCGCTCCGACCGGCCCACGACAGCGCTCCCGAGGCCGGTGGCGAGCTGACCCTGGGCGTCGCGGTGGACCAGGACGAACCCGCGCTCGACGCCGGTTTCGACACCGGGCGGTTCACCGACGAGGGCGCGCACCGCCTTCTGGGCCACTACCGCACCCTGCTCCAGGGGGCACTGGCCGACCCCCGCCTCACGCTGTCGCGGCTGCCACTGCTCACCGAGGCCGAGCTGCACCTCATGCTCGTGGAGTGGAACGACACCCGGCAGGACCTGCCGCGGCACGACGGCACCCTCCACGGCGCGTTCGCCCGGCAGGCCGCCGAACGGCCGCACGCCGTGGCCCTCGTCGAGGGGGAACGCCGCCTCGGCTACGCGGAGATCGACGCCGCCGCCAACCGCCTTGCCCGCCACCTGCGGACCCTGGGCGTGCGGCGGGGCACCCTGGTCGGCCTCGCCCTGCACCGCTCCGCCGACTTCCTGACCGCCACCCTGGCCGTCATGAAGGCGGGCGGGGCGTACGTGCCGCTCGACCCGGCCTACCCGCAGGCCCGGTTGCAGACCATGCTCGCCGACGCCGCGTGCCCGCTCGTGGTCAGCCACCACGACCTGGCCGACCGGTTCGCCGGGGCGCCGGTGACCGTCCTCGAACTGGACACGGACGCCGCCGCCGTCGCCCGGCACGAGGCCACCGCGCCCGAGGAGCAGGTGGGCCCCGACGACCTGTGCTACGTCATCTTCACCTCCGGCTCCACCGGTCGGCCCAAGGGCATCGCGCTGCGCCACGGCGGGGTGCTCAACAACCTGCTCGACCTGGACACCCGGTACGGTCTCGGCCCCGGCGACGCGGTGCTCGCGCTGTCGTCGCTCAGCTTCGACATGTCGGTCTACGAATTCCTCGGGCTCACCGTGTCCGGGGG
Source organism: Streptomyces sp. NPDC045778 (assembly GCF_056431945.1). Lineage (NCBI taxonomy): Bacteria > Bacillati > Actinomycetota > Actinomycetes > Kitasatosporales > Streptomycetaceae > Streptomyces > Streptomyces sp. NPDC045778. The sequence goes on from NZ_JBWKJZ010000044.1 coordinate 46,024, forward strand.
CACCGTGGTCGTTCCCGAGCGCGGCCGGGAGAAGGACCCGGCGCACTGGGCCGACCTCGTGCGCCGGCACCGGGTCACCGTGTGGAACTCGGCCCCGCCGTTGCTCGAGCTGCTCGCGACCCACGCCGAGCGGGCCGAGACGGACCTGTCGTCGCTGCGGGTCTCCTTCAACGGCGGCGACTGGGTGCCGCTCACCCTCCCGGACCGGGTCCGGGCGCACGCGCCCCGGCTGCGCTTCGTCGTCCTCGGCGGCGCCACCGAGGCGTCGATCCACTCGACCGTGTACGAGGTCGGCCGTGTCGACCCGGCCTGGACGAGCATCCCGTACGGCCGCCCGATGGCCAACCAGCGCACCTACGTGCTCGACGCGGCGGGCCGGCCGGTCCCGGTCGGTGTCGCGGGCGAGCTGTACCTCGCGGGCGACGGGCTCGCCCGCGGCTACCTGGGTGCCGCGGAACTCACCGCGGCCCGGTTCTCCGAGTGGTCGTACGGCCCGGTCCGCGGCGAACGCCTGTACCGCACCGGGGACCTCGCGCGGTACGGCGCCGACGGCGTCCTCGAACTGCTCGGCCGCATCGACTTCCAGGTCAAGATCCGTGGCGTCCGGATCGAGACCGGCGAGGTGGAGGCCGCGGTCATGAAGCACCCCGCGGTCAAGGCGTGCGTGGTCGCGGCGCACGACGGGAGGCTGGTCGCCCACGCCGTGCCCCGCCCCGGCCGGGCGGTCACCACGGAGGAGCTGCGCCGGCACGCCGCCGCTCTGCTGCCGCCCGCGATGACGCCGGCCGTGGTCGTCCTCCTCGACTGCCTCCCGCTGACGCCGAACGGCAAGGTGGACCGCCGCGCGCTGCCCGCCCCCGCCCTGCCCGGCCACGCCGACGGGGGCCGGCCCGCGGACGCGTGGGAACAGCGGGTCGCGGACGCCTGGACGGAGGTCCTCGGCGTCGAACAGGTCGGCCGCGACAGCGACTTCTTCCAGGTCGGCGGCGACTCCCTGACAGCGATGCGGGTGGCCCAGCGGATCGACCCGCTGCTGCCGGTGACGGAGCTGTTCACCCATCGCCGCCTGCGCGAACTGGCCGTGCGGGTACGCGAGCTGGCCGCCGGGCGGTGACCGTCAGCCGGTGATCCGCAGCGCGACGTCCGCGGCGCCACGGGCCGAGGCCACCGTCGTGGCCTCGGCCTCCAGCGCCTTGTCGGCCCCCGCGGGCAGCGGCTGGAACGGCGTGACGGTCAGGTCGAGCCGGCGGCCTGCCGCCTTGGCCCGCCAGACGCCCACGATCTCCGTGCCGGCCAGCACCGCGCCGGGGCCGCCGATCGCCCGCCAGACCTCCTTCTCCCGCGCCTTGTCGGGCACGAGCAGCCCGCGGTCCCTGCCCTGGAGGAACGGATCACCCGGGGGCAGGAGCCGCAGGGCCCGCGCGGGCTCCGCGGACAGCAGCTCGTCGACCCGCTCGGCCGGCAGCCAGGCCTTGGCGCCCTCGACCCGGACCTCCGCGAGGTCGTCCGGCCACACCTTCTTGACGACGGTGGCCTTGGTGCCGAGGAACTTGGCGGCCTCGGCAGGCGCGGCCGGGCCGTGGAAGCGCAGATAGGCGCGGATCAGCCGGTCGGTGCCCGACGCCGCTGACGGCAGGGGGAACCCCGGGTCCAGCGGCGACAGCACGGTCCGGCCCCGCTCCCCGCCGACCCGCACGCCGCCCGCCAGGCCCGCCTGCTGGAAGAGCAGCCCGGAGATGTGCTGCGCCCCGCACGGGGCGCACCAGTACGTCAGCGGAGCGGGTACCGCCGCGCTGACCGCGGTGCTGGCCTCGCCCTTGCCCGTCGGGCCGGTCACGGAGGAGCGGAAGGCCTCGGCGGTGGCCCGGAAGGCCTCGAGGCCGAGCCTCGCCCCCTCCTTGATCACGGCCGTGCTGATCCGCCCGGTCGCGTCCGCGTCGTCGAGCGGCCACAGCGCGGCGGCGAGTGAGGGCAGTTCGGCCCGCCGGTGCAGGTGCGGCGCGCCGCGGAAGGACCACACGGTCTCCAGGCCGTCCTCGCGGGCGCCCCGGGCCGCGAGCGCGAGCCGCGCGGAGCCGCTGGGCGTGTCCTGCGCGCCGAGGACGAGCACGTCCGGGTCGGGGGACGAACGGTCGAACCCGTGGGCCGCGATCCGATACGCCAGCACCTGCTCCCGGCTCACCTCGATCAGCCGACTCCCGCCCAAGGCCCTCCCCCTTCTCGCTCTGTGGCACAGCCCCTGTACCGTACCCGCCCGCCGTCCGGCATGCCGGACGGCGTATCCGGCACACCGGATACGCCGTCACTCCCGCCGGAGCCCGCCGTCAGCCGAGGACCTCGGCCTGGGGCGCCGCGTACCGCTCCCGCAGTTCGCGCTTGAGCACCTTGCCCATCGGGCCACGCGGGAGCCGGTCGACCAGGTGGACCGCCGTCGGCACCTGGTGCGGGGAGAGCCGCTCGGCCGCGAAGGCGCGCAGCTGCTCGGCGCCGGCCCCGGGGTCGCTGGTGCTGACCACCGCGACCACCGTGTGGCCGGTGTCCGGATCCGGCACCGCGATCGCCGCGGCCTCACGGACGGCCGGGTGCGCGAAGAGCGCGTTCTCGACCTCGATCGAGGAGACCAGCTGCCCCGAGACCCGGATGGCGTCGTTGCCGCGGTCGAAGAAGTAGACCTCTTTGCGGCGCCCCAGGTAGGCGTAGTCCCCGGTGCGGGTCCACCCGTCGACGTGGGTGCGCTCGTTCAGCTCCGGGTCGAGGTGCATGCGCTTGGGCGCCCTCGTGTGCAGCCAGACCTCGCCGACCTGCCCGGCCTTGACGGGCTTGCCGTCCTCGTCGAGCAGCCGGAGCTGGGTGCCCGGCCGGGGCTTGCCGACCCGGGTCGGACGGGACGGGTCGTAGTCGGTGCCGATGCTGGCCGGCACGGCCTCGGAACCGCCGCCGTACGCCGTCATGATCTCCGCGTCGGGCATGAGGTCGAGGAGTGCCCGGGCGTAGCGCGGCGGGAGCTGGGCGGAGGCGATGCCGATGGTGATCACGCTGTCGAAGTCGTGCCGGTCGGCGACGCCGAGGTCCACCAGGCGCATGGCGTTCCACGGGGTGAGCATGACCGAACCGGCCTGGTAGCGCTCGACCAGTTCGCCCATCAGCTCGACGTCGTCCGCGGGGCAGACCAGGATCGGCGCGGTCGTGGTGAGCGCGAAGATGCCGACGGTGCCGGCGCTGAAGACGGTGCCGAGCGGCATCGGCGTGAGGATCGGCGCCGCGCTGGTGAACGTCTCCTGGAGCACCGAGCCCGGGCCGCGGCCGAAGCTGAGGTTGCCGTGCGGGTTGGTGAGCGGCTTGGCCGGGCCCGTGGTGCCCGAGGTGTAGAGGATGTCGGCGACGTCGTCGGCGGTGAGGGTGACGTCGACGGGTGAGTGGTCGCCGCTGTCCAGCTCGGTGACGGTGGCCAGCCAGTCGGGGCGGGCGCCCGCGGGCACGGCCGGCGCGGCCGGCAGCTCCTCGCTGTAGATCATGCCGACCGCCTCCGCGTGACCGAGGCGGCGCGCGAGTTCGGCCTCGTCCAGGGTGCCGTTGAGGTGGGTGGCCGCGGCCCCGGCCTTGAGCACGCCGAAGTAGGCGACGGCGTATCCGGACCAGTCCGTGCCCTCGTAGAACAGCGCGACGCGGTCGCCCTTGCGGACGCCGCGCGCGATCAGGCCGTGGGCCACGGCGTTGGAACGCCGGTCCCACTCCGCGTAGCTGAGGAAACTGCCGCCGTCGATCAGGATGGGCACCCGGTCGGGCTGCTTTCGCGCGAGGATGCCGAGGATCTCGGGGGCGAACCGCTTCTTCGGCCGGACCGGCCGGACCAGTACGGCGGCGACGACCAGCGCGGCGAGCGCCAGCACGGCGCCGCCGCCGAAGCCGTACCGGACGCCCTCGACCAGCGCGTCCGGTGAGCCCCCGTCGTCGTGCCCGCCCGCCGCTCCGAACACGGCGACCAGGACGGCGAGTCCGGTGGAGCCGCCCACCTGGGTCATGGCGTCGAAGAGGCTGGAGGCCGAACCCGCCTCGTGGTCCTCGACCCCGGACACGGCGATCATCGTCATGGGCACGAACATCAGCCCGTTGCCGACGCCGAAGAGCAGGAGCGGGCCGAGCACCCCGCCGAGGTAACCGCTCCCGGTGGACAGCGCGATCAGCCAAAGGAGCGCCACCGCGTTCAGGGCGATGCCGATGACCAGCGGCTTCTTCTGACCGATCCGGCCCACCAGGACCTGCGCGGTGTAGCGGGCGGTGACCAGGATGCAGACCATGACCGGCAGGAACGCCAGACCGGCCCGCAGCGGGCTGTAGTCCAGGACGGTCTGCAAGTACAGCGTGAGGAAGAAGAACATCGCCAGGAACGCCCCGGTGAGCGCGAAGGCGACGAAGTAGACGCTGCGGCGGTTGCGGTCCTTGAACATGTGCAGCGGCACGATGGGCTGCTCCACCCGCGACTCGACCCGGACGAAGGCGCCGAGCAGGACCACCGCTGCGGCGAAGCTGGTCAGCGTGACGGGTGCGGCCCAGCCGTGCTGCTGCCCGAAGCCGAGGCCGCCGACCAGGGCCGCCATGCCCAGCGAGGAGAGGATCGCGCCGGCCACGTCGAACCGGCCGGTGCGGCGCGGGGTCTCCTTGACGGACACCAGGGCGAGCACCGCGAGCACCACGCCGATCGGCACGTTGACGGCCAGCACCCAGCGCCAGGAGAACCACTGGGTGAGCACGCCTCCGGCCAGCAGGCCGACGATGGCTCCGGCCGATGACATCCCGCTGAACACGCCGAACGCCCGGTTGCGCTGGCTGCCCTGGCGGAAGTTGGTGGTGATGAGGGCGAGCACGGTGGGCGCGATGACCGCCGCGCCGACGCCCTGCAAGGCCCGGCCCGCGATCAGCATCCCGGTCGACGTCGCGAGGGCGCCGAGCAGGGACGCGAGGGTGAAGAGACCGACCCCGGCGAGGAAGACGCGCCGGCGGCCCAGCAGATCGCCCACCCGGCCGCCGAGCAGCAGGAAGCCGCCGAAGGTCAGCACGTAGGCGTTGACCACCCAGGAGAGCGCTCCGGTGGAGAACCCGAGATCGCTCTGCATGCTCGGCAACGCCACGTCGACGATGGTGGCGTCCATGACCACCATCAGCTGCGATATCGCGATCACCGCGAGCGCCGGCCCCGTACGCCGCCGGCCGGCCCGGGCGGCCGCCGCCCGGGCCGATTGCTTCACTGCCATGTGGTGCACCCCTTCGGGTGGGATCAGAGAGGAGAAGTCGACGGTCCAGCTTGCCGCCGCCCTTCCCTCCCGGCCGCTCACTCATGAGCAGAACGTGCGACGGAATCCTCCTAGCGTGACGGCTCCACAGTTGAGCGATCGTTGGGTTACGGCATGTATGACGTGATTGTTGTAGGGGCGCGCTGCGCCGGGGCGCCGGCCGCCATGCAGTTCGCCCGTGCCGGGTACCGGGTCCTCCTGGTCGACCGGTCGAAGTTCCCCGCCGACAAGCTGTCCACGCTCTACATCCAGCAGACCGGGGTGCTCCAGCTCCAGCGCTGGGGGCTCCTGGACGCCGTCCGGGCGACGGGCTGCCCGCCGCTGGACCACGTGGTCTACGAGCTGGGTGACGACGTCCGGGTCGAGGGGTGCGCGGAGCCCGTGGACGGTGTCACGGCGGCCTACGCGCCGCGCCGCAGCATCCTGGACCCGCTGCTGGTCCAGGCCGCGGTCGCCGCGGGCGCGGAGTTCCGGGACGACTGCGCGGTGACCGGCCTGGTCGAGGAGGACGGGCGGGTCACCGGCGTCAGGCTGGCCACGGGCGGCGGAGGGGAGGTCGTGGAGCGGGCCCGGCTCGTCGTCGGCGCGGACGGCATGCGGTCCACCGTGGCCGAGCTGGTGGGCGCGCCCAAGACGGTCGAGCACCCCCGCCTCACCTGTGCCTACTACACGCTCTGGCAGGGCCCGACGACGCACTTCGAGCTGTACGAGGGCCCGACCGGCTGGGTGTCGGCGGTGCCCACCAACGACGCCGTGCTGATCTCGGCCTACTACCCGCAGCACCGGTTCGCCGAGGTGAAGACCCGGGCGCAGGAGGCGTACCTGGAGAACGTGCGGGACAACGCGCCGGCCCTGTACGCCCAGTTGGAGGGAGCGGAGCAGGTGGAGCGCCTCTACGGCACCGGCGACCAGCAGAACTTCTTCCGTCAGGCGTGGGGTCCTGGCTGGGCGCTGATCGGTGACGCCGGCCACCACAAGGACTCGCTGACGGCCCGGGGGATATCCGACGCGTTCGCCCAGGCGCAGCTCCTGGTCGACGAGGTGGGCGACGCGGTCGGTGGCCCCGGCGGCGAACTGGACCTGGCCCTCGCGCGGTTCGCCGAGGCGAGGGACGCGATGTTCATGGAGAACTACCAGGCGACCCTGCTGGTCGCCGAGGCGTCGGCGCGCGACAAGCGCCGGATGCTGCTCAAGGCCGTGGCGTCCAGCCCCGACCACGTCCGCCGCTACTTCAACACGGTGGCCGGGCTCCGTCCGGTCTCCGAGCTGTACACCCCCGAGCTGCTGGCCCTGCTGACCCCGGCCTGATCCCCGCACGGCTGTGCCCTCCTCGCCCGGGCCGGGGAGGAGGGCACAGCCGTGAGCGCGCCGGGGGGTCAGCGGGTGATGAGTTCCAGCGTGATCGCCGGTACGTTCCCGAAGCGCTCGCCCATGCCGTTCGCGATGGACGTGAACGGCCCGCGGATGTCCTTGATGCCGATCCCCTCCAGGTAGGCGGCGTGGGCCTCGATCGAGGAGATCGCCAGGTCCAGGGTCTCGGTGATGTCCACGGCGTGGGTCGGCTGCGGCGACTGCGCGAAGGCGATGTACTTCACGTCGCCCCACGGTTCGAGGCCGGGCTCGGGGAAGATCCAGCGGTTGCCCGCGTCGCCGATCGCGTCGAGCAGCGCCAGGCCGGCGTGCCGGTGGTCCGGGGAGTTCCGCTTGCCGCCGGGGAAGGTGTCGTGGTGGTTGAAACCCACGATCAGCTCGGGCCGGTGCCTGCGGATCGCGTGCGCGATGTCCCGGCGCAGGTCGAGGCCGTACTCCAGGACGCCGTCGCGGTGGTCGAGGAACTCCACGTCCGTGACGCCGACGATCTTGGCGCTGGCCCGCTGCTCGGCCTCGCGCACCACCGCGGCCTCCTCGGGGGCCATGCCGTCGATGCCCGCCTCGCCGCGGGTGAGCAGCAGGTAGGAGACGCTCTTGCCGGCCGCGGTCCAGGCCGCGATCGCGCCGGCCGCGCCGAACTCCAGGTCGTCGGGGTGCGCCACCACCGCGAGCGCGCGGGTCCAGTCGGTCACCATCGGCTGCAACTGGTCTGCCATCGTTGTTCCATTCTTCCGGGAGCGGGCCCACATGCTCCGTCCGGTGCCGGTGCCGGGTCTGCTCACTGTTGGGCACCCGCGGGCGGCTCGGACCGCCGTCCGGGCGAGGCCGGCGGAAGTGCTCAGTGTTGAGCTGCTGTCCTGGCGAACGCGGTCCTAGCCTCGGCGCCATGCCCTCCGTATCGACTGGATCACGCGGTGCCGATGCCGAGCGGGCCGACACCGTCCACGAGCTGCTGCGCCGACGGGCCGGCCTGACGCCCGAGCAGACCGCCCTCAACGTGGCGGGCGGCGCGACGCTCACCTTCGGGGAGTGGGAGGCCGGCTCGAACGCGGCGGCCCGCGCCCTGCTCGCCCGCGGCGTCGGCCGCGGCAGCCGGGTGGTGCTCCACTTCGCCGACGGCGACTGGATCGCCTACGCCGTCGCCTATCTCGGCGTGCTCAAGGCCGGCGGGACGGCCGTGCACCTCGGTGCCGCCCTGCCGCACGCCGAGCTGCTCCGGCGGTGGACCGAGACCGGAAGCTCGGGCCTGGTGCACGGCGACGCGCTGCGGCCGCCGCCCGGCCTCGACGGCTGGACCGTGCCGGCCGGTGAACTCGTCGGCGACACCGCGCCGGTGGAAATCCGGGTCGGCCCGGACGACCTGGCCGACATCCTCTACACCTCGGGCACCACCGGCCCCGCGAAGGCCTACACCAATCCACACCGCACGCTGGTGCACGGGCGGCGTCCGGCAGGCCTTCGGTCGATGGACGGCTCCGCCCCGATGCTGGCGCCGATGCCCATGGGTACGCCGTCGAGCGCGATGAGCGCCTCGCTGATGCCGATCAACTCGCCGTCCACGGTGCTGCTCTGCCACCCGGACGAGGTCGACCTGATGGGCTCGCTGATCGCCGAGCACCGGGTCGCGACCGTGCTGCTCACCCCCTGGACGGCCCTGCGGATGGCCGCCGGGCGACTGGCGGACCGGTACGACCTCAGCAGCGTGACGACGGTGGCGATCGCCTCCGCGCCGCTGCCCGCCGCCACCGCCAAGGCGTTGCGGGCGATGATGCCGGGCATCACCATCAACACCGCCTACGCCCAGGGCGAGGCCGTGCCCGCGGTGATCCTCGGCTCGTACGACCCGGAGCGCCCGACCGCGCTGGGGCGTCCGGCCCAGGGCACCGAGCTGCGCGTCGCGGGGCCGGACGGCGCGGCCGTACCGGACGGCGAGATCGGCGAGATCTGGCTGCGCTCGGACCTCGCTCGACGACGCTATCTGGACGAGGACCTCAATTCGTCCCTCCGGAGCGACGGTTGGATCCGCACCCGGGACCTCGGCCGCATCGGCCCGGACGGCGACCTCTACCTGTTCGACCGCGCGGTGGACGCCGTCGAGGTCGACGGCCGGCTGGTCTCCTCGGTCGAGGTCGAGGACGCCCTGTACGACCACCCGGCCGTGCGGGAGGCGGCCGTGCTCGGCCTGCCGGATCCCGACGGCGGCCGGAGCCTCACGGCCGTGCTCGTCCTCGACGCGCCCGCACACGCGGGCGACGTACTCGACTCCCTCAAGGGGCGATTGACGCCTCATCAGATCCCTTCGACCGTGCGCCTCGCCGCGACGCTCCCGCGCGGCGCGACCGGCAAGGTGCTCAAGCACCGGCTGCGCGCGGAACTTTCGGCCTGACCGGAAGTCCGCCGCGAGTTCCGACGAACCGAAAGCACAGGACCTTCATGACTGAGATAACCACCCCGTTCAGCCTCCCGCTCGCGCACCAGCAGACATCGGTGCCGCTTTCCGAACTCCTTCATTCCGGAAATTCTGGCGTCGTTGTGGAGCGCGTCGGCCAACTGCGCGCCGAATTCCGTTCGGAGGGCCGTAAATTCGCCCGGGAACTGGCCGATCACATCAACCGCCACTACGCCGGTGTGGCGAGTGTCTTCCTGTACGAAGAGACCTTCGGCACCGAGGACCAACTGCACTGGCTGATCCACCTGGAGTCCTTCGCCTCCTACGAGAGGCTACTGGCGATGGGCAGCCAGGACGAGGGCTGGCGTGACATCGTCCTGCGCAACCGCATCCCCGAGGAGCGGGGCGGCGGCTCCTGGGAACGCATGTTCGTCGACGGCAGCCTGCGCGAGACCGTGCTGATCCCGCAGAGCTTCGGCATGTACGGCACCGCCGAGGAACGACCGGACAGCGTGGTCAAGGCCGAGGGCGAGAACGTGGAGCGCTTCGTGGTGCCGACCGCCGCGCACCAGAGCGACCAGAGCGCGGGCGACGTCCTCACCACCGCGAACTGCGGGCTCCTGATGCACCGCACCGGCGAGCTGCACTACGAGTTCCGCGCCGAGGGCCGCCAGTTCGCCCGGGCCCTTGCCGAGGGCTGGAACAAGAACCTGGCCGGCATCGCCACGATCTACCTGTACGAGGAGGCGTTCGGCCTCTCCGACCGCATCCACTGGTTCATCCACCTGCGCTCGGTGACCGACTACTACCACCTGATGGGTCTTCGGGCCCGGGTCGACCCCGCTGCACGTACGATCTTCACCAAGCAGTGGATCTCCGAGGAGAAGGGGGGCGGGGGCTGGGAGCGGATGTTCGTGCAGGGCTCGCTCCAGGACATGGCGCTCACCCCGCAGCACTGGGGGATGCACGCTACGCAGGGTCCCGCGTAGACCCGAGCAGCACCGAGCAGCAGACCACCACCGCACACCGTTTACCGACTGAGGGAGTACCACATGACCACCAAGGCCACCGGCACGTTCGAGCTGGTCTGGGACGAGCAGGATCCGTACCACGCCGAAGAGGGGGTCGCACTGTCCAAGGTGGTCGTGACCAAGACCTTCACCGGCGACCTGGAGGGGACCAGCGTCACCGAGCTGATCAAGGCGATGACCCCGGAGCCGACCTCCGCGGGCTACGTCGCGATCGAGCGCTTCACCGGCACCGTGAACGGTCAGGAGGGGTCCTTCATCCTCCAGCACAACGCCGTCTCCACCCGCGGCGAGGGCGACCTCAACATCGTCGTCGTGCCCGACTCCGGCACCGGCGCGCTGAAGAACATCAGCGGCAGCTTCAACGTCGTCATCACCGACGGCAAGCACAACTACACCCTGGACTACGACCTGGGCGAGACCGCCTGACGCAGCGTCATCACGGCCCGCCGGCGCCCCCGGCGGGCCGTTGTCACGTCCGGGCCCCAGGCTTCCCCCGCCGCGGCCCTAATTGGCTCCCCCTTCGCGGAACGGTCGAGCCTTGCTCCGCACATTTCCCCTTGCGAATAAAAGTTATCCCGTCCCGCAACTTGATCGAACAGATCGCGTGAATACATACTCGGAGTCGGGGGCGGGAGTGACAAGAGTGTCGATTTCCTCACGTCACCATTGCTCAATCGTGGGCATCGTTCCGCGGTCGCATAGTCCAGCGTGATCCCGGCGCAACAGTGGTGCGGCGATGAATTGCCGTACCACGTACGCATATCACGCAGGGGGACGCGCCCATCGCTCCGGCAGCGGTCAGCGGTGTGAACCGTGCCCACGTCTTTCGCCCAGGAGCGGCAGCCGTGCGCCAGGCTGCCCCTTCTGACGCGGCTCGGAACCGAGGGGGGAACAGTGAAGAGGACGAAGAGGACACAGACGACCAGACCAACCGGCGGACACAGCACCGGCCCGTGCACGACCGCGGAGGCTTCCGAGGGGTGTCGCCGGTGACCAGTTTCCTGTGTTCGGCAAAGTTGGGAGAGGCGCTCGCGGACCTGGTCAGGACCAGGACGATCACCTCGACCACCGTCGAGGTGGGCCGGCACGAGGTGGTGTACGGCTGCCTCGACCGCAACCGCAGCATCTACCTGCTGCGCCAGGGCCAGGTGAAGGCCGTGGTTCCCACCCGCGAGGGCAAGGAGTGCCTCGTCGACATCTACTCGGCGGGTGACGTCTTCGGCGAGCTGTGCCTGCTGGGGGCGGGCAGGACCGAGATGGTGTCGGCGATGACCCCGGTCGTCCTGGACCGCGTGTCGGCCGACCAGGTGCTGTCCGCCATGGGGGACGCGGGCTTGCGCACCGAGATGGTGCGGCACATGGCCGAACGACTCCTTGAGCGCCAGCAGTTGATCGCCTATCTGGTCACCGAGGACAGCGAGTACCGGCTGGCCGCCGTCCTGCTCCAGCTCGGCCGGAAGATCGGCAAACGGGACGCGCACCTGCTCCGGATAAAGGAGAAGATCACCCAGGAGGAACTCTCCGCGATGGTCGGCACCACGCGCTCCCGCGTCGGCTTCTTCCTCAAGAAGTTCCGGGACGCCGGCCTCGTCCAGCGCGGCAGCGGCTTCTTCCTCAACATCCACGAGCCGCGACTTCAGGGGTACATGGGCGAGGGGCACACGATACGGAACCGCGTCGGAACGGCGGTCTGACCGATGCCCACGCTGGGCGCCGACGTGGCGCCCCCGCTCGACGCGCACCAGGTGCAGCTCTTCCTCCTCCAGCTCGGTGTCCTGCTGCTGCTCGCCCTCCTCCTCGGGAGGCTGGCCAACCGGTTCGGCCTGCCCGCCGTGGTCGGCGAGCTGGCCACCGGCATCGTCCTCGGCCCCTCCGTCCTCGGCACCGCCTTGCCCGACCTCACGGCCGGGCTGTTCCCCGCCGACCGCGAACAGACCCATCTGCTCGACGCGGCGTCCCAGTTCGCCGTGGTGCTCTTCGTGGGCGTCGCGGGAGCGCACCTGGACATGGCGTTCATCCGCCGGCGCCGCGACGTGCTCGTCACCGTCGGTCTGAGCAGCTTGTTGATCCCCCTCGCGCTCGGGGTGGCCGCGGGCTTCCTGGTGCCCCAGGTCCTGCTCGGCGCGTCCGCCGACCGCACGGTCTTCGCCCTGTTCCTGGGGGTCGCCCTCAGCGTCAGCGCCATTCCGGTCATCGCCAAGACCCTGTCCGACATGGGCCTGATGCACCGTGACGTCGGCCAGCTCACCCTGGCGTCGGCGGCGGTCGACGACGCCATCGGCTGGTTCCTGCTCTCCCTGATCTCGACGATGGCCACGGGTTCCCTCGGACCGGCCGAGGTCGGCACCTCGCTCCTGTCCCTCACGGGGTTCCTGCTGGCCGCGCTGTTCGTCGTCCGCCCCCTGGTGCGGTGGGTGTTCGCGCGAGTCAACGCGCAGGGCGACCCGCAGCTGGCCGGCACCGTCGCCGCCGCCGTCATCCTCCTCAGCGCGGCGGGCAGCCACGCGCTGAAGCTGGAGGCCGTGTTCGGCGCGTTCGTCGCCGGCCTGCTGATCTCCGCCGCGGTGGACCAGCGGCTCATCGCCCCGCTCAGGACCATGACGCTCGCGGTCCTCGCCCCGGTGTTCCTCGCGGCCGCCGGGCTGCGGGTCGACCTCCGGGCGCTCGCGGATCCGGCCGTCCTGCTGACCGGCGTCGCGGTGCTCCTTGTCGCCTCGATCGGCAAGTTCGCCGGGGGTTATCTCGGCGCCCGGCTCTGCCGGCTCACCAGCTGGGAAGGGATCGCGATCGGCGCCGGACTCAACGCGCGGGGGGCCGTCGAGATCGTCGTCGCCTCGGTGGGCCTGCAACTGGGCATCCTGACCACCGGGTCGTACACCGTCGTGGTCCTGATCGCCGTGGCCACCTCGATCACGGCCCCGTTCGTACTGCGTTGGTCCGCGGCGCGGATCGAGCAGAGCGCCGAGGAACTCCAGCGGGGCGCGGACGTGCCCGCACCCGTACCGGCCTCGGGACAGCCCGGCCGGTGACGACGCGGCCCGCCGCGAGCGCGGCGCCCAACTGCTCGATTTTGGGCGGCCGGGTGCCGCGCTCCGGCCGCAGGATGGCCGGGCGCCGCCTTCGCGCGCACCACCACAACGGTCGAGGACGAGGGAAGAGAACATGAACCCCCATGGCAGGCGGCCCCCCGGGCGCCCGAGGAGGGCCCGATGACCGTCGGGATCGAGGCGATCAACGCCTACGTCGGCCGGGCCTCGCTCGGCGTGCAGGAGCTTTTCACCGCCCGCGGCCTGGACGACAGCCGCATGGGCAATCTGTTGATGGAGCGCAAGTCCGTCAACCTGCCCTGCGAGGACCCGGTCACCAACGCGGTGAACGCGGCCAAGCCGCTCGTCGACGCGCTGTCCCCCGAGGAGCGCGACCGCATCGAACTCGTCGTCGTCGGCACCGAGTCCGGGCTCGACTTCGGCAAACCGATCAGCACCTACGTCCAGGAGTACCTCGGGCTCGGCAGGCGCTGCCGCTCCTTCGAGGTCAAACACGCCTGCTACGGCGGCACCGCGGCGTTGCAGAGCGCCGCCGCCATCATCGGGGCCAGTCCGGTACCGGGTGCCAAGGCCCTGGTCGTCGCCGCCGACGCCTCCAGCGTCGCGGCCCGGGACACCTACTGGGAGCCCTCTCAGGGGGCGGGTTCGGTGGCGATGCTGGTCGGCGACGACCCGCAGGTCCTGGCCCTCGACCCGGGCGCCAACGGCTACCACAGCTTCGAGGTCATGGACACCCTGCGGCCCCGTCCTGACCTCGAGGCCGGTGACTCCGACCTCTCCTTGATGGCGTACATGGAGTGCCTGGTGCACAGCTATCGCGCCTACCGCGAGCGGGTGCCCGGCGCCGACCTGATGACCAGCTTCGACCATCTGGTGTTCCACACGCCGTTCGCCGGCATGGTCAAGGGCGCGTACCGTCGGCTGCGGCGCGGCGAGGGCCCGGCGTCGCCCGCCGAGATCGAGGCCGACTACGCCACCAGGGTGGAGCCCTGCCTGCGGTACGCCACCCAGGTCGGCAACGTCTACTCGGCCGCGCTCTACCTGGCGCTGTGCTCGCTCGTCGACCACGTCGACGTGTCCGCGCCGAAGCGCCTCGGCATGTTCTCCTACGGATCGGGCTGCGCGTCGGAGTTCTACAGCGGCGTGGTCACCCCGGCCGGGCAGCGGCGCCTGGCCGCACGCGGGATCACCGCGGCCATCGCCGCCCGCCGGCCCCTGACCATTCCCGAGTACGAACTCATCAGCGACCTCAGCCTGCACCGGATGTCCGGGGTGCGCGACCACGTCTACGACGTCGCGCCCTACGCCGACGTCTACGAGGACCGGTTCGCGGGGCGCGGGCTGCTGGTCCTGGACCGGGTGACCGACTTCCACCGCCGCTACCGCTGGAGCTGACCATGGACTACCGCACACTGAGGGTCCGCCGGCAGCCGGAGGCGCTGCGCGTGGTGATCGACCGGCCCGAGGCGAACAACGGCATCAACGACACGCTGATGAGCGAGCTGCACGCCGCCCTGGACCAGGCCGAGAGCGACCCCGCGCTGCGCCTGGTGGTCCTGGAGGGCGCGGGGCCGGTGTTCTGCTCCGGCATGGACTTCGCCGACGCCGCACGCGGCACCGGAGGCGGCTCGTCCCTGCCGGCCGCGCAGGGCGGCCAGGTCTTCTACGACCTGCTCAAGCGGTTCACCACCACGCGCCGGGTCGTCGTGTCGATGGTGGACGGCCGGGTGACCGGCGGCGGTGTCGGCCTCGCGGCGGCCAGCGACTTCGTGTACGCCACCGAGCACAGCAGCTTCGCGCTGCCCGAGGCCCTCTGGGGTCTGCTGCCGGCCTGTGTGGCGCCCTTCCTGGTGCGCCGGGTGGGGTTCCAGCCCGCTTACACGATGACCTTGAGCACGCTGCCGGTCACCGCCGAGCGGGCCGCCCGGATGCAGCTGGTCGACGAGGTCGTCGAGAAGGCCGAGAGCGCCGAGCCCTTGGTGCGGCGCCTCGCCGCCCGGCTCACCAAGATCGACGACAGTGTCATCGCGGACGGCAAGCGTTACTTCTCCCGGATGTGGCTGCCGCCTGAGCCGCTGGAGCAGGCCGCTGTGGGGGAGTTCACCCGTCTCATGTCCTCCCCCGTCGTGCAGCGGCGCATCACCGGCTTCGCCACGCATCAGCGGATGCCCTGGGAGAACGCGAGCTGAGACGACGGTGGGGGTGGGGGGGGGGGGGGCCCCCCCCCCCCCCCCCCTCCCCCCCCCCCCCCCCGCCCCCCCCTCCCCCCCCCCCCCCCTCCTTCCCCCCCCCCCTTTCCCCCCGCTCTTCCGGAAAGAAGACA
>NZ_JBWKJZ010000045.1:0-61095 GCF_056431945.1 Streptomyces sp. NPDC045778
CCGGACGAACTCCCACTCGGCGTCCGACAGTTCATGGCGACGTATCACGACACCATGATCCACCAGCAGTGAACATTTGACGACACCGCCTAGCGGGCCGCCTGGTCCGGTGACTGGAGCAGCCACGTCGTCGTCAGTTCGTTGACGTCGGCTCGGCTGCGGTCGCCGTGGTCGGCGAACAGGAAGCGGTCGGCGATGTACAGCGAGAAGGTGACCAGGCAGCGCGCCTCGACCTCGGCCTCGTCGGCGCAGAAGGAGCGGAACAGCGAACGCAGGTAGTCCATATGGCGGTTGTCGACGCGCCGCACGCGTTCCGCGACCGCCGGGTCGCGCCGGGCCCAGTCACGGATCGCCAGGTCGGTGGTGACGTCCGTGTCGAGCCCTTCGCCGGTGTCGACGATCGCGAACAGGTGGCGAAGGCGGGCTTTGGCGTCGCCGCCCTCCTCCTCGACGCGGGCCTCCACCTCCTCGGTGACTTCGCGTTCCCAGCGGTCGAGCATCTCGTCGAGCAGGGCGCGCCGGTCTGTGAAGTAGCCGTAGAAACCACCCTTGGAGACGCCGAGGGCCTTCGCGAGCGCCTCGATCTGGACGGCGTCGGGGCCGCCGCTCGCGAGCGCGCGCAGGCCTTCGTCGATCCACTTGTGCCGGGGGGTGCGGGCCACCGCCATGTCTGCTCCGTTCCGCCTGAGGTCCGCCGTGAGTTGACGTCGAAACGGTGTCGAGTCCGCCTCGGTCACCCTTCTATACGCCATCGTATAAAAGGGTGCTAGGGTCCATCTATACGGCAGCGTATAGATGAGGAGAACAGTCATGGCACTCCTGAACGGCATGCGCACGTCCCGCCCGGCCACGTCGCGGCTCGCCCGCGCGGCCGGTTGGATATCCGTGGTCTTCGGCGTCCTCCACATCGTCGTATCGCCGCTGGACAGGAAGGACGTCTGGTCGGACATCCTCGAGCAAGGACCGTGGCGGACGATCTCGCTGGACGTCACCGCCGAGAACCTCGCCTACTCCGAGGCCTTCTGGGTCGCGCCGGGCAGCTTCGGGGTGCCGGTGCTGCTGTTCGGCGCCTTCGTGCTGTGGACGGCGAAGCGGGGCGAGCGGGTGCCCGCCGCGTTCGGCTGGGCCATGGCCGCCTGGGGCGCGCTCCTGGCCGCACTCCTTCCCGCGTCGCCCGCCTGGGCCCTGCTGGCGGTCGGTGTACTGCTCGTCGTGGCCGCGCGCCGGCCGGTCACGAATGGTGCTGAACGCCGCTGAGTTCGCGGTTCCATATGAGGGCCCTGTACGTGAGCCTCGTACGAGCAACTCGTACGGGCAGCCCGTACGAGAAAGCCGTAAGAGGAAGAAGAAGGAGAGGCCAGCATGGCGATTCAGCGGATGGACAACGTCGGCATCGTCGTCGAGGACATGGACGCCGCCATCGCGTTCTTCGTGGAACTCGGTATGGAGCTTGAGGGCAGGGCGGAGGTCGAGGGTCCCGTCGCCGACCAGTGCACCGGGCTCGACGGCGTCCGCTGTGACATCGCGATGGTCCGCACCCCGGACGGCCACGGTCGGCTCGAACTGGCGAAGTACCGCAGCCCCGCGGCGATCAGCGCCGGGCCGCGCAACCGGCCGCACAACATTCTGGGCACGCACCGCGTCATGTTCGCCGTCGACGACATCGAGGACACCGTGGCCCGCCTGCGGCCTCACGGCGCCGAACTCGTCGGCGAGATCGCCCGGTTCGGGGACAGCCATCTGCTCTGCTACGTCCGGGGGCCGGAAGGCATCATCGTCGGTCTGGCCGAGCAGCTTGACTGAGAAGGAGGGGCCCGGGCCACGCGCCCGACTCCGGCAGGCTGCTGCCTACCCGTGCGACGCGGCGCGGCCCGCCATCGCTCCGCAGCGACTGAAGCGACTGGAACTCCGGAGGAGTGGCAGCGAGGGGCTGGGCGGGCTCGCGGATTTCGCCGGGCGGGCTCGCGGATTTCGCCGGGCGGGCTCGCGGATTTCGCCGCGCGGACCATCGGCCGACCCTCGCTGAAGTGCGCTGAAGTGCGCTCAACGTCAGGCCAGCAGCCGCGCGAACTCGGCCATTTCACTCTCCGGGTCCACGACGGGCTGGATCACCAGCTCGTCGACCCCCGCCTTCTCCAGCCCGGTGATCCGCTCGGTGACCTCGCCCCGGGTGCCGACCAGGCCGAACTTGTCCACCAGGGAGGGCACGATGAGCCGGCGGTCCTCGGGGGAAAGGCGGCCCAGGTAGTTGCGGTAGAGCGCCTGGTGAAGCTTGGGGTCGGTGGGGGAGGTGCCGCGCAGCCGGAACAGGCGGTCCACAGCTTCGGCCTCTTCCGGGGGTAGGGCCGCGCGGAAGGCGGGGTCATCCGCGCCGAAGATCAGCGCGCTCAACGCGAGGTGCCCCATCGCATCCTTGACGGAGTCGCCGTAGCGGTCCTCACCGTCGGCGAGGACGTGCAGGGCGGACATGAGGTACGAACGGGGCTTCTCGGCCGCGCGGGCGGTTCTGCCCGCGTCCCGCGCTGCCGCCGCCACCCGCCGGGCCTGGCCGATGGCGGACCAGGCCGCGGGGTCGTGCAACCCGAAGGAGATCAACCCCGCGCCGAGCCGGCCCGCGACCGCGGCGGCCTTCAGGCCGAGCGCGGCCACGACGAACTCCACGGGATCCTCGGTGTTCACGTACGGCCCGGCGTGCAGGAAGCGCACCCTGCTCGACCGGTCGCCCTCGCGGTAGTCCGACTCGCGGCCCGCAGTGAGGTCCTGTAGGGCGGCCGTGAACGACTCCAGCTCCGACATCTTCGTAGGCCGCATGCCGAGGGTGCGGCGCGCCGTGTTGCCGGTGCCCACCCCGCAGATGACGCGGCCGGGGGCGAGGGCGTTGAGGCTGCTGAGGGCCGCCGCCGCGGCGGGCGCGGAACGCAGTGCCGGCGAGGTGACGCCGATGCCGAGCCGGATCCGGTGGGTGGACTTGGCGCAGAGCGCGAGAGCCACGAACGGATCGCCGTGGACCATCGGCGTGTCGTACACCCAGAAGCTGTCGAAGCCGAGTTCCTCGGCCCGTGCGGCCAGGTGTTCCACACCCGGCCCCGCTGTCATGACGATGCCGGTACGCATGGCGACTCTCCCCGTCGTCGAGTGAGGTGCTGAACCACTCCTGTGGCAGGACTGGCGGGTGGCGCGACAACTGCCTGTCTGTGAAGGGACGTTGGGCTATCTGATCATCGCTGGCGGTACGGTCGGCGGGGTGTCGGCCGAGTTCAGGGGTGGACGACGAACGTGGCCTGCCCGCCCTGGCCCGTTCCCACACATCAGGTGTCCCGTTCCCGCGCGCAGGCCGACCGGCGGAGCCGAATCGAGCGCCCGCCCCAGCGACTGGAGCGACCGAAGCGACTGAGAGGTTGAGATGGCTGGCGCAGCGCGGTCCTGCCGTGGCGGACGTCCGTGGTGCGGCCAACTTCGAAGGGCGGGACCCCCCCCGCGGCCCCCGCGTCGGGGGCGGACGCGGGAGCCCGCCGGCCGCCAAGGGGGGCGGACGACCGGCGTCCTCAGATTAGGGCCAACCGTGCCCCCTCGTCCCCTACTGGTCCACACCAATTTTGAGGACATCGCACGCGGGCGCGACGTCGTCCACTACTACTGCCACCCCGACCAGTCCCTGGACCACGTGCAGGACGCCGCCCGCCGTTCGGCGCGTGTTCGAACCCTCCTGACGTATGGCTGCGCGGGCCGTACGCCGCCACGCTGTGCGAAGGTCTGGCGGGACGATCTCGGGGGTTGGCATGTCCTGGTGCTTGAGAGGTCTCTTCACCGTGCTCCTGGCCGGCCTCCTCTGCGGCCCCCTGGTGACACAGGCGTACGCGGGCACGGCGTCGGCCACGTCCGACGACGGCTCCTGCGACACCCGCGGGCTGCGCACGGCGACCGTCGAGGCACACCTGCGCGTCGACCACGAGGACCGCACCTACGCCCAGGTCTCCTCCACCCTGACGCTCACGGTCCCCCTGTCCTGGAATCCGGCCGCCCATCTGTTGCTCAGCACCGGATCCGACAAGTGCCGGCGGGCCATGCGCTGTCTGGCCAGGGGAGACTTCGACGGCGTGGAGACCCGCTGGGAGGAGTGGCGGCCCGAGCACCCCACGGTGACCCCTGTGAAGGCGCCCTCCGGACAGGCGTCGTCCCGCACGAAGTGGCTGGAGGTCCGCCTGTCCGCCCACGCCTGGGTGAACCAGCGCGGCACCGTCCCGGTCGGACCCTGGACCGTGGGGGTGGGCAAGGCCCGCTGGGAGGTCCAGCTGGTCCCGCCCCGCACCTTGCGGCAGGCGCGGTGGCGCGAGGTCACCGTGGACCCCGGCCGCCCCGGCGCCCGCTCGGCCGCGCCCCGTCCCACCACGAAGAAGGACGACGGGGCCCTGGTGTGGCGGCCCGCCCGCCCCCACGAAGCCCCACCCGTCGAGGTCGGGATCGAGCCCGCATGGCCCCGCTCCTTCTCCGCCCTGGACGACTCGCCCCCGTACGCCGTGTACAGCGCCGCGGGCGGCTCGCTCTGGCAGATCGCCGTCCTCGTGTCGATCTGGTACGCGCTGATCGTGCTGCCCCGGCACGGCGTGCCGGACCCCGTCGAGAGCAGGGCCGTCGCCAACCTGCGCGACTGGAGCCTGACCCTGCTCGGCATCACGCTCACCCTCCAGGGCCGCGATGTGTACCTCGCTTCGGTCGCCGCGTACGAGAACACCCCCGACTGGGCCCAGCGGGCGGCCCACGCCCCCTCCGCCTGGCCGGCCTCGGCCGTGGCCGGAGCGCTGCTGCTGTGCTTCGCCCGGCCGTCCCGTGCTGTGGCGTTGCTCGGTGCCGTGCTCGGTGTGGGCGCCGCGGTGCCTGCCCTGCTGCCCGCGGTGGTGGGGTTCGACCCGGAACAGTTCGTCCAGCCGCCCGGCCCCGGGGACGTGACCGTGGGTGTCGTGTGGGGTGCCACCCTCTGCTCGTTCGCCCTGCCGCTGCTCGGTGGCGCGCTCGCGGTGCGCCGGGTGGCCGTCGGCGGCGGCCTGTGGCGGCCACGCCACCCGCGCCCCCGGACCTGGCTCCTTACGGCCGGGATCGGCGCCCTCGCCGCGATCGTGGGCCTGTGCTACGTGGCGGCCGCCGAGCGGGACTGGAACCGCGCCAGCTGGCTCTCCCCGCGCATCGATCCGACGGGCCTGGTCATCGACAACTCCGGCGCCCCTCAATGGCATTGGGGCTACGGGACCTGGCACCGGGCCGAGCTGCGCAGCAACCTGCTGTGGTTCACCGACAACACCCAATGGTGGTGGTTCGGGATGTGGTGGGTGCTCAGCGGCCTGGCCGTCCTGGCCGTACTGCGCAGCCGCGCCGTGCGGACCGCGCGGGCCACCACCCTGGCGCGGCGCGGCCCCAAGGCGGCGGACCGGTTCCTGCTCCTGCTGTTGTTCCCGGTCATGGCCGCGATGGACATCGGCGTGTACACGGCCAGTGACGCCGTCAGGGGCTCGTGGTTCTTCCTCAACTTCCTCGCGCTCGCGGGCGTCCTGCGCCTGACGAGGCGTCACGCGGTCTCCGCCCGGCCGCTGAGCGTGTCAGGGCAGCCGCTCGGCACGGCCCTGGCCGCCACCGACCGCGCCCGCCTCCTTGAGCGGGCCCGCCGCCACCGCGCCCTCCACGCCGGGCTGCGCGCCGCTGCCCCGGAACAGACCGACGAGGGCGCGGCGGCGCGCGGCGGCATGGAGACCCGGCTGCGCCGACTGCACCGCTGGCGCACCTCGGCAGGGCGCCCCGACCGGCTGCCCCGCGACGTCTCCGTGGTGGACGCCGCCCTGGCCCTTGGCCCCTGCGACACCTGGTGGGCGAACGGGGCCCGGGCGGCCCGCTGCACACAGCCGGTGGCCCTGCCGTTCAGCGGCGTCCTGGTCTGGGACAGTCACCTGCGCGGCGAGGCCCTGTCCAACACCCTGTACGACCGGCTCGGGCTGCTGGACGTCATCACCCAGTTCGCGATGTGGCAAATCGGTTTCGTGGCGGCCGGGTTCTTCCTGGGCGCGCTGTGGCAGGACCTCCCCGGCCGGCGCGGCCCGGCCAAGGCCCTCACGCTCGCGGTCGCCTACGCCCTGCCGATCGGCCTGTTCGCCCTCGGCAACTGGAGCCTGGGGGAGGAGCAGACGGCCCTCGCCTTCGCCGCGGTGTCCCAGCTGCTCATCCTGACCCTGACCGGCGTCCGGATGGACCTGGAGACGTTCCGCGGCGAACTGCTGCCCGGACGCGGCAGCCTGAGCCTGCTGCCGGCGGTGTACCGGACGCGCTATCTGTCCATCCAGTCCGCCTGGGTCCTCGCGCAGGCCGCGGCCATCGCGACGATCATGCAGTTCTTCGCGGACAACGGGGGCCCGCCCTGGGTGCTGCCCGGCGTCAGCCCGGGAGAGTGAGAACCTGTCCTACCTTTTCGGGTGGGTCGCACCGCAGTTGCCGGAACAGTTCCGGCCTGGGGCTAGGAGCGCACGAGCTTCGCGAGGAGTTCGTCGATGGTCTTCTGGTCGGCGAGCAGGGGAAGGGTGTCGAAGTACAGCTCCCACTCACCGCCCGGACCGAAGCGTTCCATGATGCCGAACGGGACGGGCTCGCCGTGGGGGCGGGTGACCGTGCCGTGCCATTCGACGTACGTGGTGGTCTTGCCGACGGCGACCTGACCCGCCTTGAGCTGGACGTTCGCCTTGTCGAAGAACCTCTCGAGGTACGCCCGCTTCCCCGCCGCGGTCTTCAGCGGTGCGTCGAGCCCCGGCCCCGACAGGCGCGTGGCGCCCGTGCGGGCCAGCAGGGCCGGGATGTCTTCGCTGTTCCACGCCGCCAGGCGCTGGGACAGATCGGCGGCGCGCAGCCGCGTCGGTGCCGGTGTCCGGGCAGGCGCGGGGCCGCGGTCGGTGATGCCCTCGAACAGGCCGGCAGGCGCGTCGGGCAGGGTGTCGCGCAGGAGTACGTGACGGTCGTAGTAGCGACGGGCCTGGAGGGACTTGCCGTCGTCGCCGAGCACGTTGCGGGCGATCTGCGGGAAGGCGATCTTGTGGCCCTTGACGGTGGCCTCGTTCCACTGGCCGAAGACCACGGTGCTCCCGTCGACCACCACGTCGGTGCCCCGGTAGCGCAGGTCCTTCACCAGATTCAGGGAGTTGACGATCGACGGGCCGATTTCGTCATGGCCGCGCCTGGCCTTGCTGCCCGCCTCCCACAGCGTGGCATCCGTGTCGAAGATGTCGAGGTACGCCTGGACCCGGGGGTGCTTCAAGCCGTTCTGCCCCGGCTCGGGCGGCGTGCCGGTCGGCATCGCGCCGAAGGTGATCTGCCGCTTCAAGAACGCACAGACATTCGGCGTGATACGCCCCTCCAGCCGCTCCACTTCCGCCTGAGCGGCCGGGCACGCCTTCCGCGCGGCGGCCGCGCCGCCATCGGCCGATCCTCCGCCCGGCAGCGCGACGGCCGACGTCGTGAGGCCCAATGCGGCGCTCGCCAATGCCCCTGCCAGAACACCCCGCCGGTTCATCCTCATGCCCGTCCCCGTTCCTGTTCACCCGATGCGGCCCAGCGCCGCTCGGGGTGTTCAGCATGGGCCACCACCGGCGTCAAGATCGATTACCTGTGGAGTAATGGCGTACGTGAACCTCGTTGAGGTCGCTTCCGCCCAAGGGCCCCTGCGGGAGGGGGCGAGCACGGCATCCGCCAGGGCCGCCGCACCGAGGAGGACCGGGCGGGTGCCCAGCGGGCCCGACGCAGCCGGGTGACATCCATCGGTACTGGGAGACTCATTCGAGTTGTGCGATGCGCTGCTATGCGCTGAGGAGCCGGTGCGGGCGGTGGATGATCAGAGCCCAGACACGCGAGTGACGCACGAGACACGAGCCACCCCCGGAATACGAATACCGCGGCATTGTAAAACCCGAATAGCACTCCTGTTCTCAGCGCTTTGGAACGGGAAACGAGCCATTCCGGACGTAAAAAAGGTGCGCTGAAGGTCAGGGGGTGGGGTGCGGGGGCCGTCATCTCCCAGGCGCTGCCCACGAGTTCGCCAGCGGAATCCACTCGCCCTTGTGGCGCGCGGTATGGCTGGTCTTCATCTGTGGGCAGAAATTCCCATGGCGGAATCTCGCTTTCCTCCACGAGAATGCCGTACGACGAGGCTGGTCCGGTTTCCCCGGCCGACCGCTGACGTTCTTCATCTGCTACCCGCCGGGAGCCGTGATGAGTCAGAAGCCCGAGGGCAGGATTCCGCTCTGCGTCGCCCCTTTCGTGTCGCTGGCCGTCTGGGCCGACGGTGAGTCGGTCATCTGCTGTGAGGACAAAGGGCCGCAGGCCGGCCGTCTGGGCTTGGTCGACGACGTGTCCGAACTGGTCAACAGCGAGAAGATGCGCCTCGCCCGCCGGCAGCTCCTGCGCGGTGAGGTACCGGACGGCTGCCGGGCCTGTCTCGACGAGGCGACGCGTCAGCCGACCGTCCACACCTACTACCAGGAGAAGTTCGACTGGCGGGATGTCGCGGACGCCTACGACGAGAGCACCGGCGACGTCAGCCGGACGCAGTATCTGCTGATCGCCCTCAGCAACCTGTGCACGTACAGCTGCCGGATGTGCTTCGACAAGCTCAGCACCCGGCTGAATTCGGACCGCCACAGAATGCTGGGCGTGGAGCCGGTCGGATACCGGCGCAATGACATCGACAAGGTCATCCGTTTCATCCGGGCGAACCCGATCCGCATCGTCACGTTCCACGGCGGCAACCCCATCAACGAGCCCCGATTCCTGGACGTGTTGAGCGAGCTGTCGGACGACGTGTCCGTGGAGATCATCTCGAACGGCTCCACGCTGACCTCAGGAAAGGTCGACATCCGCCCCCACCTGTCGCGATTCCAGCACGTCCATTTCAACATCAGCCTGGACGGCACGCGGCGGACCACCGAATACGTGCGCATGCACAGCGACTTCGACGACGTGTTCCACCACTTCACCGAGATCAAGTCGCTGCCCAACACCACCGTCAACCTGCACAACACCATCACCAACCTCAACCTGTTCGACCTTCCCGCGTACTACACGATGGTCCTGTCGGGGCAGTTCGCCGACGCCGACTCCCTTTCCAGCTACATCGCCACGGTGCCGGCCGTCCACCGGATCTCCACGCTCCCGCCCGAGCTTCGGCAACAGGCACGCGAGCGCATCGAGGACTTCCTGCACGCGCTGGGCGACGCCGGTGGCGCGACGCCGTCGGGCGCGTTCGACTTCAAGGCCAACAACGCGCGGGCGTACGCGCGCAACGTCCTCCACCGGATCGACTCGGTCCCCTATTCCCCGAGCCTCTTCGGCGAGTTCCTGGAACTGACCCGCAAGACCGACGCGTTCTACGGCGTCGATCCGCTGCCGGAGTACAGCGATTACCTCGCGTCCGGTGCGCCCAGTGCGCCCAGTGCGCCCAGTGCGTCCAGTGCGTCCAGTGCGTCCGGCGCGCCGGGCGCGAGCGGCCCGCCGGGGCCCCCGCCGCGCCCGAGGCCCTCACCCCCATCCGCTTCCCAGCCTGTCGCTCCCGACGCGGTGGCGGCGAAGGGAGTCGTCGTGTCCCCCAATGCCCCCGAGGTGTCGCACCATGCCCCCGAGCCCGCCCAAGGCCTCCCGGTCCTCGCGGGCCCCTGCCCCTACGTCGGCGAGCGCGCATTCCGGATGTCGGAGTGCATCTTCGTCTGGACAGCCGCGTACTTCCAGAACTGCACCGCCGTCACGGTACGGATCCAGCTCAACCCCGACGCCGGAATCACACCCGCCCAGATGGCGACACTGCGTACGACGTGGGAGAACGGCATCGAGAACAAGTGGAGCAACCGCTTCGTCTGCGCCGGACCCTACGGCACCTCCGTCATCACGCTCGACGTGCAGTGGGTGACCTCCAACCCCCACCACGTCGTCCGGGTGCGGGCAGGCTCCGGCCAGACCAACATGACGACCTGGCACACGGCCGACAGCGGCGACGTCGCCGCACACGAGGTCGGCCACATGCTCGGCAACCCGGACGAGTACACCGACAGCCGCTGCCCGAACCGCAACCCCGTCAACACGGGAACGGTCATGGACAACAACACCGGCGCGGCGCAGCAGCGCCACGTCGACCGGGTCTGTGTCTCGGCGCCGCTCACCGCCGAGGTCTTCTCGATCGGCCTGGATCTCATCTAGGCCCGATCACTCCACGGCGAGGCCGAGGACAAGGACGAAGGACGAGGACGACGACATGAGGGTAACCATCGAATCCTTTACGCGGCCCGACGTCGAGCGCATGAGGGCCGCGGTAGCACGACTGGCCGACGGGACGGCAGGCGATCAAGAAGGCGCAGACGACGTGCTCATCGACCTGCACATCACCGGCGGCTGCCCGGGACAGCGGGTCGATTTCCGGGCCTCGGTCCCTTCGGGGGGCGAGGCCGAGGTGACCCACGTCGACGAGCTGCGGAACGTCGACGAACGCTTCGCGGAACCGGTCCGCCCCGAGGAACTATCGGCCCTGGCCCGGCACTTGAACGTCACGTCCCTCATGGAACTCCCCTCGAACGCCGACGAGGGATACGTACCGGACTCACTCGTCGGCTCGGTCGCCATCACATCGGCGAACGCCCGGATCACCTTGTGGTTCCCCGTCGAGGACGAGGATCCCCCGCCGGGCGACGAGGCGGTGATGCGCATCGACCGCGGGCAGGTCCCCTTCGTCCTGCGCGCCTCCATGGCTCCCCCCAGCGTCCGACCGGCCTTCGCCCAGCTGGCGGAGGTCGTCAACCGCCTCACCGGCCGCTCGCGGCCCTGACCCCCGATGAAGGCCGTCCACGTCAACTCCACCTTGCCGTCCGTGCCGTACCTGGGACGCCTTAAGGGCCCCGACGGCTACGAGGTGGAGGACTTCGAACTCCTCACGACCATCCTCTCCGCGGCCGCCTGGCGCCGCTTCAACGGCACGATCAAGCTGTACACCGACCAGGTCGGGGAGGCGTACTACCGACGCCTCGGGATGACGGAGCTGTGGGACGGCGGGATCGACACGGCCGTCCTTGAGTCGCTGCCCGCCGCCGTCAACCACGACGTGTTCTGGACGGCGGGACGCGTCGCGGCCCTGCGGGCGGAGACGGCGCCCTTCGTCTCGCTGGACACGGACCTCGTCGTCTGGGAAGCACTCGACACCCTGATCACCTCGGAGTTCATGGCACTGCACCAAGAGCCCCTGCACCACGGCGTGTACCGGCCCCGGTGCGAGCTGAGTACACCCAACGGCTACGTCTGGGAGGAGTGGGACTGGGACGCCGTCCCGTGCAACGCCTCACTGACGTACTACGCCACCGACCGGCTCACCGAGATGTTCCATGCCAAGGCCATGGAGTTCATCCTGGGCAACCCGATCCGCCGGGAGGCCGAGAGCCGCCTGCCCGTCCACGACGTGTTCGTGGCCCAGCGACTGCTGCCGATGTGCGCGCTGAGACTGGGGGTGCGACCGGCGTACTTCCTCGACTGGCCGAGGCCCGAACTCAACAGCGAGACGATGGCCGACGGCGGGAAGAACCGGCTGGTCACCCACGTCTGGGCCTACAAGGACGCGCTCAAGACCGACCCGGACCGCCGGGAGTCGTTCTGCCGGCGGTGCGTGGCCCGGATCCGCCGCGACTACCCCGAACTCATGGCAATGCTGCGCCACATGCCCAGCATCCGCCGCTACCTGCCGTGAGGAAGCCGCCGCCCGCGCCTTACGACCGTACGCGGGGACGCCGTACGCGGGGACGCCGTGCGAGGGGACGCCGTGCGAGGGGACGCCGTGCGAGGGGACGCCCGTGAAGGCCATCCACGTCCTCTCCACCCGACCGACCACGAACTACTACGTCTCGCGCGCCGAGGGCTCCCCCTACCGGCAGGAAGACTTCGAGATCCTCACCACCGCCCTGTCCGCCCTGGAGTGGCGCCGGCACAACGGAGTGATCCGCCTCTACACGGACCCCGCCGGCCAGGAGTTCTACGACCGTCTCGGGCTCCTCGACCTCTGGGACGGCGGCATTGACACCAGCCTTCTGGAGTCGGCGTCCCGGACGATCAACGGCAGCGTCTTCTGGTCCTTCGGAAAGACCGTGGCCCTGCGGCAGGAGGCGGCGCCGTGCTGCGTCATGGACACCGACCTTGTCGTCTGGGACAGCATCCGCCACCTCGTCACCGCGGATGTGATGAGCCTGCACGAGGAGCCACTCGCCTTCCCCGCCTACGTCGCCCGCGACCGCCTCACCGCACCCCCCGGCTTCGACTGGAGCGGCCTCGACTGGTCGGTCACCCCGTGCAGCGCCGCGCTGCTGGTCTTCACCCGAGACGCCTTCAAGAACGCCTACGCCGACCGGGCCCTGTCGTTCATGGCGGGCAACCCGGTCCGAGCGGAGCCCGACGGTTCGGTGCCCGCCCACCCGATTTTCGCGGAGCAGCGGCTGCTTCCCATGTGCGCCAAGGCGAGCGGCGTACGCATCGGCACCTTCCTCCGCGACTACACCGGCACCGAGCTGTCGTCCGGCCGCAAGAACTCCACCTTCACCCACCTGTGGAACGCGAAGTCCCTCCTGCACAACAACCCCCGGCGCAGAAGAGAACTCTGCGCGCGCTACGCCCACAGAGTGCGCCGCGACTACCCACACCTCGCGAAGGTACTCGCGAGGTCCGAGCTGCTACGGGAACACTTCAGAGCGGCTGACGCCGTACAGGCGAGCACGGACGGGCGGGCGGATCGGCAAGCACGGTGACACGGCGGGGTGACCCGTGACGGGGGGTGGGTGCGCCCGCGCGCTCCCACCCCCCGGACCGGCTCATCGACGCCGGTCGCCAGGCCATCGCGAACGGGCCCAGCCGGGACCTGCGGTCGTACGAGAGGAAATCAGCAGGTGCGTCCCGTGTACCAGGCCCCGTCGACACCCGAGGCGGAGCCGATCCAGGTCACGCCGGGGCCCACACACTGCTCGCTGTTGGGGCCCCAGTCGTCGATCTCGATCACGATGTGCGAGCCGTCACTGGTGCAGTGGTTGTAGTAGGCGTCGCTGTGGGTCTCGTAGAACCCGCAGGGGTTCATGGCGGCCGCCGGCGCGGCTGAGGCCGACGACGTCAGGGTCATGCCGAGGCCGAGGGCCATGGCGCCGATGAGGGCCGGAAGGGAACGACGAACTTGCATTGGGCGATTCCTTACGGGACAGGGTGCTCACGCACCGTCTCGCGCACCAGCGGGTGCACACGCAGAGCTTGACAGTCCTAACTGTGTGTAGTCGCGCCGATTCGCTCGCATGAGTGATTCGGATCACCGGATCGGGTGCGTACGTGGTTGAGCTGCGTATGTGCACTGGTGGGGGCAACGTCGCCGTGTGGGGCGGGAGTTACTTTCCGTCGCGCCGCGCTCCTGCCCTGGAAGGGCCCGGAATACGGCTCCGGCAGTGCGGGCACCCCCCGGTATCCGGCGGCGGTCCGCTGTCGCCTACCCGGCGGCCGGGCGATACGCCAGGGAGGGGGGTCGAGGCGTAGCCGCCACTGATTCCCGTCCAGAGTCGCTTCGGTCGCTCGTGGACCGACTCCTCGCAGGCGACGCGTGCCGCGAGCCAGGCGAGCCGGAGGAGGCTACTGCTCGTCGGAGGGCCTCCCATCGGCCAGCTCGATTCCGCGTACCCGCCGCAACCACCGTACGAGAGAGAATGTCGCCAGCCCACACCCACCGACCCAGCCCCAGCCCTCCGTCAAGAGGGTGTGCACTCCGTCGTGCTGCGCGATGTAGACCACCAGTGCCGCGGGAGGCACGCCGATGAACGTCTCCTGGCGGCTGCGGGACGTCAGCATCCAGTCGACGGGACGCCACATGCTCCCGAGACAGTCGCGAAGACGACACCGGACAGCGGCGAGGAGAACCCCGGCCCCGTACCGGCGCTGCTGCCACGGGGTGAGCAAGGCGCCACTCTCGGGGTCACCGTCGAGGTCGGCCAGCCATGCGTCGTGCAGATCGCGTCGGTCACCTGCGATACGGGCCGCCAGAGAGGCCCACCGCTCCGCTCGGGGCTCTCGACGCCGTGCCTCGCGGTCGGTTGACACATCGAGGTCGCCGTTTTCAGCCAGGCCGACCCGGCCATGAGACCTGTCGTCGGTGACGGCCACGGGCGGAGAAGGCACCGCGGTGTCGGCGAGTGGCTTGAGGCCCGGCCGCACCTCCAGCTTGGCCTCGCATATCGGGCAGGCGACGAGGTGCGCAAACATACGCTCGCTGCGGCGGAGTTCCCCATCCACCAGGGCGTCGGGCAGGCGGGCGTGAAGGTGACTTGGGCGGCGCTCGTGGGACGCGTCCTGATCCTGCTCGCTCATACGGCACCGCCTGAGGGGCGGAGACTGAATCGAGCACGGCGTGCCTCGCGCGCTTCGAGCGCTGCGAGAGTCTGAGCGCGACCAGCCCCGGTGAACGCGTAGAACCGGCGGGCCGGACGGCCGGGGTGCGGCTCCCTCTCGTCCCAGCTCCGGACCCAACCTCGTTCCAGAAGGCGGTCGAGGATCGGGTAGACGGTGCCGGGGCCGAGGTCGGCCTCGCGGCAGATGCTCAAGCCCCAAGCAGGCGCGTCGGGCGTCGAGTTGAGAAGCGCCTCCAGGACCGCCATGGTCGGCTTCGTGAGCCGGAGATTGGCCATGCCTGCCAGTGAAGCATGTATCGGGGACGACGTACGGGCGTATATCGAGTACGTCCAACGGTGGGCAATGGCAGGCGTGGTCGGGTGCGCCCGCCGCTGGGCGTGGCTGCGGCCCCCGGCGAACGGCGGCCGCAACCACGCGGAGTGGATCAGTAGCGGTTCCACACCTGGGTCGCGGTGCCCGTGCAGACTGTCTGGCGCACCTCACGGCGGCTGCCGGAGGGCGCGGCGCCGTCGTCGAGGCACAGGCCGCTCGCGACGTTCTTGATGGTGACATTGTTGTTGCCCAGCTCGATGAACTCCCAGCGCTGCTGGGAGACGTTGTCGCAGGGGCGCTGGACGACGTTGGTGCCGGGCGTGGCGCTGAACACCTGCATGCACTTGTTGGAGTGGGCGGCTCTGATCAGGGACGTGGGGTTGTCCACCTCGAAGCTCAGCGAGAACCGCTGGTGGCCCTTGCCGTTGCAGCTGAACTGCTGGAGGACGGTGTTGTCCGCCGACGAACCGGCCTGCACGTCGAGGCACTTGCCGGTACCCGCGTTCTTGAACGAGTACTGGCCGGACACGCCTGCGTGGGCCGGGCCCACGAGCACGGCGGTGGCCGCGAGGGCGGCACTCGCGGTGATCCCGGCACGGACTGCGAACGAGCTGCGAAGGTTCATGTGTGGTCATCTCCCTGACATCAGGTGCGGATGCTGGCCGGAGAGTCGTCCGGTGCCGCGCGGCGGACCGGACGCTTCCCCGTTCACGGCCGAGTCTCGCGGTGGTCGCACCCGCCCCACAAAGCCCTTCGAGGCACATCGAATCCAGGCATTTGGCACCCTGGCAACCTTCGCCTTCGGTGGCAGACGCTCAAGGTCCTTTGGCACAGGGCAGGGGGGCAGCGCCTGCTGGGTGGTGCCCACGCCGTGGCGCAGCCGGTGTGTGACCAGCAGCGCGGGCCTCGCGGCCACACCGCCAATCAACCCCTGAGCATTGTCAGTGGCCCCGGATACGGTCGGGCCCATGAGCCTTTCGTTGAGCGTGTTCCTCGTAGACGTGCCGGCGACCCGCAATCTGGTGGGGTCCCGGGACGAGCAGCTTCTCCAGGTGATCCTGGACGAGTTCGGCGACGATCTGGCCCGTGACGACGACTGGTTCTCCGACGCCATCTCCCAGGGCGCGCCGACCGCGTACGAGGCCCTGCGGGCGGTGGTGCACGGCGGGCCCTTTCCGGAAGGCGGCTCTCCGGACGCGTTCCAGTACGCCTATGCCTACGAGCGGTTGGTCTCGCTGACCGGGGGACGGCTGCGCAACAGCTCCTTCAGCCCGTTCCGCGGAGCCTGGCTTCAGAGGGTGGACGACGCCCTGGGTGCGCTCGGGGTGAGCGCGGTGTCGGTCGCCGACTTCGGCATGAGCGACGGGCTGCCGGGGGGCATACCGTGGCCCGGAGAGGCTCCGGGCTGCGGGGAATGGACGCACGAGCAGTGCCGCACGGCCCTGGAGCAGTTGCAGGAGGCCCAGCGCGTCGGGCGCACCCCGCCTGCTGAGCCCGAACTGGTCCGCGCGGTGGGGGACATCGCGGACTGGATCACCGCCGCCGCCCGGCGCCCTGGCTACGGTGTGATCGGGTTCCAGATGTGAGGGGGCAGCCGTGTGGTGTCCGGACGGCCACCGGTTGGCGCCGTTGGACCAGCCACCTGGAGCCACTGCGCGACGCAGTCGACGTAGCATCGCGAAGGGATGTACCCCTTCCGCGAACTACGGCCGCGAGCGCCGGCCCAAGGCGCTGTGCTGGACGACCCCGGGCGGCAGGTCGGTCTTCCCGGAGGCCTGGGTGATGAGTTCGTCCAGCCGGTGCCGGAGTTCGGCGGCGGTCTCGCCGAGGACGATCGCGCTGAATACCAGCTCCAGCATAAGGCAGTCGTAGGCGTCCCCCTTACTTCGGTAGCGCTTGCGATCGGTCTCCACCTCGGCCTGAGTGATCGTGTGCCCACCACCCTCGACCGGCGCGAAGGACGCTTCGTAGATCCCGTGGCCGGTCCAGCTCCGGTGCAGGAAGACGGTGCGGTCCTCGGCGAAGACGTTCCACTTCTCGTCCATGTCGCGGGCCCCGCGGCCGAGTTTGATCCGCTCCCACTCCTCGTCCGTCCAGATACGGGACGGCAGGAGAGGCATCGGCCGCGGACGGGATATCGGCAGCAGTCGGCGGAACGAACTCCGGGTGACACGCTCAGCATCAGACATGACGTGATCGTACGGATGCTCCGCACCCGCGCGAGCCGCGGCCCCCACGGAGGCGGGCGGCCGTCAGGCTGTTCGCCGGGCGGCGTCATGCAGATGCTGCACCATCCAGAACTCGTGGACCCGCTCACCGTCCCCGGTCATCGCTGAACTCAGATCACTGAGGACGTCCGGCAGGCGGTCTGCCGGTGTGGGCAGGTGGGCGGCGACGCACTGGGCCAGGGCATCGAAGACGATCGCCTGGCGGAAGACGAGGTGGGAGGGGCGCTCCCACTCGATCTCGACCTCCTCCGGCTCCTTCTCCAGCATCGCGAACGCCCGCGGGAGCGCCTGGTCGTGCGCGGCGGTCAGGTCCTCACGCAGTTGTACGCGCGCTGCGGCCGGAAGCGTGTCCGCCGTGACAGCGGCGGCGGCCAGGGGGTGTTCGCGCAGGTCGGCGTGGGCGAGCGCCAGGTCCAGGGCATGCCGTCGCAACCGTCCCAGCATGTTGGGCCCCAGGCCTGCCAGGTAGGTGATGAAGGGCTCCCGATTGAGCAGCGGGGAGTGGACGAGGCTCTGCCCGAGCAAGTAGTCCGGTACGGGCGTGATCTCCACGGCGTGGTGCGTGCCCTGGACCCACGCCTGGTCGAACCGCGCTCCCGTCGCCCGCTCAACCGCCGCCAGGGCCGCACCCCAGCCCACGCTGTCTTCGAGGTTGAGGCCCGCGAGCAGGGGTTGCCAGGCGTCGGGGCGCACCCCGTACGGGTGCTCGGGGTCGAGCTTGTCGAGGACGGACTGGAGCAGGCCCTTGTCGACAAGGCTGAGTCGGTTGACCGCGTTGACGTTCCAGTAGGCGCTGGCGGTGCGGCCCAGGCGCGAGAGCGGGCGCAGTACCTCCTCGCGTGCGCCTTGGTAGTCGTTGTGCTCCACGACGACGATCGCCGGTCCTGAGCGGGAGACCAGGATCAGGTCCCCGTCGTCGTGGTCGCGCAGGTCCTGGAGTTTCATGGGGCGGGCCTGCTCGGGGTCGCCGCCGAAGAGACGGATTACGGCGTCCGCGTCGGCGCCGAGCACGGCCGTGAACGTGGCCGCCTCCTCCAGGCCCAACTCGGTGAGCAGTTCGTCGAGGTGCTCGGGTGAGGTCATGGGGGGATTGTTGCGGCAGCCACTGACAGCCGGGCCCCCGGTCTCGGCTCCGGGCCGGGGGCCGGGCTGCCGGCCTTGCTGCGGATGACCGTGCCGGGCTGGTGCAGCTCAGCGAACGGTTCGTGGTGCTGTCGGCGCTGGGGCCCCGCCTCGGAGGGGTGCTTTAGGGTCGGCGGGTACGGCTTCCTCCGGCGTCGCGTTCGCGGGAGCGGAGGGTGACGAGGGTGACCTGCCGCCAAGCCCCGGCACCAGCACCGCCGCCACCGCCAGATGCATCAGAGCGAGGGAGACCCGGGTGCCGCCGTCCATGCCGTCGCCGATGAACGGCACGAAGGACAGGGCCAGTACGGCGACGGCCACCCCGGTCCAGACGGCGCGGGCGCGACGTACCCCGAACCGCTCAAGGGCAGCCAGCAGCCCCCAGCCGGAGAGCGACACGAGCAGGGCGACGGCCGCCACGGGCGCGGCGCCGATGTCGAGTGTCTGCTCGCCGTCGGCGATCCGCAGCTGGTGCCCCAGCAGTGGGTCCGCGACCAGCCACACCAGGGCAGGGGCCAGGACGGCCAGGGCCGTGACCCCTAAGCGCCTTCTCCGCGCACTCACTTGGCCCCTCCTGAGAGCGCCCCGTGCAGGAAGACCTCCACCAGCTCCCGCGGGGTCAGGTCGGGCTCGCCCTCCGTGCGCGGCTGGGTGAAGAGCAGGCCGATGAAGAGGGCCGCGATCTGCTCCGGGGGCCGGCGCAGGGCGGCGGTCTCGGGCTCCAGCAGCTCCGCGAGGGCCGCGCGGATACGGGACGTCGACTCGTCGCGGCCCGCGCCGCGCACCGTGCCGGGGTGCTTGCCGCCGCCGTGCCCCAGCGAGCCGATGATCGCCCCGAGGCGGTCCATGTGCGCCTGCAAGGCCTCGGCCGCCTCCGCGAGCCGGTCGGGCAGCGGCTGGGACATGTCGATCGAGGCGAGTTCGCGGATCGCGTGCTCGGGGGAGAGGGCCTCCGCGATGCAGGCTTGCAGCAGCTCGTCCTTGTCGGCGAAGACGCGGAAGATGGTGCCCTCGCCGATGCCGGCCGCGCGGGCGATCTTCGCGGTCGTCACAGCGGAGCCGTACTCGGTGATCAGCGGAATCGCGGTCTGAATGATCATTTTGCGGCGCTGCTCCGGCGACATTCCGGGTGCGCGGCGACGGGTCGTCTGGTTCTCCTCGGGTGCTGTCATGACCACAAGAGTACGGAGTGAGTCCTCACTCCGTCAATGAGTGAGGACTCACTCCGCTCGACTTTCCCGCACTCGGCCGAAACGGCGACGGTCCCTCCGCCCTCCCGCGCAAGGGCCCTCTACAGGACGCGCAAGGCATGGTCGACGTCACGTTCACGCCTTGCCAGGGCGTGCAACACGGCCCGGTCGCCGTGTCGTTCACGGGCAGCCGCGACGAGCACGTCGACCGCGACGGCGAGCGCGGCTTCGGGGGCCGGGTCGGGAGCCCCCACGCTCGGCGCCAAGTCATCGAGATGGACGGCCAGTTCGACACAACGAGTCTGAAGGTATCCGTCGAGCAGCATCTCTTCTCCGGGCCGGTGAAGGACGGCCACGCGCTGATCGGCCGGCTCCCTTTCCAGCCGCTCCGGCAACCGTCGCCACGCGGCCTGCGCCTGTTCGGCCACGACGGCGGGACCGGCCGCGGCCGTTTCCTCGCTGCGCGCACGCACGCCGACGTTGAGCGCGGAGTCGGGCAGGGACGTGCCCGCGAGCCTCGCGTAGTAGTGCACAGGTGACACCGGTTCCGCGCCGACCACCCGCCCGTCGAGGAACCATTCCACCTGAAAGACACTACGCGCGAGATGCCCGGCCAGGCCGCCGACGGTCATCCCCGGCAGCGCGGACTCCTGCTCCCAGCGGTGCGCCACCTCTTCCGCCGCGAGGAGCCGCACGGCCTGCTCGGCTGCCAGCAGGTACGCGTTCCGTATCTCAGTAGTCGTCGTCATGCCAGGCATGGTGCCCGCCTGATGATCGCGATGCTCAGGGCTTCCATATGTTGGTCACTCTGTCCAGCATATGGAAGGAAGCCTTGCCCGGCGTGGCCACCGCCGCCGGGGTCACCGTCCCCTGCGGGTCAGCCGGCGACCACCGTCGCCGAGCCGGTGAGCAGGGCCGTGAGTCCGATCAGCTGGTGGCTGAGGTCCAGCGGTGCAGGGCTTGCGTGCGCCGGAGCGCCGTGGCGGGCGTGACGGCGGAGCGAGCCTGCCGCCGACTGCGCCGAACTGCTCGACAAGACGCGGGGGCAGGGCGGCTCAGGCCCCTTCCGTCGCGCCGGGCTACAGGCCGATGTCGTAACGCCCCGTCTCGTGCAACCAGGCCAGGTGTCCGGCGATCTGGTCCTCCAGGCCGCGGGCGTAGCGCGCGATGACGTCGCGTCCGCGTTCTCGTACGCGCGCGGCCAGTTCGGTGAAACGGGCCGTGTCGCGGCTGACTTCCTCCGCCGTCATGTCGATGCCTTCCTGGACGGAGCAGCCGTGGTGGTGGGCGAGGACCATGGGCAGGTTGGCGACGTGATCACGCTGGACATCCCGCGGGCAGCCGTACACGTCGTTGGTGAGTCCGATGATCCGGATGGCCAGGTCGGTCAGTTCCCGTATCTCCGGCTCGAGCAGTTGCTCGGCGGGCATCTCGAAGCCCTGTGCGACCTCGGTGAGGACGAAGTGGTGGTGCAGGTGGGCGATCAGGTGCCGGATGCGCCGGTACACCGGCACCGGTGGTACGGCCTTGTGCTCGGTGTAGGCGGCGTCAGCTGCCGCCCCCACGCTGTAGTGGAGCATGCCCTTGCGGATGCGCAGGACCTGCTGGGGGGTGGCCACCTCCTCGATCCGCAGGAACAGGTCCCGGTACGCCTGGTCGATCGGGGCACCGTCGGGGACGGGGAGGGCCGGGTTCTCGGCGATGCTCTCGCAGGCCAGCAAGTGTGCGGCCAGGTCGGTGGCGCGGCCGGCCAGGCCGAGTCCCTCGGTGTAGCGGTCGTCCTGCACCGTGGCCCAGATACAGAACTGCGTCGCGATCAGCACACGCTCGGTGTCACCCTCGGGAATCATCCACGCGTAGGTCCGGCCGAGCGTGGAATGGCGCAGATACGCCTCGTCCGCGTCGTTGCGGATGACGCCGAATTCACGCAGCCACGCCAGGGTGCGCTCCTCCAGCTGGTCAGCGTCCGGATGCAGTCGGGGCGGCACCGGGAACGAGATGCGAGGGATCACCAGGCGCTCCGCCGCACTCCCCTGGGCAGGGAGCGGCTGCTCCGTCGACGGGGTCCGGCCCGTACTCGTGGGATGGCTCATGTCGCGGCCCTCTTGCGCGGCGTGGGCGCCCAGGGCTCGCGGAGCATGGCCCGGTGTGCCCGCGCCAGCGGTTCCTCACAGAACACCCGAGCCGGTCCGGGTGGCAGAGTCGCCAGGTAGGCGTCGGCGCCGACCAGCTCCTGGCGTGCGTAGCGGGCCATGTCCGCGGCGTGCCAGCCGTCCGGCCAGAAGTCCACACCACGGGCCGCGTCCTCGTCCCTGTCGATGAGGATGTTGACCGTCTGCAGCGCCCGCCCGTACGCGAGGCCCAGCGTCCGGTCGGCGCGCGTGCCGTCGTGCCAGGCCCACAGGTCGGACAGCATCAACACCAGTGTGCCTGCGACGGCGTAGGTGTACCGGTCGAGATCCGTGCCGCTGTGGACGGCGAAGCCGCAGTCCACCCACTGGGCCATGCGCTCGGCCATCGTGGCGAACGTCTCGTACACCCGCGGCCCGATCCCGGACGGCGGCAAGGTGGTCCACTCGCCGATGCGCAACGTCACGTCCGGTAACTCGCGCCCCCGTTCCCGGAAGAGGGCGGGGAAGTCATCACTGGTGAAGTGCGACTGGAGCACCCGGCTGACGCCACGCAGCAGCACTGCCTTGTCGGGGGCGGCCAGGGACGGATCATCCTCGATCTCGTCGATCGCTCGCATGAGCAGGTAGGCGCACGACACTGCTTCGTTCAGCCCCGCCGGCATGCTGGTCACCGGCTCGTACCAGGTGGTGCTGTACTCGTGTACTACGGCATGTGCCTCGTCGAGCACGGACATCTCGAACCTCCTACGACGGGAATCCAGGCCTGGCGCCAAGGCCGGGCCGAGCTGCGCGGCAGCACCGGTGCACGCACAGCGCACGCGCGCGACAGCCCTGCGGCAACGCGAACTGCTGGGTTTCTTCGGCCGTCCTGACGGCCTCGACATCCTCGAAGCCGTGTTGGGCGAACCGGCCCAGGACGCCGTGGACGAGGATGCCCGGACGGAGGCGCCGGAGTGCACGCCGACCGTGGTGACGCCCTCCAGCCAGCTCTCGTCGATCTGTTCGGCGTAGTCGACGAGGTACGACGCTCCGGCACCGGCGCTGATCTGCTCGGCGGCGGTCCGGCGGTTCTGGGTGGCGTAGCGGATGGCGTCGCTGGGCGGGGAGGGCAGGTCGGGGAAGCGGAGCTTGGGGGCGTCAACCGTCTCCAGTGTCTCGTCCACCGACAGCGTCGTCTGTGAGAGCCATACGAGCTTGTCCGGGTCGCTGACCCCTACCTTCCGCACATCCTCGGGGCCGTCGACCAGCGTGAAGCGGCCAGGAGCCTCCCCTGAGGCGCCGAACATCTCTTCGTGACCTTTGTGGCCTTCGTGGCCGTGGAGGAACTCCCGCCCGGCCGCGGCGCGCACGGCCGGCCCGAGGTCACCCTGGCTGGCGGCCGCCAGCCAGCCGCTCACGCACATCAGGGGACGCAGCCGTTCGCCACCCGCGGCCAGGAAGTCACAGCTTGGCAGTGGGGAAGGTCCTCGGGCAGGCCCTGGCCCGCGGCGGTGCGGGACTTGCTGCCGAGGAAGGCCCGCAGCACCGGCACAATGCGGCTCTGCATCAGATGCAGGTCGGCAGCGGGGCCGTGGGGGAGGGCTGGGTCATGAGGTGTTCCCCTCGCTGCGGGGGCCAATGGGGCGGACGACAGTCATCGTCAGCCGAGACCCCGCTCAACAG
The DNA here is from genome assembly GCF_056431945.1 of Streptomyces sp. NPDC045778. NCBI lineage: Bacteria > Bacillati > Actinomycetota > Actinomycetes > Kitasatosporales > Streptomycetaceae > Streptomyces > Streptomyces sp. NPDC045778. Next base: position 23,074 of record NZ_JBWKJZ010000045.1, read on the forward strand.
GGCCCCGCCCGAAGGACCGAAGGCATGTAGCCGAGCAAGGCCGACGGCCCTTGGCACTCCTTCCATACCCTCTGGAAATGGCAGGGGTACCCGGGCAACGGTTGAACACTGGGGCGCACGGAGACGCGCACGGACGCGTGAGAGGGGGCTCATCGACCGCCCTGCCCGCCTTCTCTCACCGCCCCCAACTGCCGCAGCGGATAACGCATTCACTGCGACGGCATCCCGGACTCCCCCAGTCCACCGAGACGCCCCCGGTCGGGGATGCGTGCGGAAGGACCGACAGGCTGTGCTCGTGCCAGGCGGTCCGCAAGGCCTTTCACCACGCTGGCCTCACCTGACGGTGACGACCCCAACCTCCCGCAGGGAAACTCCAAGTTCGGGCTGACAGCGAGCTTTACTCGCTGTACTGCCACCTCTTCGGACGAGGAAAGAAAAAGAAGACGTACGTCTTGTGCACGCGCTTGTTGGCACGCCGCGCCGGCGCCCCTCAGTCCATCCTGACCGGCGCCGGGGCCGCGGCCAGCAGCTTGGGGATCTACTTTGCTGGTGTCGCGGCGTACACAGAGCGCCGGGCCGGTCACCGGACACGGAAGGAGGCTGGCCCCCTGAGAGGGCCCGGGAGGGCCTGCACCTGCGGGGCCCAGCGGATGGTCGGCGGCCATGCTCCGGACAGGCGGTCGCGGGCCGTGGCGGCGCAGGGTGACTGAGTCGGTGCCTAAGGCGACCACGCGGCTCGCGGCCGGACCAGCGGGTTGTTCCGTCATATCGCGCGGGTGGTGCGGAGGCGTCGCCTCAGCTGGTCAGGGATGCCGCCGCGGGGCCAGCAGGCGCCTGAACGCAGTGTCTGCCCTCGCCGCTGCCCACCAGTGGCCGGCCTGCGCCAAGGGCGCCGACATGAACGTGCCTGATTCCCTACTCGACAGTGGCAGGCACGCCCCCCAATCATCGCCACCATGCACCCCTGGACCATCACACCTGAGCCGGTCACCGCCGAAGGCATCGACGAAGCGATCCGGGCCTACTACACCGAGATCGGCGAAAGGGTCGTCAAACGCCCTGTGACCCCGGACGAGGTCGAGCAAGCCCTCGACCGCGACCCCCACCACGACCTCGCCCCGCCCCGCGGCCGGTTCCTCACCGCCCGCAGCACCAGTGGACAGCTCCTCGGCTGTGTGGGCATCCGGCTCCTCGCCGACCGCCCGGCGACCGCAGAACTCAAACGCATGTATGTCCTGCCCGCCGGGCGCGGCCAGGGCCTGGGCCGCCACCTCCTCCAGGCCGCCGAGACCTCGGCACGCCACCTGGGCGCCACCCGGATCGTCTGCGAGACCAACACCGAACTCACCGAAGCCCGCACCATGTACACCGGCCGCGGCTACCGGGAAACCGCCCCGTACAACGACCACGCCGCCGCCGAACACTGGTACGTGAAAGACCTCGCATAGCCGACCGCGGATGCGACGGCCTTACGGGCAGCGATCACTTCCCGGGCCGATGACGGCCTGGTCGATCAGGACCTCGCCGCATCGGCCGTGACGGCAGCCGGGCAACTAGCGGCTTCTCGGAGGTCGTTGGGCTGTGCACACTAGGCTGCTGGCCATGGTTGACAGGCACATAGTGATGAGGCGGGCCCGGCGTGAGGATCTGTCGGCGGTGCTTCGGCTGCTCGCTGAGGACGCCATCCTGGAGGTGCCGGTGGATCCCGGGCCGCCCGTGCCCGGCTACTACTACGAAGCCTTCGAACGCATTGACGCCGACCCGGGTGAGCTGCTGGCGGTGGCGGAACTCGACACCGCCGTGGTCGGTACCTTCCAGATGTCGGTCATCCCCTACCTCATGTGGGGCGGTGGCAGCGTCGCACAGATCGAGTTCGTCCGCGTGTCCTCGGCCCTGCGGGGGCGGCGCATCGGGGAGGACATGATGCGCTGGGCGATCGAGCAGGCCCGTGCGCGTGGTTGCGTGCGCGTTCAGCTGGACAGCAACAACGCCCGTGCGGGCGCCCACCGGTTCTACGAACGCCTCGGCTTCGAGCCTACGCATACGGGTATGAAGTTGTTCCTTGGTTGACCCGGGCCCAGGGGTCGCGGCCGCTGGAGGGGCGAGCGGGGGGCGGTTGGGGTGCGCGGGCGAAGCCGGTCCGGTAGGCGAGGGCGACGAGTTGGGCGCGGTGGTGGGCGCCGAGCTTGTGCATGATGCGCTGGACGAAGGTGCGGACGGTCAGCAGGCTGACGTGCAGGCGCTCGGCGATCTCCTCGTTGGTGAGCCCTTCTGCCGCGCGGAGCAGTACTTCCTGTTCGCGGGGGGTGAGGTTGTCCATCTCGCGGGGCGTGGCGTGGGGGCGGTCGGGGCTCGATGCGGCGAGGTAGCGGGTGACCACGGTCTGGGTGGCCAGCGGGGAGAGCACCATGTCGCCGGCCGCGACGGTGCGGATGGCGGCGAGGAACTCGGCGGGGCCGACGCCTTTGCCGAGGAAGCCGCTGACGCCCGCGCGCAGGGCCCGGGTGATGTAGTCGTCCGTTTCGAAGGTGGTCAGGATCAGGACGCGGGTGCCCGACAGCTGGGGGTCGGCGGTGATCTGCGAGGCGGCGGAAAGGCCGTCCTGGTGGGGCATGCGGATGTCCATGACCACGACGTCCGGTGCGGTGGTGCGGGTCAGCTCCACGGCCTGGTGGCCGTCGGCCGCGGTGGCGATGACCTCCAGGTCGTCGGTGGCGTCGATGAGGACCTGGAAGGTCGCGGCGAGGAGTGCCTGGTCGTCGGCGAGCAGCACGCGGATGGTCACGGGGTGTCCTTGTCGTGGGCGTACGGGCGGCCTGCCGGAGGGGCCGTGAGCGTGGGAAGCTCGGCCCTCACCTCGAATCCGGCGTCGTCGCGGGGGTGGGCGTACAGGTGTCCGCCGACGGCGTGGGCCCGCTCGCGCATGCCGATGAGGCCGTAGCCGGCGGCGCCGCGGACCTGTACGGGTGGGCCGTCGTCGGTGACCGTCAGGGTCAGCAGGCCGTCGGTGTAGTGCAGGCGGACGGCGGCCGTGGTGGTCAGGGCGTGCTTGGAGACGTTGGTGAGTGCTTCTTGCGTGATGCGGTAGGCGGCGAGGCCGACGCCGGGTGACAGCGGCTGCGCGGCGCCGGCCTGGGTGAGGGTGACGCGGAGGCCCACCTGGTCGAACGACGCGATCAGGTCCGGCAGCCGGGCGAGGCCGGGGGCGGGCTCCCTCGTAGGGCCGGGGGGTTCGTCGTGTTCGCGTAACAGGCCTACGGTCGATCTCAGTTCGCCCAGCGCCGAGTTGAGGGTGGCGGTGAGGTTGTGCATGACGTGCTGCGCCGTCTCGGGCCGGCCGGCCAGGAGGTAGTCGGCGGTGGCGGCCTGGGCGTGGGCGAGCGTGATGTGGTGGGCCACGACGTCGTGCAGTTCGCGGGCGATGCGCATCCGTTCGGCGCCCACGCGCCGGCGGGCCTCTTCCTCGCGGGTGCGCATCGCCATCTCAGCGCGCGCTTCTACCGCGGTGACGTAGTCGCGGCGGCTGCGCAGGGAGTCGGCCACGGCGGGGGCGACGAGGACGAAGGCGGCAAGGCCCACCTGTTCGGGCCGCAACCGCGGGCCGCCGGGCGGCCACAGGGCTGAGGCGGTGAGCAGGGTCAGGGCGCAGGCGGTGGTGTAGCGGGCGGTGGTACGGCTGTCGGTGTGCCAGGCCAGTGAGGCGAGCGCTGCCATGACGGGGCCGGTGAGGGGGGAGCCGAACTCGTACCCGAAGGCAGGACCCATGGCGCCGAGGACGGCGGTGCACGCGGTGGTGGTGATCACGGTCAGACGCGGGCGGCTTCGGTGTGCAAGGAGCGCGACGCAGGCCAGCGCGGCGACGGTGGCGGCGGTCGGCGGCGGCCAGCGCACGATGCGGGGCGGCTGCGCCATGGAGGTGGAGAGCAGCGCGAGCGCGCACAGGGCGGCAGCCGTCACGGCGTCGAAGCCGCGGGGGTGGCGGTGGGCCCACGACCGGACGTCGGCGAGCACGTGCCCTCCTTCGCAGGTGTGCTTGGCGGTGTTGTGTCTGCGGCTGGGGTCGGTGGTCCCTTGCGCATGCGGTGAGCCCCGGGGATCGGCGGACCCTTGCGCATGCGGTGAGCCCCGGGCGTCCCTGGGCGGCGGGAGCCCCGGGGGTCCGCGGGTGGGCGGGAGCCCCGGGGCCGGGCTGGTTCAGGCGTTCACCGATTCCTCCTGTGACGAGGAGGCTGCCGGGGCTGGGTGCCCGCTGGTGAGGGTGCGGTTGAGTTTCTCGCCTTCGATGTCCAGTTCGGGCAGCAGCCGGTCCAGCCACCCGGGCAGTCGCCACGCCGCGTGCCCCAGGAGCGCGAGAGCGGCCGGGACGATGGTCATGCGGACGATGAACGCGTCGAAGAGGACGGCGGCGGCCAGCCCGAGACCAAGCATCTTGATCATCGAGTCGGTCATGCCGATGAACCCGGCGAAGACGGCGATCATGATGACGGCGGCGGCCACGACGACGCGGGCGCTGTGACGGAATCCGGTGACGACGGCCTGCGTGGGCGACGCGCCGTGGACGTGGGCTTCGCGGACGCGGGTGACGAGGAAGACCTCGTAGTCCATGGCCAGGCCGAAGACGACGCCGATCAGGAAGATGGGCATCATGCTCATCACCGGTCCGGTCTGGGCGACGCCGAGCAGGTCGGCGCACCAGCCCCACTGGAAGACAGCGACGATCGCGCCGAAGGCGGCCGCGACCGAGAGCAGGAAGCCGAGGGCCGCCTTGAGCGGGACGAGGACCGAACGGAACACGATCATCAGGAGCAGGACGGCGAGTCCCACCACCACCGCGAGGTAGGGGATGAGGGCGGCGGTGACCTTGTTGGAGACGTCGATGTTCATCGCGGTCTGACCGGTCACCAGCATGGAGGCGCCGGAGGCGGTTCTCAGGTCGGTGGCCTCGGAGCGGAGCGTCTTGACGAGGTCCTTGGTCGCGCCGGCGCTGGGGCCGGTGCTGGGCACGGCGGTGATGGTCGCGGTGTCGCCGGCCTTGTTGAAGGTGGCCGGTGAGAGGTCCACGACGCCGTCGGTGTCGGTCAGGGCCGCGCGGGCCCGCGCGGCGGCGGCCTTCGCGTCGTCGGCGCCCTTGGCGTCGATGACGATGGTCAGGGGCCCGTTGAAGCCGGGGCCGAAGCCGTCGGCGAGCGCGTCGTAGGCGCGGCGCTGGGTGGTCGAGGTGGGCTGCGCCTCGTCGCCGGGCAGGCTGAGCTGGAGATCCAGTGCCGGGAGGGCGACGACGCCGAGGCCCGCCACGCTCAGGAGCAGCGTCGCCAGGGGCCGGCGGATGACGAAGCGGGCCCACCGGCTTCCCGCGGGCTCTTTCCCGGGCGCGGGCGCCGCCGAGGGCGCGGGCACGGTGGCCGAGCGGCGCTGGGTGCGCGCCAGGACGGCCTGGGGGAAGAACCCGAGCAGGGCGGGCAGCAGCGTCAGGGCGACGAGCACGGCGATGACGACGGTTCCGGCGGCGGCAAGGCCCATGTCGGTCAGCATCGGTACCCCTGCCACGGACAGCCCGGCCAGCGCGATGACGACGGTGGCGCCGGCGAAGACGACGGCGGATCCGGCGGTGCCCACCGCCCGGCCGGCGGCCTCCTCCGGTGTGTGTCCATCGGCCCGTTCCGCGCGGTAGCGGGACACGATGAACAGGGCGTAGTCGATGCCCACGGCCAGGCCCAGCATCAGGGCCAGGGTGATCGTCGTGGTGGACATGCCCGCGGCGATGATGGCGCAGACTCCGGCGCCGAGGCCGATCAGGGCGGTGACCAGGGGGAGTCCGGCGGCGACCAGTGCGCGGAAGGTGATGAACAGCACGAGCGCGGCGACGGCGATGCCGATCAGTTCGGTGACGCCGCCGAGTTCGGGGCCGCCGTCGACGGCGGAGCCTCCGACTTCCACCGTCAGGCCCGCCGCCCGGCCGTCCTGGACGGCGTTCATGAGCGCGGCGGACGTGGCCTCGCTCAGGTCGTCGCTGGAGACGGCGTAAGTGACGGTCGCGAACGCGGTGGTGGCGTCCTTGCTGACGGCTTCCGGCGCGAAGGGGTTCGAGGCCTCCTTCACCTGCGAGCCGCGCGCGATGGTGTCCACGACCTTCTCGACGGCCGCCCGGTTCTGACGGGCGGTCACCTTCTGCCCGTCCGGCGCGGCGAAGACGACGCGTGCGTCCGCGCCCTCCGCGTTGTCCCCGGGGAAGCGCTCGTCGAGCAGGTCGAACGCCTTCTGCGACTCGGTGCCCGGAATCGAGAAACCGTCCTCCTCCGCGGCCGGGGCGCTGAGAGCGGCGAAGGAGCAGGCCGCCAGGACCGCCACCCACAGAAGGGCGAAGTAGCGGCGTTGCCGGAAGGCGATCCGGCCGAGCCGATAGAGCAAGGAAGCCATGACGAGGCGCTCCAGTCGAAGAGTTGAGAGTCGAAGAGGAGAAGAGGAGGACAAGAGGAGTGCCGCGGCCGTGCCGTGCCGTGCGTGTCGCCGGGGCGCAGCCGGCCCGCGGCCTCAGGCCCATCCTTGGCAACACCGCCCGCCCCGTCGTCCCGCTCCTGCGGACAGTCGCCCGTACTACAGATGCAGTACGGGCGTGGCACAGTCCCCTCCGCGAGGTGCAGGAGGCCGCTGCTGCGCGCCGCGCGGGGGTGGGCTCAGGCGGCGCGGGCGTCGGCGTAGGCCGGCAGCTGCCAGCCGCCGCCGCGGTCCTCCTTGGAGAACCGCGCGACCAGGTCGGGGATGCGGAAGAAGCAGGCCAGCGCGGTGGCGTTCTGGAAGGCGCTGACGGCGTGCTTGTTCAGGGGCATGCCCATACGCAGGACGCGGGGGTTGACCTCGCCCTGGATCTCGTCGACGAAGGGCCGCAGGACACGGTCGTAGTTCGCCAGGGCGGTCGGCAGCGCGGTCGGCAGGTCGTTCACGTGCCGGTTGATCTCCCCGGCCAGGACGTACGCGCCGACGAGCCCGCCGGAGACTCCCATGCCGCTGTAGGGGGAGGCGCAGTGCGCGGCGTCACCCGCCAGGACCACCCGGCCCTCGGACCAGCTGTCGATCCGTACCTGGGCGATCTCCTGGGAGTAGAAGAACGCGCTGTCCTTCATGCCGTCGATGAAACGGCCGGTCTGCCATCCCGCGTCCCGGAACCGCTCGGCCCAGAACGTCCGCTGCCGCTCGACGGGCGCGCGGTGGATCGCGGACGCTTCCGCGGACTCCTCGCGCAGCACGAAGTACACCTGGGTCTCGGTCGCGTTGTGGCTGCGCCGCATGATCTGCCGACCGCCCGGGGCCATGTACGTGTCACGGATGTTGGTGTCGGAGGCGATGCGCGGTACGAACCAGTAGGCCATGTGGATGCCCACGCGCCAGTACGGGTCGAGGCCTTGCGGCAGCAGCGCCCCGCGGGTGCGTGAGCCCTGTCCGTCGGCGCCGATCAGCAGGTCGTACTCGCCGGAGGTCCCGCCCGAGAAGTGGGCCGTGACCCGGTCGGCGTCCTGGTCGAAGCCGTCGACGCTCGTGCCGAAGACGTGCTCGGTGTCGTCCTTGGCCGCCTCGTGCAGGATGCGCACGAGGTCGCCGCGCATGATCTCGTACTCCGATGTCAGGGTCTGGCGGCCCTTTCCGGAGGTGTTCGCCATGATCGTCGCCTTCGGTCTGCCGCGGGAGTCGACGAAGGCCACGCCGGCCTCGTCCACCACCCGGCTGCGCACCGTCTCCAGCAGGCCCATGCGCTCGACGGCCTCGATCCCCTGCCCGCGCAGGTCGACCTGCGCGCCCCGAGCGCGCAGTGCCGGGAAGCGCTCGACGACCGTCACCCGGTGGCCGCCGCGGGTGAGCCAGAAGGCCAGTGCCTGCCCCGTGACCCCGCCGCCGGCGACGAGGATCCGCAGCGAACGCTTCGCGGCCGTGTTCGGCATGTCCAACCACTCCAAAATCTATCGGTGATTGATTCCCTTCAGATTCTTCTATCGGCGATAGATTGTCAACGTGACCAAGATGAACCGTGCGACCGTCGTCGCGGAGGCGCTGGATCTGCTGGACGAGGTGGGCCTGGAAACGGTCAGCACCCGGCGGCTGGCCAAGCGCCTCGGCGTCGAACAGCCGTCGCTCTACTACCACTTCAAGACCAAGAAGGACCTCCTCGCGGCCATGGCGGAGGTGGCCATGGCCCCGCACGCCGACGCGCCGCTGCCGTCGCCCGGGGACGACTGGCGCGAGTGGTTCCTGGAGAACTCCCGCAGTTTCCGCCGCACGCTGCTGATGCGACGTGACGGCGCCCGACTGCACGCCGGCAGCACTCCGACCGGTGACCTCGACCGGATCCGCCGCAAGATGGCCTTCCTGATCACCTCCGGCGTGCCCGAGCGGCACGCGCAGATGGCGATGCTGGCCGCCGGCCGCTTCACCGTCGGCTGCGTGCTGGAGGAGCAGGCGGATCAGGCGGATTCGCACTCGGCGGACGGCGAGGACCTGCCGGACGATGTCCCCGTGATCGAGCACGAAGAGGCGTTCGAGGCGGGCCTCGCGCTCATCCTCGGCGGCCTCGAACAGCACACCGCGGGGTCCGGTCCGGTCTCCGTCGCGCCGTCGGCTGTGTGAACGGGCGCGGGCCGGGTCCCCACCGCGCAGCTGGGGCGGGTCGGCGCACCCGCCCCATGCCCCTTCGGGCGCAGACCTCGGACGCAGATCCTCAGACGCAGATCACGATCTTCCCGCGGGTACGTCCGCGCCCGGCATGCGCGTGGGCTTCGGCGATCCGCTCCAGGGGGTAAGTCCGTTCGATACGAGGCGTGTAACGGCCTTGCCGGCCCAGTTCCGCGGCGGCGGAAAGGAGGGTGGAGTCGTTCTTCGCGTTGACCACGTGGGTGCCCAGGCGCTGCCCGCCCGCGTGGTCGGCGACCGTCGCGACGTGCTTCGGGTCGCCCGTGATGGCGACGAGGTCGGCCAGGGAGCCGGAGGCGGCGGTGTCGAGCGCGACGTCGACGCCGTGCGGAGCGAGGAGGGCGAGGCGCTGCGCGAGGCCGGGGCCATAGGTGGTGGGGACGGCGCCGAGAGAGGTGAGGAACTCGTGGTTGCGTTCACTGGCTGTCCCGATCACGGTGGCACCCTGCGCCACAGCGATCTCGACTGCCGCGCTGCCCACGCCTCCGGCGGCACCCTCGACGAGGAGGGTGCGCCCCGCCAGGGAGCCGAGCGCGTCCAGGCCGCGCATGGCGGTCACGGACGCGAGGCCGGCGCCCGCGGCCTGCTCATCGTTCCACGTGTCGGGAGCGTGAGCCCAGGCCGAGAGGATGACCAGCTCCGCGGTCGCGCCGGTGACACCGCACAGGCCGAAGACGCGGTCGCCGACGCTCACCCCCTGCACCCCGTCCCCGACTTCGTCGACCACCCCGGCGGCGTCACGCCCGGGGATGGCGGGCAGCTCCAGGGGAATCAGCTGGCGCAGGGCCCCGGCGCGCAGCTTCCAGTCGATGGGGTTGACGCCGGCCGCCGCGACGCGGACGCGGATCTCACCGCGTCCGGGCCGGGGGTCGGGGGCCTGCTCGATGACCAGGCTCTCCGGTCCGCCGTACTCGTGGAAGCGGGCTGCACGCATGATGTCCTGCCTTACCTTGATGGGCCGCGATGACGGTGTTCGTACGGTGTCCGTTGCTCTGCATCGGATGTTGACGTGAGATGTGCAAGCGGCGAACCGGTTGATTTCCTGCCGACGCAGGGGGGTGGGGCGCAGGGAGGGCGGGGGCCGGGCGGTCACCGGCCCCGGCACCCGGCTCGGCCCCACGGCCCTGCCCATCGCCGGAATACCTTCCGTGGAGTGGATGCTGTGGAAGGTATCCGGAAGGTCGGTCACCAACTGGATACCAAGACCGGCGACGGGAGACCCTCGATGACACGACGGCAGCCGCTGCCGCCCGACTTCTTCGACGAGCTGTGCCCGTCCGCGCTGCTGCCTTTCCGATTCGGCGACAAATGGGCGCCCATGGTCCTGCGGTGCCTGGAGGGCGGCCCGCGCCGGTTCTCCGAACTCCGTGTGCCGCTGGGCCGCGTCACCCCGAAGGCGCTCACCCATTCGCTCCGCGGATTGCAGCGGAACGGTTTCGTGTCCCGCACGGTCCACGCCGATCCGAAACTGCGAGTGGAGTACGCGCTGACACCGCTGGGCCGCAGCACGCTGGAACCCCTGGCCGCCACGTGCCGCTGGGCCACCGAGCACTGGGACGAGCTGCTCGACGCCCGCGAGGCGGCGTCTCCTGACTCGGCTGACTCGAAACCGCGTTGACGCGTGCCGCACGGGACGAGCCTGGTGGGTTCGTACCGGAGGCCTTGACCAACCCCGGGCCGTCAGGCTGGTCGTCGAGGCGCGGCGCGGCTCCTCACATCCGGGATCGCAGTACGTCGACCTCGCAGCCCGGCGCGAACGCGTCGAAGCCGTGCTCGAGCAGCCAGCGGACTCCCAGCAGGCTGCGCAACGACCACCACGCACGGATCACGTCGACGTCGACATCGACATCGACGTCGGCGCCGTATCCGATGAGGACGTCGCCGAGGCGTTCCTCCTGGCCGAGTGTGAAGGTGGCGAGGTCGTACAGGGCGTCGCCCTGGCCCGCCTCGGACCAGTCGATGATGCCCGTGATCTCGTCACCGTCGGCGAACACGTGGGCGATCTGTAGGTCGCCGTGCGTGAACGCCGGGGTCCACGGCCGGAGCGCCGCCTCGGCGACCTGGCGGTTGCGGGTGACCAGGTCGGCGGGCAGCAGGCCGTTCGCCACGAGCAGCTCGCACTCGCTGTCGAGTTCCGCCCTCAACTCGTCGAGCCCGCGGCCGGCCCGGCCGGGCCAGGGTGGCAACGGGGCGTCGTGCAGCTTGCGGATAGTGGCACCCGCCGCGGCCCAAGCCGTCGGCGACGCGGTCGACGGCTCGCCGAGACGGCCCAGTGTCGCGCCTCGTAGCGCGGCGATCGCGAGCACGGGCGGCTTGCGCCACAGCACCTCCGGGGTCGGGACCGGAGCCAGGGCCATCGCCTCGACCTCGACGTCGGTACGCGACTGATCGGCGTCCACCTTCAGGAACACGTCCCCGACGCGCAACGTCGCGCACTCGTGGTGAGCGACGACGACCTTGACCTCATCCATGGGCAGTCAGTATCCCGGGGGTGATCGTCGATGTCGCCGGATTATCGCGCGCGGTCGCGTGGCCGACCGCGACAGGGGGGGGAGCGAACACGCCGACAGGCACGAGAAGTTGCCGAGGTGGCCGAGGCATCGCCTTCGACAGGCGAGACTGAGTGAGTCTGTTGGTCCCGGCGCTGGGTGGAGGGATGGCGATGGCGGAGCCCGATGGCGGGTGCATGGCGTGCGGGTTCATCAGTGACGACCGCTCGCTGCCCGGCGGCACTCTCCTCAGAACGGCTTGCTGGGTCGTGCAGCATTCGGCAGGCCCGCTCGGTCTGGGGACGCTGGCGGTCATGCCGGTACGACACGTCGTTCACGTCGCCGAGCTGACCGGCCCTGAGTCCGCGGAACTCGGCCCCCTGCTGCGGCGAACCAGCGCGGCGGTGACCGCTGTGATGCGGCCCGAACAGGTCTACGTCTGCCTGTGGTCCCACGCCGGTGCGGTGCCCGGCCACCTCCACTTCCTGGTCCAGCCGGCCTGCGAAGCCGACATGACCCACTACGACGCCTACGGCCCGGTGCTGCAACTGGCCATGTCCGAAGCCAACCGCCCTCCGGGCCGGGCAGCGGTCGAGGAGGTCTGCGCCCGCTTGAGGGCCCTGTTTCCGAAGCTCCGTTTAAGCGCCGACGTCGACTGACTGTAGTGCTCCTTGCGCACACGCTCAGGGTGCCCCTGGGGCTCGGCTGTATCCCATGTCCACGCCCACGGTGCCTTCGCCGACAGGCCCAGCGGGCCATCGTGGAAGAAGGTGTCACCCAGGCGGTCGGACGCGCTCGCTCTGGTCGGTGGTGGCGCCGTACCGGCCCTTGTGCGACCTGCCGTCGGCGGTGATCCCGCAACGGCCCGACCGCGCCCCCGGCCCGCATCGACGAGCCGGGGTGCGGCCGCGTCGCTCGTCTCCGGACGAAGCACGCGAAGTCCCGCCCCCGTATCGCCTCGGACAGTGTCACGTGGCAGGGGTCACCCACAGGCTCAGCCGGTCTCCCCGCACAGCGTCAAACCACCGGTCAGGCCCACATGTTCCGCTCAGCGGACCGGAACATGTGCCGTCGGCGCCGCGTAGGCATGCTGGGCAAGTCGTGACGGCAGGGGCGGTGGCGCCGGATGTGTCCGGACGGGGGAGAGGACGGGCTGCGCGCGCCCCTGGCGCGGGGGCTCGCCCGGTAGGGGGCGCGGCGGCCAGTGCACAGCGCGGCCCGATCCGGTTCCCTGCCGCGCGCCTGCTCCGCGTACGAGCGCCACCCCGCCGTCACGGCCGACCCACCGACCGGAGGAGCACATGATGAGTTCACCCACGCCTAAGACCTCTGCGGACCTGGCCGCGCCTACGTATGACGCGGACGCAGCCGCACCCGACTGGGTCTACCTGCGCGACACCATCAAGGTCAACAACGCGCTCTTGGCGGAGATCCACGGAGACAGACCGGCCCCGGGCACCCGGCTGGTGCTGATCGCCCGTGAGATCACGCACGACCCCGGGTACGTCCTGCCCCTGACGGGGCACCCCGTGCTGCTGGTCGCCGAGAACTACCGCGGTAACGGGGGAGGCATCGACACCACCGGCCCCGTCGGCGCCAGAGGTGAGACCGGCAGTGCCGGGGGCACCGGCGGCGGCCCCGGAGGCCGTGACGGCAAGGCCGGAGGCCCCGGAGGCAACGGCGCGCCGGGGGGCGCGGCCGCTCCGATCACCCTGCTCGCGTCGCGGGCGAGCGACGTGAGGCTGATCGCGCGGGGCGGCAGGGGCGGCGGGGGCGGCTCCGGTGGCCAAGGAGGGCAGGGCAAGGACGGCACCAAGCCGCCCAGGCCGGGTGAGGACGGCCGGGACCCCGGGTATGGCGGACGGGGCGGGAACGGCGGGAACGGGGCAGTCGGCGGCCCGGGTGCCCAGATACGCGTGGAGACGTTCGAGCGGTCGGGCGTGTTGAGCGACGGCAGCGGCGGCGCGGCGGGACCCGCCGGGCCGGGAGGCGACGGAGGGGAGGGAGGCGGGGGATACAACGGCCCCGGAGAGCCCGGGAAGCCCGGGGCGGAGGGCCGGCCGGGCCCGGCCGCGGGCCCAGGCGTGGCTCCCGCGTTCGTCACGCACACCGCCGACGCGTGGTGGACCAGGGCGCGCGAGGAACTGGGAGCGGCGTACACCGAGGCCTGGGCGGAGTACCGGACACGGGTCGGCGAGTTCCTGTTCCGCTGCTACGCGCCGGGCCTCGCGGACAGGAAGGATCACCGGATCAAAGCCGGGCACGAGTTCACGCAGGCTCTCGTGCTGCGGCCGGGGCATGCCCGCGCGGTGGAGCTGTCCCAGTACCTCGCCACCAACCTGACGCCTTTGGGGGTGCCGTACGACGTCGATGTCGTACCGGACTTCCCGGCGCAGGAGCAGTTCGTGACGGCGTACGGCGAGCTGGTGGTGGGTGTGTACACCGCGGCGACGGACCTGCTGCTCTTCGCCAAGGGAGAAGCACAGAAGATCCAGCTGGTCGAGACCGACCTGGGCCACCTCAACGACATGAGGACGGTCCTGGACACGGAGCGGAGGGCGGCCAAGGCGGGAGTCGACGCCGCCAAGGGCCGCGCGGACATCCTCGACAAGCAGCTGCGCGAGGTGCAGGCCCAACTCGACGCGGTGCACACGAAGATGCTCAGCGAGCGCTTGGAGTTCCCGCCGGGCAACGACCTGGGGCCCGTGATCGGTGCCGCCGTCGTGGTCGCCGCCGCGGTGTCCGCCCTCTACACCGGCGGTGCCACCATCGCGGCCATGCTCGTCGCGAGCGACATGCTCGCCAAGAGCGCCGCGTCCCTGGAGGGCTTCGACACCGCCACCGGGAAGTACCGGGACGGGAGTTATCTGGTCAACTGGTTCGACTGGACCAGCGAAGGGCCCAAGCCGCGCCCCGGGGTCGACGTCAAGGCCTCCAAGCTCACCGACCTCGGGGACAAGGCCGCCAAGTTCATCAACGCGTCCGCGACCCTGGTCCAGCTCTTCCAGGCCAAGGTCGACGGAAAGCTGGAGAACGAGGAGAAGAACCTGCTGGCCCGGCAGTTGGAGCTGGTCAGGGAACGGGCGCTCCAGATTCTGGAGATCACCCACCAGCAGCTGAACCTGGCCGTGGCCGACGCCAAGATCACCGTCAATGGGAACGACATCGCGCGGCTGACGAACCTGGAGGCGGGCTGGCAGCGTGACATCAACCAGCTCATCGACATCTGCCGCCGGATGGTCGCCCGCAACCAGCACTACATGGACCTGCTGACCGAGTACTGCTACTACGCCAACCGGGCAGTGGACCTGTGGACCTTCAGCAGCCACACGCCCGTGTTCACCTTCGACTACGGCTTCCTGCACCCGGACGACATCGAGAACGCCTACCACCCGCTGGCCCGCGGCGACGACAGCCGGGTGAACGGCCTGCTGGAGAAGTACCAGAACTCCAAGCGACAGCTGTTCGCGCTCATGGACCGGCGCAAGGAGTACGACTCGTACGGCCTGAACCAGGACGTCCACTACCTGCGCCTGACCGCTCCCGAGGTCCTTAACGCACTCAGGACCAACGGCACCGCCAGCTTCACCGTCCCCCTCGACGCGTTCGCCGACCGCTTCGAGATGAAGACCGCCTACCTGCACGTCGGCCTGCTCGGCGCCACGTGTGCCCATCCCCGCATGACCGTACTGGTCGAGCATCCGGGCGCGGCCACCAACCGGTACCGCGACGGCTCCCCGCGCACGCTGACGGCCGGCCCCCGGTCGAGCACGGTCCAGGCGACCTTCGACAAGAGCGACCCCGGCAGGCCGATGACCGGTCAGGCCTTCTACGGCCGCAGCCCCGCCACCACTTGGCGCATCACCATCGAGCAGTCCACGGCCCAGGAGGCCCAGCTCGACCTCAGCGGTCTGAGCGCCGTCTACGTCACCCTCTGGTACTGGCACTTTCGCCGGAAGGCTCTCGGTCCGGCGGCCGCGCCCATGACCGTACGGGCGGACTTCGACGGTGACGGCGTCGTGGACGAGTCGGTCTGGGAACCGGAGCGAGGCCTCTGGCACATACGGCGGTCCTCGGACGGCGCGGCCCTCACCGAGGCCTGGGGCCAGGCCGGTGACTTCCCCGTACCCGCCGACTACGACGGTGACGGCAAGGCGGAACTGGCCGTGTTCGAGCCCGCGAGCGGCAAGCTGTTCACCCGACCCCTGCGGGGCAGCCGGCTGACGGCCTACCACTGGGCCACCGCCGACCACGCTCTGACGGCCGAGGAGCAGGCGGGAGCGGAACGGCTTGCCACCGCGCTGGAGGCGTGCGCCGGCCAGCTGTCGGGGGCCCGCGCCGCGGAGGCCGTCGAGCCGCAGCAAGCCGCCTGCCGCCTCCTGCGCCGCCTGTCCGCGCTGGACTCCCATCACCTGCCCCACACAGCCCAAGCACTGGTGCGCCTGACGCACTGCCTCGCGGCAGCGGGCCGCTGGGAGGAGTCGGTGTCCACCGGCCAGGAGGCCATCGCGCTCTCCAGGCAACTCGCCGCGGATCACCCTCAGGACGACACCCTCGCCTACCGTGCCGCCGAGGCCGTGATCGGGATCGCCGGGCACTGGTGGCAGCGGCCCGACCTCAAGGCCAAGGCCGCCGACCTCGCGCTCCAGGGCACCCTCACCGCCGGCATGCTGGCCGCCAGGAACCCCACTTACCGGGCCCAGCTCGCCGCCTGGGCCACCTCCCCGACCACGGCCTTCCTCGCGGACGTCGGCCGCATGGACGAAGCGCACCTGCTCGGAACGCAAGCCATCACTCTCTACCGCACGCTCGTCGCGGAGAACCCGGCCGACGACGAGCTGGTCCACCGCATCTCGTGGTCGTCCATCGACATCGCCCTCCACCTGTGGGCCAAGCCGGAACTGCGGGCGAAGGCTACGGAGTTGACCGTGGCGGCCATCGACAACTTGCGGGTGCTGAGCAGGAAGAGTCCGTCGTACCGTCGCCAGCTCGCTCAGTGGGCGGCTTCTCCGGCTGCGGGGTTTCTGGCGCGGTCTGGTCGGTGGGAGGAGGCTGTGGCGGTGGGCGATGAGTCGATCGGTCTCTACCGGGCGCTGATCGCGGAGAATCCGGGGGATGACGAGCTGGCCTATCGCCTTTCCTGGGCATCGATCGACATCGCTCTGCATCTGTGGGCCAAGCCTGAACTCCAGGGCAAGGCTACGGAGCTGACGGTGATGGCCATCGACAATCTGCGGGTGCTGAGCAGGAAGAGTCCGTCGTACCGTCGCCAGCTTGCTCAGTGGGCGGCTTCTCCGGCTGCGGGGTTTCTGGCGCGGTCTGGTCGGTGGGAGGAGGCTGTGGCGGTGGGCGATGAGTCGATCGGTCTCTACCGGGCGCTGATCGCGGAGAATCCGGGGGATGAGGAGCTTGCCTATCGCTTCTCGTGGGCGTCGATCGACATCGCTGTGCATTGGTGGGGCAAGCCGGAACTCCAAACGAGGGCTACGGAGGTGACCATGGCGGCCATCGACAACACGCGGGCCCTCAGCGCGAAGAACCCCTCCCACCGCCCGCAACTGGCCGACTGGATCATGTGGCCCGCCTCCGCCTTCCTGGTCAGCACGGGCCAGAAACAGCGCGCCATCACCCTGGTGAGGGAAGCCGTCGACCTCTACACCCAGCTCAACGCCCAGGACCCCGAGACCTACGGGCCCAAACTCGCCAACGCCAAGAAGACGCTGGAGCAACTCCAGACCTGATCGCGCGGGGCGCTGCGGCTGGCGTCGCACCCCACCCAGCCGCAGCGTGGGAGGAAGCCCGTGTGATCGGTCAGCGGGCCGCAATCGGCGCGGCTGCCCGCCCGGTCCCAGCTCGGCGGATGCCACCTCCGGCAGCGGTCACGGCTGCCACTCCCGTCTGAGCAGCCCGAACACCCACGTGTCGGAGACCTCGCCGTCCACGACGCACTCTTCCCGCAGCGTCCCTTCCCGCACGAATCCGATCTTCTCCAGCACGCGGGCAGAGGCCACGTTGCGCGTATCGGCCTCCGCCTGCACCCGATTCAGGTCCAGCGTGTCGAAGGCCCACCGCAGCACGGCGTGCGCGGCCTCCGTCGCGTAGCCGTGGCCCCACATCGCCTCGTCGAGGCAGTAGCCCAGTGTCGCGCTACGGCGGTCCTCGTCCCATCCCGTCAGGGCGCACCAGCCGACGAAGGCGCCGTCGGACGCACGGTCGACGGCCACGCGCGCCCCGGTGCCTTCGTCCGCCAGCTTCCGGCACATCTTGAGGAACCGCTCGGCGCGGTCCCGATCAGTCCACGGCGGGGAGTCCCAGTAGCGCATCACGTCGGTGCTGCTGTGCAGGGCGAACAGAGAGCCCGCGTCGGCGTCGGTGAAGGGCCGCAGTCGCAGACGATCGGTGTGCAGCACGGGAGTGGCCAAAGTCATGCGCCCATCTTGGGATCTCGTGGCGCGCGCAAGCCACTGAATATCGTCAAGGGCCTGGTCGGCACGCTGATCCAAGGCCTGGCCTTCTTCGCCGTGGTCGCTTTCGCCGTGCTGCCGACGGGAGTCGCCCCCGGTCGGCCCGGTGCCGCCGGCGCTTTGTATGCTCGCAGCTCGGGGAGCCGGAAGCCGATCTTCGGAGGCGAACGACCATGCCGGAACAGCGTGTTGTCCTGGTGACAGGCGGGGGAACGGGAATCGGGGCCGCCACCGCCCGGCTGCTGCGCGCGGAAGGGCACCAGGTCGTGATCTCCGGGCGGCGACCCGAGCCCCTGCGCCAGGTGGCCAAGGAGACCGGCGCGCTGGCCCACCCCTCCGACGCCGCCGACCCCGAGGCCGTGCGCGAACTCGTCGAGACGGCGGTGACGGCCTACGGGAGACTCGACGGCGTGGTGCTCAACGCCGGAATCGGGCGGGGCGGCGCGGTCGGCGAGACCACGGTCGAGGACTGGGAAGAGCTGATGCGCACCAACCTCACCGGTCCGTTCCTGCTGCTGCGCGCCGCGCTGCCGCATCTGCTGGACGCCCGGGGCGCGGTGGTCGCGGTCGCCTCGGTCGCAGCCCTCCGCAACAGCGTCGGCAACGGCGCCTACGCGACGTCCAAGGCGGGTCTGCTCCACCTCTGCCGCTCCTTCGCCGTCGACTACGGCCCGCAGGGGCTGCGGGCCAACACGGTGTGCCCCGGCTGGGTCCGTACGGAGATGGCCGACCAGCGGATGGCCCGGTTCGCGGCGGATGCGGGCCTCGCGGGCGGTGTCGAAGCGGCGTACGAGGAGGCGAACCGGCTGAATCCCGCCGGACGGCCGGGCGATCCGGAGGAGGTCGCCGAGGCCATCACCTGGCTGCTGTCACCCGCCGCGTCCTACGTCAACGGGTCCGTCCTCACCGTCGACGGCGGGATGACCAGGGTCGGCGTCGGCGGTGCCGCCTTCGACCACCGGATCGAGGCGCGCACCCCGCGCCCGTAGCGAAGGCGGCCCCCCGGACGGATTCCGGGAGGCCGCCTCGTACGCGGTCATGCGCCTGCTAGCGGACGTCGACGTAGTCCTCGGTCCCGTAGTCCACGTAGTGGGTCGAGTCCGTGTCGGTGTACCGCATCTGCCAGGTGCCGTCCTGCTTCGCGGTGAACTTCTTGCTGAACGTGCCGTTGCTCAGCGTCTTGGTGCTGCCCAGCTCCTTCCACGCGGAGCCGGCCGCCTTGGCCTTGAACCAGACGCGGATCTTTTGCCCGGAGTACGGCCGCCAGGTGGACCCGGACTTGTGCATCAGGCCGCCCTTGGCGGTGAGCGTCGCGCCCTTGCGCACGCCCTCCGGCGTGACGTCGTCGTTCCACACCCGCGTGTACTTGCGGCCCAGCTTGACGTCGGCACTGTCCACGCCGGCGCTGACGATGTGCAGTCGCCACCGGGCGCCCGAGTCCGCCTGCTTGGGCGAGGACGCCTTGAAGGAGGTGCCGTAGGCGGCGTCGAAGGTGCCGGTGCTCGTCCAGGAGCCGCCCGCGGGGCGGTAGTCGATGGAGATCTTGGCCTTGGTGCCCTCGGGGTACGTGCCCTCCGTGACGCCGAGCTTGCCGGTGAAGGTGACCTTGCGGTACTTGTCCACCTTGCCTTCGACGTTCGTCAGGGTGCTCGTCCGGGAGGGCCGGGCCACCGTGAAGGTGTGCGGGGCCGGCGCGGTGAACCAGTTCGACTCGGTCGGCAGGACACGCACCTGCTCGCTCCGCTGGACGGTGTAGCCCGTGGACAGGACGCCGTCCTGCCCGCTCGCCGCGATGGTGTCGGTGCTGGTACCGGGGCCGATCCGCACCTCCTTGGCGACGGGCTTCTCGGTGCCGTCGTCCGCGATGCGGACGAGCTTGCCCCGGACGGGGACCTCACTGCCGTAGGGGGCGGTGACCGTGCCCGTGGGGGTGTCCACCTTGAGCTTCAGTTCCTGCTTGTGGAAGGGCAGGCTCAGCGACTCGTACTGCTCGTCGAACATGTACTCGAACTTGGTGGTGGCGTCGGAGCTGTACGCGTCGTAGTACTTGGTGGTCGTGAAACGCCCCGCTTCGTTCGTCCACACCCACCCCTCGCCGTGGATCTCGCGGGCGCGGTAGTACATGCCCACCCCGGCGAACGGCTTGACCTCGTGGGTGTTGGGGTCCTCGGCCACCAGGGTTCCGGTCACCTTGGCGGCGGGGTTGTCGTAGGAGACCCACGGGTGGCTGCTGCTGAGGGTCAGCTTGGGGTTGAGGCCGTAGTTGAGGAAGCCGGTCGAGCGCTGGACGACCTCGTTCGGCTGGCCTTCCCTGGCCACGACGTCGATCACGTAGGCGCCCATGGCGGGCAGGGTGACCGGCTCGGACCGGAAGACCTCCTCGCGGCACTGGCTGTCGGCGGGGCACTTGTCGGTGCCTTCCAGGCGGACGCTGGCGAGGACCTCGGACTTGTTCTTCTCGTGGATCTTGAGCGTGACGTCCTCCGGGCGGAAGCCGGAGGCCCAGTGCTCGTAGGAGGCGTAGATCTTGCCGCCCTCCTGGACCGTCTCCGTACGGCCGCGGGCGGTGCCGTCACCCGCGTGCGCCGTGGGTACGGCGATCAGCGTGGCAGAGGAGGCCACGAGACTCGTGGCCAGCACTGCCGTGAACTTCTTCAAAGCTCCCCCATCGGGTGTTGCCATTGTGTCGCGCGTTCGACCTGTGGCGCGGGCGAATGGTTGTACGGACAACTAACCGCAAATGCCACCGCGAAGCGGTGGGCCTTCGTCCGGTGCCCCTCACGAGCGTGGCCTCTCGTGTGTGGTGGGGAGGCTCCCCAGGGGGGCGGGGAGGCGGAACAGGACCACGCCGAGGACGGCGGTCCAGAGGTAGAAGAGGGAGAAGAAGAACATGCTGGGGAGTTCGCCGGGGGCGAGCCAGCCGCGGTTGGCCAGGAGGAGGAAGGCGTTGGGCAGGCCCAGCGCCGCCGTGGCGAAACTGTAGGTCGCCGTCCAGCGCGGCAGGGCCTGGCTTCGGCGGATCGCCATGGCGGCGCTGAAGACCAGGAGCGAGACGGTGGGCTGGAGCGAGAGCCACACGAACAGGGAGACCTCGAAGGCGAAGCGGACCAGGGTGTGGTCCATGGGGTGGTAACTGGCGCCCGCGGAAGCCGTCAGCCACAGGGCCGCCGCCAGGTTGTAGAACGACTGGACCCACACCATGGCGGGGGTGATGAGGGAGGTGAACACGGTCGTGGGGCCGCCGCCGCGGAGGACGGTGGTGAGCCCGGCGCTGAAGAGCAGGTTCAGGGGATAGAGGAAGAAGCCCAGGTAGCACTGAGCGACGAAGAAGGCGGAGTAGCGGTCGAAGAACTCGACGACCTGGTCGGTGGAGTCGTCCCAGTGCGGGAAGACGTGGGGGAAGTCCGGCGAGACGAGACCGACCAGGGCCAGGGCGGGCAGGGCGACGATGCCGGCGGCACCGGCCCAGCGGAGTTCCTGGCGCGGGGTCATGATTCCTCCCGGGTGTGTGGGTGGTGGTGCGACGACGCGGTGGGGCGGGTTCACCGAGGCGCGGTGGGAGCGGTGAGGGGAATGCGCCGCAGTGCCACGCCGACGGTGAGCATCCAGGTGGCGAACAACGTCCAGGGCACGAAGGAGGCCAGCGCGCCGGGCGCCGGCCATCCTTGTCCTGCCAGGGTCTGTAGGGAGCCGAGGGCGCACACGGCGCCGATCGCGAAGGTGGCGGTGGAGGCCCAGGCGGGGAACAGCCGCGTCTGGCGGAAGGCGATCCCGGCGGCCGTCAGCAGGAAGGCCTCGTAGAGCTGGAAGAACTGGTAGCTCACGAACCCGGCTTCGAAGGTGTAGTGGACCAGCATGTCGTTGGTGGGGTGGCCCGCGGTGCCGCCGAGGCCCATCAGCAGCCACAGCGGGCTGGTGATCTGCACGGACAGGGAGGCGGCGACGGCCGCCGGTGTCATGACGCGGGTGGCGACGGTCCGGTGCCCGTGTCCTTCGAGGCAGGCGGCGAGTCCGGCGACGAGCCAGATCAACAGGATCAGGCCGATGCCGGCGGTGAAGGTCTGGAGGACGACAGCGGTGCGGTGCTCGGCGAACCAGGCACGCATGTGTGCGCCCGACTGTCCCCAGTTCGGGAAGAGTTCGGGAAAGCGCTGCGGGGCCGAGAAGAGCGACAGGAGCATCACCAGTACGCCGATGATGCCCGCCCGGCCGGATCGTCGGATGTCCCGGATCTGTGTGAGCGACAGCGTCTGCGTGGAGGCCATGGTGGAGTCCTCGGGATGGTGGGTCGGGCGGAGTGGTGGGTCGGGCCGCACGGCGGGCCCCGACCAGGAGGGAGCCGCTGGGGCACGGAGCTGCGGCTCTATGAGCGGTGCCCTGCGCAGGGTCGGTGGCGCCGGGGCCTGGGCGGCGCCCTGTCCTGCCCGCCGTCCGTCAGGGGGGACGGGGCCCGGGCCCGTGGCGCCAGTGGTCCGCGGCCGACGTGGCGGCGACGCGGGCCAGATGGCGGGGGCGGACGAGGGCGGCGGGGCCGGCGAGCATATTGGCGACGCGGGCGAAGTCCTCGAACATGCGTGGGTCATGCGGGATGTGGTCCTGCCACTGGCCCAGATACCACTGTCCGGCGCGCACGGCGGGCGGGAGGGGCCGGTCGGCGGCCCAGCCGCGGTCGGTGAGCGTGGCCATCGCCCAGGGGCAGGCGGTGATGCGGGCGATCCGGTGCTGGAACCGGTGGGTGGGTCCACCCGGCCCGCGCCCTGGGTGCCGGTGGAGCCAGACGCGCAGCGCACGGGCCTGGAGGGCGGCGACGGTCATTCCCTGGGCGTATACGGGGTTGAAGACGCAGGCGGCGTCGCCGAGAACGAGGAGACCCTCGGGCCAGGCGGGGAGCCGGTGGTAGTCGCGGCGCCGGTTGGCGGTGAGCGCGTACCGGTAGGCAGGGGAGGCCGGTTCGAGGGCGGTGAGGGTGGCGGCCAGGTCGCTGTGGAGGGACTTCGCGAACGCGGTGAAGCCGTGGTCGTCGGTGGGCGGGTGGTCGTCGGCCGCGCCTTGCAGGGTGAGCAGGAGTCGGCGGTCTTCGACGTGCAGGGCGAAGCAGCCGCGCGGGCGGTCGGGGAAGTGCGGGGGTTCGAACAGGGCGAGCCAGTCGGTCGGGGAGCGGGGCCCGGCGCGGTAGGCGCGCGTGGCGTAGCCGACGCGGGCGTCCACGGTGGTCTCCGTGACCCGCGGGAAGCCGTGGGCGGCCAGCCAGTCGGGCAGATGGCTGCCGCGGCCGGAGGCGTCGACGACCAGGTCCGCCCGCTCGCGCAGGGTGGTGCGCGCCAGGCCGCCGGCTGCCCGGTGGGTGACGAGGACGCCGGTGACCCGCCGCCGGGCGGGGTCGGTGAGCAGGCCGGTCACCGTGCAGCCGTCACGCAGTCGTACCGCGGGCAAGGCGGTGACGCGGGTGCGCAGCAGCGTCTCCAGCAGAGGGCGGCTGGCGGGCTGGATGAGTACGCCGGAAGCCACCGGAGGGGGACGGCCGCCGGGAAGCTGGAGGCGGGCGGCCTGGCAGAAGTCCACCAGGGGCGCGCCCGCGGCCTGGAGCTGCTGTCGGAAGCCGGGGAGGAGTTCCTCGAAGACTTGCAGGCCGCGGGCCTGGAGGGCATGGGCGTGGCGGCCTTGCGGCACCCCTTTGCGCGGGTGGGGGCCGGGGCGCAGGCGGTCCCGTTCCAGGACGGTGACCCGGGTGAAGGTGTCGGCGAGGGCGCGGGCGGCCAGGAGCCCGGCGATGCCCGCGCCGATGACGACGGCGTGCCCGGAGCGGGGGCGCGGGGAGCCGGGGTGTCCGGTGTGGTGGTCCATGGCGGTTCTCCTCAGCTGGGGGTAGTGGCCAGGGTGGGGGCGGATCGGGGACGGCTCAGGTGGCCGGAGGGCTGAACCAGGCAGGGAAGCCGACCGGGTGGCCGATGGTGAGCGCGGCGGCGGTGATGAACAGCAGGGCTGCCGCGACGGCGACGGTCATGTATCCGACGCCCGCGAGCAGCCGGACCCATGTCTGGGCGGGGCGGGGGAGCCGGAGCGAGCCCTCGAAGATCCACACTTCCCGGCCGGGCGGGGCGTAGAGGGTCATCAGCACCACCGGCATGACGACCAGGAAGATCATGGACACCGGGGAGGAGAGCGGCAGTTGGTAGTAGTGGCCCTCGAAGAGCGTGAGGCGGGGCAGGGCGTAGACGTAGCCGTATCCGCCGACGCGCTGATACGTCTGTTCCATGGGGAGGTCCAGGACCAGGCAGGCCGCGGCCGTGACCGCGGCCACGCGGGCGTTGCCCCACCGCGGCCGCCACCGGCGCAGCCGGGTGGCGATGGCCACGCCCATGGAGATCCACAGGATGAGCGCGACGTACGCGCCGAGGGTGAGCACGCTCTCCACCTCGGCCTTCACCCCGCTCTGCGGGCCGGTCCAACCGGGCAGGTAGGGGCCCCAGCTGAGTACGTTGAGGCCGTAGCGGTTGTGCCCGATGGTGTGGGTGGAGGCGTTGAGGTAGCCGTCCTGCCAGAAGGACAGGGAGCAGCCCGCCAGCAGGGCGGCGGGCAGGGTGACCCGCCCGGCGGCGCGGGAGCGCCGCCGGCACCACCAGATCCCCGCCGCCCAGGCCGCCGGCAGCACGGCTTCCGTGACCCTGGTGGCGATCTTCATCGGGGTCGGGATGGTGTAGCCGCCGGAGGGGTAGGCGTGCAGGTTCCCGTCGGCGGCCCAGCGGACGAACACCCATAGCTGGAAGCCGACGCCCGCCGCGCCGATCACCGCACAGAGGACGGCGGGGCACCACCAGCGGCGGCGGCCGGTGGCGGCCGGGGTGTGGGGGCCGGGTGTGGGGGTGGTTTCGGGCAGCACGGGGCGTCACCTCGCAAGGTCGCGGTCCGGTTCTGGGGCGGCGGACGGGGAGGGGGCGTCGGCGCGGCCGGTGAACTGCTGCTCCAGGAGCCAGTCCGCCAGGGCCGCGGCGCTGGGTTTGACCCAGATGACGCCGGGTTTGATGTCGACCTTCAGGGCGTGCTGGAGGCGTTGCTGGAGTTGGACGGCGCCCAGGGAGTCCAGGCCGAGGAGGACCAGGCTGGTGTGGGCGCCGATGTGGCGGGCGGTGCCGCCGAGCAGTTCGCGGACCTGCTCGATGACGAAGGCCTCCAGGAGGTGGTGGCGTTCGTCGTCGTTGTCGGCGGTGAGGAGTTCCTCGCGTACCGGGGCGGCGTCGTCGCCGGGCGCGGCCGGTGCGCCGGTGAGCAGGTCGGCCAGGAGCGTGGAGCGGCGCAGGGCCGGGTACGGGGCCGTCCACAGGGCCATGTCGATCGGGGAGTAGGCGACTTGGTGGTGGCCTTCGGCCAGGATGCGCTCGAAGGCGTCCATGCCGTCCTCCGGCGAGATCAGCACAAAGCCCTTCCGGGCGAGGTGCCGGCCGCGTCCGACGCGGCTCCAGGCGCCCCAGTGGATGCCGGTGGCCGGAAGGCCCTCGGCGAGCCGGTGGGTGACGAGAGCGTCGAGGTAGGCGTTGGCGGCGGCGTAGGCGCCCTGCCCGGGGGATCCGGTCAGGGAGGCGAGTGAGGAGTAGAGGGCGAAGAAGTCGAGTTCCGCGTCGAGGGTGGCCTCGTGCAGGGCCCAGGCGCCCGCGGCCTTGCCGCGCCAGACCCGCTCCAGCAGGTCGCTGTCCAGGTTGGCGAGGGTGGCGTCCTCGACGACGCCGGCGGCGTGCACGACGCCGCGCAGGGCGAGGCCGTCCTCGGCGGCCGCGGTGAGGGCGCGGTGCACCGTGGCGGGCTCGGCGATGTCGCCGCGTACCACGGTGAGGGTGGCGCCCGTGGTGGTGCGCAGCTCCTCCAGTTCCCGCGCGGCGGCGGGTGCGGGTGCGCCGCGGCCGCACACGGTGATGTGGCGGGCCCCGCGCTCGGCGAGGCGGCGTACGGTGAGCAGGCCGAGGCCGCCGAGGCCGCCGGTGACCAGGTAGCTGCCCCCCGGCCTGACCAGGCGCGGCAGGCCCGGGGAGCCCGGCGCGGCGGGCGCGCCCGGCCGGAGGCGGGCGAGGTGGCGCACGCCGTGCCGCCAGGCGATCTCGGTGAGGGGCTGGTCGGGGTCGAGGAGGTCGTCGAGGACCGCCTCCAGCGGGGTGTGCCCGGTCACCTCCAGGCTGCTGGGCTCCAGTTCGGGGTGTTCGAAGGCGGCGCAGCGCAGCAGCCCGCGCACGCCGGCGGCGGCCATCGCGTCGTCGCCGCGCCACATCACCCACAGCCGCGGCGGGGTGCTCCGCCGGGCCAGGAGGGAGACGAGGTCCACGGTGTGCCGCACGGCGGCGCGGGCCGCGCGGGCAGGGGTGCCGGGGTCACCGAGGACGAACAGCACGTGGGTGCGGGCGGGTCGGGTCCCGTCATCGAGGGTGTGACTGAGCCGCGTGTGGTCCAGGGGCCGGCCCGCGGGGTGGGTGAGGCAGCGGCTTCCGGCGGCCTTCTTGCCCAGGAGACGGGCGAGCCGCCCTCCCCACGGGGCGTCCTCGGGCGTGATGACCAGCCACTGCTGTGTGCTCGCCTGCGGGGCGCGGGCCCGGGGTTCGGGGTTCCAGGTCAGGTGGGCCAGGCGGGCCGCGTAACGCTGTTCGGGCGGGGTGATGTTGGCCAGGCGCAGGCCGCGGACCTCGGCCACGACGGTCCCGTCGGCGGTGGCCAGGCGGGCGGAGGCGGTGCAGGACAGGTCGTCGGCCTGGTGCAGTGCGGCCGAGCACAGACGGGTGTGGCCGGTGGGGCCGTACAGGCGGATCTCGTCGAAGCCGGCGACCACCACCGGGCCGGGGCTGGTAGGGCAGTAGGCGAGCCAGGCGGCCACCACGGTCTGCACCAGCTCGTCGGCCAGTGCGGGGTGCAGGCGCATCATCCAGGCGGAGACGCGGGCGCTGTCGGCCGTCGCGAGGTGGGAGAGGGCGCGGTCGCGTGCGGGGTGGAGCTGGATGCGGTCGACGGCGGTGAAGGCCGGGCCGTGCTGGACGTCGTGCCGCGTGCGGAAGTGCCGGTACAGGTCGGCCGGGGCCGTGTCCGTCCAGTCCGGCGCGGCCAGCGCGCCGGGTTCGAGACGGGGTGCCGGCTCGCCGTCGGGCAGCGGGTGCACGGTGGCGCGGGCGTGCACCAGGGCGCCGTCACGGGTCGAGGTGAGCACTTCGGCGCGGGCCGAATCCCCCTCACGCACCAGGCGGGTGGTGACCTCCGGTTCGGGATCGAGCACCAGCGGACGGTCGACGCGCAGGTCCCGCACGAGCACCCGTGTCGTGCCGAAGGCCTCGGCGCCCGCGGCCAGGAGCATCTCGGCGAAGCCGGTGCCGGGCAGCACCGGCGTGCCGGCGACCTGGTGGTCACCCAGCCAGGGCAGCCGCTTCGGGCTGAGCGGGGTCTGCCACAGATGCCGCCCGGGAGTGTCCGGGTCGGTCACGTGGCCGCCGAGCAGTGGATGCTGGCCGGCGCCGACCAGACGGGGGGCGAGCAGGGTGTACGGTTCCTGGTCGCCGCCGTGCCGGGTGCGGTGCCAGGCGGTGCCCGGCACCTCGGCCGGCGCGCCGTCGCCGTAGCGGGTGGTGAAGTCGATCCCGTCGTAGCCGGCGCAGTGGAGCTGTCCCACATGGGCCAGGAAAGCCTCCGTGTCGTCGAGGCCCTGGCGCAGGGAGCCGACCGCGACGGCATCGCGGACACCGTCCGCCTCCGCGGTGTCCAGGATGGGGCGGACCGCCAGGGGGTGCGCGGCGCACTCGATGAACAGGCGGTGCCCGGCGGCCAGCGCCGCCTGCACGGCGGTGCGGAAGCGGACGGTGTCGCGCTGGTTGCGCACCCAGTAGGAGGCGTCCAGCGGTCCCGGGGCGCCCGGGTCGTCACTGACGGTGGAGAAGAACCCCTTGCCCGGCTCGGCCGCGGGCAGATCGGCAAGCACCTGGCGCAACTCCTTGAGGACGGGGTCGACCTGAGGGGAGTGCGAGGCCACGTCCACGTCGATCGTCCGTGCCACGGCCCCCGCGGCCGTCCAGGTCTTGACCAGGGCTCCCACCTGGGCGGCGTCACCGCTGATCACAGTGGTGTCCGGAGCGGTGAGCACCGCAAGGGACACCCTGTCGGCGCGGGCCTCCTCGATCGCGGCGCGGGTCCGGTCGGCGCTGAGCATGACCGAGGCCATCGCGCCGCCGGAGATGGTGGCAAGCAGCGCCGAGCGGCGGCAGATCACCTTGGCCCCGTCCTGGGGTGTGAGGGCGCCGGCGACCACGGCGGCGGCGACCTCGCCGAGGGACTGTCCGATCACCGCGGCCGGGGTGACGCCCCAGGAGCGCCACAGCGCGGCCAGAGCGACCTGCACGCCGAACAGGACGGGCTGGACGCGGTCGATGCCCCGCAGCCGTTCCGGCTCCGCGATCATCTCCCGCAGGGAGAACCCGGCCTCCGCGTGGATCAGCGGCTCCAGGCCGTCGATGGCCCGGGCGAAGACCGGCTCGTTCGCGAGCAGGCCCCGGCACATGCCGGGCCGCTGGGATCCCTGTCCGGTGAAGACGAGTACCGGTCCGGCGTGGCCGGGAGGCAGTACGGGCACGCCGCTGAGCACCCCGTTCGCCGCGTTGTCGGCGGCGAACGCGCGGGCACGCGCGATGAGTTCGCCGCGGTCGCGGGCGACGATGCCCAGGCGGTGCTCGGCATGGGAGCGGCGCAGCGCGAGCGTGTGGGCCACGTCGGGCAGGCCCGTGCTCGCGCCGTCGCCCTCCAGCCAGTCGGCGAGGCGAACGGCCGCACGGGTCAGCGACTGCGGGGAGGTGCCGGAGACCAGGAACAGCGCAGCCGGGCTCGTGCCGCGTGGCGCACGCCGCGGACGGCGCCTTCCAGGGGCAGGGGCAGGGGCCGCCTCCAGCACCACGTGGGCGTTCGTGCCGGTCACCCCGTAGGAGCACACCGCCGCCAGGCGCGCGGCCTTGGGAACAGGCCAGGACAGCGGCGCGGTGGGCACGAAGAGGCGGGACGGCTCGTCCCGGTCGATCGCCGGATTCCAGTCCTGGAAGTGGAGGTTGGGCGGGATCCTGCCGCGCCGCAGACACTCCACGGCCTTGATGACCCCGGCGATGCCGGAGACCGGCTCGCAGTGCCCGATGTTCG
Source organism: Streptomyces sp. NPDC045778 (assembly GCF_056431945.1). Classification (NCBI taxonomy): domain Bacteria; kingdom Bacillati; phylum Actinomycetota; class Actinomycetes; order Kitasatosporales; family Streptomycetaceae; genus Streptomyces; species Streptomyces sp. NPDC045778. Next base: position 51,851 of record NZ_JBWKJZ010000045.1, read on the forward strand.
TCTTGATCGACCCCAGGGCGCACCGGCCCCGTCCCTTGCCGTACACCGCGTGGAGGGAGGTGTACTCGACCGGATCGCCCACCGCGGTGCCCGGTCCGTGCGCCTCCACCAGGCCGACCTCGCCCGGGTCGATCCCGGCCCGCCGGACCGCCGCCGTGAACACCTGCTGCTGCATCTCGGTCGACGGCGCGGTCAGCCGGCTGGCCTGCCCGTCGTTGTTCACCGCCGACCCGCGGATGACCGCGAGCACCCGGTCCCCGTCGCGGCGTGCGTCGGCGAGGCGCTTGAGCACCAGGACTCCGGCCCCCTCCCCGCGTACGTAGCCGTCGGCGCGGGCGTCGAACGCGTGGCAGGCGCCGCGCTTCGACAGCAGCAGAGGGGCCTCGTAGTAGTGGGTCTCGGGCGAGAGCATCAGCAGTACCGCCCCGGCCAACGCGGTGTCGCACTCGCCGAGCGTCAACGCCCCGCACGCGGTGTCCAGGGCGACGAGGCCCGAGGAGCAGTGCGTGCTGATGACCATCACCGGGCCGCGCAGGTCCATGGCGAACGCCACGCGCCCCGCCGCGCTCGCGGTGAAGTTCCCGAACAGGTAGGGGCTGTTGGGTGCGTCCTGGACCGGACGGGCCTCGCGGAAGAGGTTGTCCGGGGCGTAGGTGCCCATGTACACGCCGGTGGGAGTTCCGCGCAGGCGGCCGACCGGAAGCCCCGCGTGTTCCACGGCCTCCCAGGCCACCTCCGCCAGCACGCGGAACTGCGGGTCCACCCACGCCTGCTCGTTCGGAGCCACCGACAGCGCCGCGGGGTCCCACGCCCACACGTCCCCCTGAAGGAAGCAGCCGTGGCCGGCGCGGGCCGCCAACTCCCGGTCGTGCACCGCTGCCAGCCCCGCGGCGTCCCAGCGGCCCGCGGGGACCGGGCCCGCGGTGGACCTTCCCTCGGCTGCCAGGCGCCAGAGCCCGCCCGGGGTCTCCACCCCGCCCGGGAAGCGGCACCCCGCACCGATCACCGCGATCGGTTCCGCATTCGACGCAGCCATGCCCATCACCTACTCGGCGATCTTCGTGCGATAGATGAACCGGAAAACCGGCAATGACCGGCCCTCGACGCGCGCGACATCATCGACGCGCTCGAAATGCTGATAACAGCCGTAGTACGGAACGGCGACACGCTCCGGCAACGCCGACGCGTCCAGTTCGAACACCGGCTCCATACCTTCGGGAGCCCCGCGGAGAAGAATCGCGATCACCGCACATCACCACTTCCCGTACAGGTCTCTGCTGCGGAGTACCGGAAATTCAAGAACTGGCGGAAAGCAGCGAGAAGGGTGTGCGCACGGCATATGCGTGCACGCGTCGGACGCCCGCACGTTTCGCCTTCACACCTCCCTCCCTGCTTCACACCCCGGGGCTGATTACGTACCGAGTGCGCACGTCGTCACGGGGGCGGCGCCGACGGTCAGTTGCTTGTCGGTATTACGCTCACTATCGGCTGAGCGTGCGCGTTCCAGGCCCTTTTGAGATCTGTTTCTTTTCTCGTTTCACTGAGGTGCGGGGAATCTTCGGGGCCTTGGCTTCTGCTGAATTCCCGTCAGGTCTTCGCCGCCCGCCGCGACTCGGTCGGCTCCAGGGGGCACCGGGCGACTGTGGCGCCGTCACGGCCGACTCCGTGTCGACTCCGTGGGCCCCAGGTCTCTTCCCCGCCCGCGCGTCGCGACGGCGGCCAGGAGGGCGAGCATCGTGGCGACTCCGGCGGTGCGCGGGGCGACTGCCCATGGCGCGGATCCATCGCGGGGCAGGGGCCCTTGGCCGGAGTCGAGCACCGCGCCTGCACGTCGCCGTACGAGGGTACGAGGCGTACGAGGCGTACGAGGCGTACGAGCTGGCCGCGCCGGGCACGACGTCGGCATGGCGGGGCGATCCCCCCTTCCCGGCCCGGCCCGCCTCGGACTCCGCCCGAATTGCCGCACACACTGAGCCTTTTCCAACCTGTCGCGGTGGGTCGGTAGTTGGGCTGGGGTCGCTGTCGGGACGTGAAGAAGCTCCTGGTAGACGGGTTTACGACCAAGATCACCTGTCGCCAGGAGCTTCCGCGTGCTTGTCTACCCGTGCGGCGTTGATGTGTCCACCGAGAGTTTGCGCTACCTGTCCGCCTGCGGACCAGGCGCCGGGGACGCGGTACCCGATGGCGCCGGCTGCCCGCCGGACGGCAGGCACTGCTCGTCCTCGCGCATCTGCGATCCGGTCACACTATGCCCAACTCGCTGCCGGGTTCGGCATCGGCACCACCACCGCCTACCGATACGTCGCCGAAGCGGTAGAGATCCTGGCCTCCGAGGCACCGACCCTGGTCCAGGCGATCAGGATCGCCTCCATGAAGGCGTTCGTAATCCTGGACGGCACGCTGCTGCCGATCGACCGCATCGCCACCGACCGGCCCTTCTGCTCGGGCAAACACAAAAAACATGGCATGAACGTGCAGGTCATCACAGACCCCGCGGGGCGACTGCTGTGGGCCTCACCCGCGCTGCCGGGCGCGGTCCACGACATCAAGGCCGCACGGACACACGGCATTATCGATGCCCTGGCCAAAGCACGCGTACAGTGCTGGGCAGACAAGGGCGACCGGGGATCCGGCGGCACCATTCGCCTTCCCTACTGGGGACGGTGGGAGACGCTGTCCACAGGTCAGCAGGCCGTCAACCGCTCACACGCCGAAATCCGCGCACTCGTCGAGCAGGCCATGGCCACTCTCAAGACGTGGCGGCTCCTGCGCAAACTCCGATGCAGCACCACCCGCATCACCGACCTGGTCAAAGCCGTCCTCACCTTGGAACTGGCCGTCTCAACCTGAGGACGCGAAGAGCCTCACTGATCCATGTTGCTCAGCTGACCGGTTCATCGTCATGAGTGACCCGCACCGCCGGTTCGAGCAGCGACAACGTCCGCTGCTGCGCATCAAGGGCGACGCGGATGCCCACCGGCATCGGCAGATTCGGACCGGCATGTCCGAAGTCGACGTTGCCAAGGACCGCGATGTCACGATCGTCGAGGACGTCGAGGACGATCTCGCGGAGGGTCGGCGAAGCGTCCGTCCCGAACCCGTCGATCGCATACGGCACGCCCACAACCATGCCGGAGATCCGATCGAGGATCCCTCGGTGCCGCAGCACCTGCAGATAGCTCCACACATGCGCTGCCTGGCAGCCCATCTCCTCCCAGAACAGCACCGCGCCGTCGAACCGTTCGAGCGGGAGCGCGTAACGGGTCGCCTGCGACAGCACGATGCGATTGAGCAACCCGCCGATCAGCCGGCCTTCGGCGCGACCGGCACGCCAGCACTCCCACGACGGGCTGACGGGCAGCGCACCGATCGCCTCTGGGCCGGACAACAGCGCCCGGTAGAGCTTCTCAAGCTCCGCTTGGCGCACCGCGGGCACGGCCTGCCAGTGCCCGCCGAGTCCAGGGGTGGCCAGATCGGCATGGAAGCCGACCAGGTCCGTGCGCGCATGGAGCACCAGATGCAGCAGCGAGATGTCGCTGTAGCCGAGGATTGGCTTGGGGTCAGCAGTGATCGCCTCGTCGTCGATCAGGTCGAGGTAACCGAGCACCGTCGTCCCACCGTCGTGCGCGATAATCGCGCGCACCTCAGGATCACGCAGAAGCGCGTTGAACTCCTCGGCGATCTCCGCCGGCCGAGCCGCGCTCCACCAATGGTGCCGCCCGGTTTCGAGTAGCGGCGCGAGACGCACGCGGAATCCCATCCGCTCAAGCACGGTCACCGCCCGCTTAAGGTCGGGCACGTACCTGACGTCGAGCGGACCGGACAGCGACGCGATGACGAGGAGGTCTCCGGGCGCCAACGCACGAGGCCGAAGCGGTTGAGGCAGTGCAGAACGGGTCACCGAGGCAGTATCCCCACGCCTGCAACAACACGCTACGCATTTACCGATCAGCCATCCAGCAGGTCCAGGCCGCATAAGCAGGCTGGCGCCGGCACGTGAGTCACCTTCAGGGGAACACGAGAGGGCCCACCCCAACGCCTCCAAAGAGGAGTTCAGCCTGCTGCCCACCAGGTCCGTCAACCCAGCCTCAGCGGCCGCAGTAGCAACAGCCGATCAGCCACAGCTGTCAAGCACCGATCGGCTCCCTTACAGGTTGGAAAAGGCTCACAGTCACGACCTGCCTCAGGCTGCCAACCGCGCGGACGTCCTCCCGGTCGCGGGGCTGTTCGGGTCATTGCGGCTGACAGAGCTGGCCTGCTCCGCCTTCTGCGGGAACTCCCCACAACTGAGGCTCGCGCGTCGGTGCAGGGACGGGGATGTGCGGGCGGCTAGCCCCCCGTATTCGCTGAGGGCTGAGGGCTGAGGGCCGAGGGCTGGGGGCGGTCAGGGAAGTCCCGCGTATGCGAAGGGCGTGTGTCCCTGTGACCTGTTCCGACGGCTCCGCCGCCGCGACCGAGCGCACCCGCGCTGTCGTCCAGGAATTCCTGGCGAGGGTGGCCCACGGCGACCCGGACAACATCGCCGCCCTGTTCGCCGAACGGATCGACTGGCACATAGCGCTGAATCCGGCCGTCCCCTGGATCGGCCTCCGGAGGACACGCGCGGAGGCCGCGACCACTTCCGAGAACTGGCGGCGGGAGTACGCCCCGATCCGGAACGGGCCGGGCCCGACACGGTCATCGCGGACGGCGTCCACGGCGTGATCACAGGCCACCTCGCCGGGAGAGTGCGCGCCACCGGCAAGCCGTACCACTGCCCCTTCGCGGTCCACTTCGTCGTCGAGCAGGGGCTGATCGCAGGCTTCCGGGTGTACGAGGACAGCCTCGCCGTCGCCGAAGCCCGCACCTCCTGAGCGGAGCCACCGCGAGGTGCCTCCAGGCCCGTCAGGCAAGGAGAGCCGCGCCACGGCGAGGAGAACCGCCCACGCTCCCACCAGGCGCGGAATAAGCCCCTCCAGGTGGTGGCCAGTTCCGATCTCACGCCCCCACCCCTGTGGCCGCTACATTCACCCCCGACCAGACATGTACACGACCAGGGGGAATGGGCAACGATGCGTTCCACAGGACCCGTCAGCCGCGTCGGCAGATCGCTCACGGCGGTGACCGCCACGGTGGCCGCCACGGCGGTCGCCGCCATGGGCCTCGCCGCCACACCGGCTGCCGCAGCACCCGCGGCCACGGCCACACCCCGGCTCGGCGACAGCTGTACGTCGGCCGACCTCGGCACACGGCACCCGTACATCAAGTCCACCGAAGTGTCCCCGACGATCACCCACTTCAAGGGCTGGTTCGTCACCGAGGGCACCACTGGCAACCAGACCGTCACCACCAGCACGCAGACGACCATCACGGTCTCCGTGGGCCTCAACAACAGCATCGAGGGCGGATTCGCCTCCGAGACCCTCGGTAAAGCCGGCGCGAGCGTGGGCCTGAATGTCAAGGTCGAGTCCTCCTCGACCAGCACCGAGTCGAATTCGGTCGCGTGGAACTTCAACCAGGCCGGCTACTACGGCGTGTACAAGGGCACCAAGAAGGTCACCGGCACGTACGGAAGCCTCAACTGCAACCGCGTCCAAGGGGGCGACGGCAGTTGGGCGTTGAAGTGGATCGAGGGATCCGGCGGCGGCAGCTTCACCACCTACACCACCCTTGAGGAAGGCGCGGTGCGCTGCCAGGACCAGGTGCCCCCGGGCAGCATCATGGCCAAGGCGCAGACCCTCCTCGACTGCGGCTCGGCCGCCGCGAAGGCCGAGCGTCCGGCGGGCGCCGTGGCGCCGACGGCGAAGCAGAAGCAGGACCGCCTCGCGCAGCCCCCGGCGCTCGCCGGTGGCACGTCCGCCGACCAGCCCAAGGCCACCAAGCGCGGCGCGCGGGCCGCGCTCGACTGCCAGGCCGAGGTCTACAAGATCGCCGTACCCGGCAAACCCCTGTCCTGGGGCGCGCCGATCCTGGCTGCCGACGGTGTCCGCCTGCGGCCCTCCAGCATCTTCAGCGCCCACCTGGACAACTGGCGCCTGTGCAACGTGACGGAGAACAACGGGGTCATCGAGGCGACCCTGTGGAACTGGGGCATCGGCGGGTGCGCGACCATCGCCGGGCAGAACCCGGGCGCCGAACGGGCGGCCCTGACGACGACCTCCTGCACGGAGGACGACCTCCAGCGGTTCTACATCTACCGCGACGTACCCGGTAGCTCGAAGATCGGTGTGCAGAACAAATACTCCGGTTCCATGATGGGCCACGACCGGTACGCGGACGGGGAGTTCATACGCCAGTACTCCAGCGGCCGGCAGGACGGCACGGGTACGTACACCTTGACCCGGGTCTGACGGCCCACGCCCCGTGAGCGGCCCCGCGCGTGAACAGGGGTGTCTGCCCACACAGTGAACCGCCCTGTCCCCCACGTGGGGGACAGGGCGGTTCACTGTGTCGGCGACAGCCATCAGCAAAGGATGGCGCTCGTCACGATTCCCGGTCGGCCTCGGCGTGTGGTGCCTCTTGCAGAGGGAAGGCCATCAGGCTCAGGCCCACGGGCATGGTGCCGGGCGTGCGTGGTGGGCGTGCGGCGTCGTGGAGTTCGGCCATCACCTCGGCGATTCGCTGCCGGGCCGCTTCCCACGTCTCCGGGGCGACCCACAGTTCCGCGTCTACCGTCGCCCCCCTGCCGTCCGGCCTGCGGCGCGCGGCACGCTCTTGAAGGGTGTGCGCCAGGGTCGCTGCCAGCATCCGGGCCCCGTCGCGGCGGTCGGACAACGGGGAGCCGTGGACGGTTCGGTAGCGGCGCTCCCTGCCTCCGCGGCGAGTGCGTTCCTCGGCCAGGCCCACCAGGCCGACGGCATCCAGGCGCCGCAGGTGCCGGCTGGCAAGGGCGTGCGAGATGTCCAGCTCACGAGCGAGTTCGGCTGCCGACATCGGTCCGGGCCACATGAGCGTGAGCATCCGCAGCCGCAGGGGATGGGCGAGTGCTCTCAGGACGGGATCTGCGTCGGTCACGCCAGTCAGTAAAGCGCATCCCTCGCCTCAGCACCCCTACCCCCAACCAAACTGTTGGGGGTAGGGTGCCGAAGTCCACGAGGTGAGCAAGGGGGCGGGCATGGCGGTGGGCCTGTTCACGGTGTTGCGGGACCGCAACGCCCGCGTCTACCTGGCGGGAGTCGTCGTCTCCGGCTTCGGGGACTCGGCCATGCTGCTCGCCTCCGGGGTCTGGGTGAAAGAACTCACCGGGTCGGACAGCCTGGCCGCCCTGGTGGGTTTCTGTGCCTGGGCACCGGCCCTGGCGGGACCGTTCCTCGGCAATGCTGCCGACCGGATGCGCCGCCGCACGCTCCTGATCACCACGAGCCTGGTGCTGGCCGCGGTCATGACGGTGCCCCTCGCCGTGCGCTCCTCGGGGGACGTCTGGCTGCTCTTCGCCGTACTGACCATGGTGGGCACGGGAGCCGTACTGATGGACGCCGCTGAGGCCGCGTTGATCGCCTCCGCCATTCCAGGCGAACTGCGCGCGGACTTCAACGGGTTGTCACGGACCGCGATCGAGAGCACCAGCCTGCTCGGTCCTCTGATCGGCGCGGGCCTGTTCACGGTTCTGGGCGGCCCGACCGTCGCCCTGCTGAACGCGCTGTCCTTCCTGCTGGGTGCGGCCGCCTTCAGCCTGATCCGCGTACGTGAAACCGCGCCCGCACGCCGGCCACGGCGCAACTGGACCGCCGAGACCGCGGACGGCATCCGCCACCTGTGGCGGCACACGACACTGCGCGCCCTGGTGCTTGCAGGCGGTTGCGCGATGACGGCATCGAGTCTCAGCAGCACGGCGACCTACGCGCTCCTGGACAGCGGGTTGCACCAGCCCGCGGCATTCGCCGGCGTCCTCAGCTCGGTCCAAGGGCTCGGGTCGGTCATCGGCGGTCTCACGGCCGGGGCGCTCATGCGCCGCGTCCCGGCCCGCCTCCTGTCGGGACTCGGCCTCACCCTCTTCGCCCTCGGGGCGCTGAGCCGGACCACCGGCTTCCTCCCCGCGGTGGTGGCCGGCAGCCTGCTCATCGGCCTCGGCCTGCCCTGGCCGCTCATCAGCGCCCTGACCACGGTGCAGAAGGAGACACCGGGCGAACTCCTCGGCCGGGTGGCAGCCACCGCGAACACACTGGTGTTCGCACCGACGGGCCTCGCCCTCCTCGCGGGCACAGCCCTGGTGGCGACCCTGGACTACAGAGTGCAACTCCTCGCGGCCGGTGCCCTCGGCCTGACGACAGCTGCGCTGCTCACGGTCACCGGCCGCCCCCGTGCCACCCCGACCGCCGCACCGGACACGGATCACCGGCCGCGCACAGCCGACGCCGCGAAGAAGGACTGAGCGATGCGGGGGGCGGGAGACGTACCGCCCCGGGGGAGCACAGCCCAGCCAGCAGGGGCGCGTACGCCTGTGACCCGAACGGTGAGGGGGATCACAGGCGGAGGATTATGCACATTGATCACGGTCGGTACATGATCTTCGACGGGCCCGGCGGGGACACATGCCTTTCCGGTGATTCGGCCTTCTCACCCCCTATCTGAAGGGGGCTCATCAGGCCGCCCGCGAAGGCGACTCGAAAGGCGAGTCGCCGATCTCATCCACAGAACGGACGACGTGAAGTGAAGTTCTCGACCGTGCGCGCCAAGGTCGCGGCATCCGTCGGCGCCATCGCCCTGACCGCGGCCTGCGGCGTCATGACGGCCTCCCCCGCCCAGGCCGCCGGCCCGGGCTACCGCTGCACCAACTGGAAGACGACCACCCACGGTTGGACCGCCAACTGCAGCGTGACCAGGGGCATGGCCCGCGCGATGGTGGAGTGCTGGGACGGCACGTCGCACTACGGACGGTGGATGGGCCGCGGCAACTGGAAGTTCGGCATGAGCTGCGGCAAGAGCAAGATGGGCGCCTACGACGTGGAGTGGAGGGCGTAACACCTCCGCCCGCCCCGCCGTAACCGCTCCCAGCGGCATCGCACTCGTGGGCCGGATGCCGTGACCAACCACGGAATCCGGCCCACAGGCACGCGCGGACTCTCCCGCATTCCCGAGACAGGCGGGCTCAGTGAGCAGTGGGTCGTCCTCGGGCGGAGTGTGCGCCGGTGCTTCCGCTGTACTCGGGCATGCCGCCTTCGAGCACTCGTACTAGGCGGTGTCGTCAAATGTTCACTGCTGGTGGATCATGGTGTCGTGATACGTCGCCATGAACTGTCGGACGCCGAGTGGGAGTTCGTCCGGCC